>CAVWKL010000048.1:0-19632 GCA_963755075.1 uncultured Alphaproteobacteria bacterium
GCTACGGCCTGCCGCGATATTTCTGGATCGCCATCGCCTGCCTTATCGGCCTCGGGGTGGGGCTGGCCGTGGCGATGACCGGCAGCCTGGCGCGCACCATCGCCGTCGCGGCGCCGGCGGCGGCGATCGCCCTCTTGCTGGCCATCGTCTTCATCATCGACTTGCCGTTCGAGGGCGAAACCAGCGTCACCCCCGAGGCCATCCAAGACGCCCTGACGGCGATCGCGCACCGCAGTTGAGGCGCGCCGCCGATGGGAGCGGCGCTGTCATGGCGGCGGCCGCCGCGCGTCAATGAGGTGCACTGTCAACGTAACTGCGTTCTGCATTCTAACTGAAAGCGCGTATCTTCAATTTTGAGCTCGGATAGCGAGGAGCGGCGGTCGCTCTAGTGAACATCCGAGTGTCGTAGATTGCAACAACCTATATTTCAGTTCAGTGGATCGACGCACTTAATGAATCTAAATCCGTCCCTGCCGTTGTTTTGATCACCCGCCAATGTTCTGGTTCCCCAAATATTTGGGTCGATTTCAAATCCGTCCTGATCAGCAACAGAATTGTAATTCTGCGACTTACAGAAAGCGATCGCCGCTTCTTTCCCGCACAACACTCCGTTCTTATAACAAAAATCAAGTCGCGCGCCTGCATACGACGGTTGGTAGAATATTTTCGTTGGCAAAAGAGCAGATCTCGGCTGCTCCCGTTGTGATAAAGGCAGAGCTGTCCAGATCCAATTATGCGCAGTCAAGGTGACCAAAACAATCACGGCGAGCGCTGCCGCACCGAGCCCCACCCACTTTCGCCGCCAGGCTTGCTCAAATGGGCTTCCACCGAGCGCTTCTCGCACCCTTGTCATCAGCGCTTCTGCGTCGCGACCGAATTGTGTATTCCGAACTTCCACTGCATTACGTCGCACAAGCGACTTGATGGATGCGGGCAACTCTTCCGCCTTCGGCATTTGCGCCCCATCAACCAAGACGGGAATGACTCTTATGTCGCGTGCAAGCGCCGCAGCGATTTCGATCCTCACGAAGTCCTCGGGACAATCTAACCGCCTCCTACCAATTTCATCCCTCGCATCAAGCCAGTTTGGCCCGATCACGACAAGAAAGACGCGGCACTCACCGACGCGGTCCTCCAAATCGGCGACGAAATCGACTCCTGCTCGAATGCTGTCGACGTCCATAAAGAGATTTCGCTTTCCGAACCTCTTGGCGAGTCTGTCGCCCAATCGACCGGCAGTGCCGATCGAATCGGCTCGCCGATAATTGATGAAAATCTTATCGGACATCTGGAGTGGGCCCCTCGGGGCGGACAGGTGTCAGGCTGCGGATTTGACGGCCGGCCGGGTATGGTGATCCTCGAACTGTTGCGGGCTCAGACATCCGAGGGCGGAACGGAGCCTGCGGGTGTTGTAGACCTCATCAATGAAGCGTGAAAGGTCGTCGACGACATCGGTCGAAGGTCTCGCAGGCCATCGGATCGACCGCTTCGACCTTCAGCGTTTTCATGAAGCTCTCCGCTTTGGCGTTGTCATAGGGGCTTCCGCGCCGGCCCATCGAGCCAACCAGGCCATGGGCGGTCAACGCCTCGCGATAGAGCTGAGCGGCGTATTGCACGCCGCGATCGGAATGGCGCACGCATCCAGTTACGCTGACGCCGCACATAACTCGCTTCTTCAACCTAGCCGCCGTCCTTGGGTCGTGGCGCAGCATTTCATTTCGAAAAAAGAGAAAATCATGCTATGCTGCCGTCAACGATCTCGCCCATGCCCACCCTGCCGGTGCGGCCGGGCGTGGGTCTTCGGGCGACGACCGGCGCATGAATTTGGAGCGAAGCGAAATTTCCCTTTTTCTCTTGCAACCCCTTGATTTCCCACAAAATGGCCAAAGAAAAATTTGGAAAATCCTTGGAATTTCCTTGGAACTTCTTTGGAAAAATTTGGAAAATCCAGGGAAAGGCTTGGAGACATTTGGCGCGCGCGCCCCTACAGCGCCCTGATCCTCACCTTCTCCGCCTTGCCCGCCCAGAGCCGGTTGCGCAGCGGCAGGCCGAAGGGTTCGGCTTCGATCTCGAAGACGTCGCCCTTTTGCGTCTTGACCCCGTCGCTGAAGGAGAGCGTCGCCGTGCCGAAGAAATGCACGTGGACGTCGCCGGGGCGGCGGAAGAGCGGATACTTGAAATGATGCGCCTCGAGGTTGGCGATGGCGTGCGACATGTTGTGCTCGCCCGAGAGGAACGGCTTTTCCCAGACGACCGCCTTGCCGCGGCGGATGCGCGAGACGCCGCGAACGTCGTCGGGGAGTTCGCCGACCAGGAGCTCCGGCCCGAGGCTCGAGGGGCGCAGCTTGGAATGGGCGAGATCGAGATAGTTCCGCCGCTCCATCAGGTGATCGGCGAATTCGTTGCCGAGCGCGAAGCCGACGCGCGCCGGCTGGCCGGCGGGGTCGATGACGTAGACGCCGACGATCTCCGGCTCCTCGCCGCCGTCGAGCGCGAAGCTCGGGCTTATCAGATCGCCGCCCGGCGCGACGAGCGTCGAGCCGTCGCCCTTGTAGAACCATTCCGGCTGCGCGCCCTTTTCGCCGGCCTTCGGCTTGCCGCCCTCGAGGCCGAGCTTGAACATGCGCATCGAGTTGGTGAGCGCGGCGGGGTCGGCGACGTCTCGATGCATCTTGTCGCGCCCCTCGGCGGAGCCGAGATGGGTGAGGCCGGTGCCGGTGACGAAGAGATGGGCGGGGTCCTTGTGGTCGATCGGGGAGAGGACGCGCTTCTCCTTCAGCGCGGCGGCGAGGTCCACCGGCTTGCCGACGCCGCGCTCGGCGATCAGCTTGCGCAGCGGCGCGCCGGCTTCGATCGCCTGAACCGCGAGTTCGAGCGTGGCGCGGGCGCCTTTGACGAGGCGGCTTTCGCCGCGCGCGGTGACGACGAGCGCGCGCTTGTCGTGTTCGTCGACGATCTGGGCGAGTCTCATCGGGTCTTCCCTGGCGAGGCGCGGCGGCGCTCGATCAGCGCGACGATGCGCGGATCGGTGAAATCGGCGACGGCGAAGGCGGCGCCCGCGTCGAGGAGGGTCGCCGCCTCGAGCGTCGTCGTCAGCGCGACGACGTCGAGGCCGGCGTCGAGCGCGGAACGGACGCCCGACAGCGAATCCTCGAAGGCGAGCGAATGGGCGGCCTCGGCGCCGAGGCGCTGAAGCGCGGTGAGGTAAGGCAGCGGGTCGGGCTTGGCGCGCGCGACGTCGCCGCCGACGACGCGCAGCGGCAGGCGCGCCTCGAGGCCGAGCGCGCCGAGCACCTTGTCGACGTTGGCGCGCGGCGCGTTGGTCACCACCGCCAAGCCGAGGCCGTGCGCCTCCGCGTAGTCGAGCAGCGCCCCGACGCCGGCGATCGGGGTCAGTGCGCCGAGATGGTCGCGATAGCTCGCCTCCTTGGCGTTGAGCGTCGCCGTCTGCTCGGCCGCCGTCAGATGCGGCAGGAACCTCCGCCCGATCGCTCCGTTGTCGGAGCCGAGGATGCGCGCGTCGTACTCCTCCTTGCCGAGCCGGATTCCATACGCGGCAAAGGCGTGCTGGAAAGCGCGCAAGTGCTCGGCGTCGCTGTCGACCAGCGTGCCGTCGAGATCGAAAAGAAGGGCCGATTTCACCGCGCCTTCATCACATCGTCGCGCCGATTTGCCAAGGCACAAATTCGGCGTCGCCGTAACCCAACGCCTCCGACTTGGATTTTTCGCCCGAAGCGACAGCGAGCGCCTTGTCGAAAATCTCCTGGCCCTTTTGCGCGATGGAGACGCCGTCGAGCACGTCGCCGCAATTGATGTCCATGTCCTCGCTCATGCGCCGATAGAGGTCGCTGTTGGTGGCGAGCTTGATCGAGGGCGTCGGCTTGCAGCCGAAGGCCGAGCCGCGGCCGGTGGTGAAGGCGATCACGTTGGCGCCGCCCGCCACCTGGCCGGTCGCCGACACCGGATCGAAACCCGGCGTGTCCATGAAGACCAACCCCTTGGCGGTCACCGGCTCGGCGTAGCGATAGACGCCGTTGAGGGGCGTCGTGCCGCCCTTGGCGACGGCGCCGAGCGATTTTTCCAGGATCGTCGTCAGCCCGCCCGCCTTGTTGCCAGGCGACGGGTTGTTGTTCATTTCGCCGCCGCGGCGCGCGGAATAATCCTCCCACCAATGAATGAGATCGACGAGCTTGCGGCCGATCTCCGGCGTCGCGGCGCGACGCGTCAGCAGATGCTCGGCCCCGTAGATTTCCGAAGTCTCCGACAGGATCGCGGTGCCGCCGTGGCGCACCAGAATATCGGCCGCCGCGCCGAGGGCGGGATTGGCGGTGATCCCCGAATAGCCGTCCGAGCCGCCGCATTGCAGGGCCAGGGTCAATTCGCTCGCCGGCAATGTTTCGCGCCGGGCGCGATTGACGATCGGCAGCATCGCCTTGACCCGCTCGAGCCCCGCTTCGATCGCCTGGCGCGTGCCGCCGACTCCCTGGATGGTGAAGCTCTGAAAGAGGTCGCCCTCCTCGAGGCCGTGCGCGTCCCTCATCGGGCCGATCTGCATGACCTCGCAGCCGAGCCCGACCATCAACGCCCCGCCCATGTTGGGATGGGCGATATAGCCCCATTGCGTGCGCGCGAGCGTGTCGAAGCCCTCGCCATGCGAGGCCATGCCGCAGCCCGCGCCGTGGACGAGCGCGATGACGCCGTCGACGCGGGGATAGTCGTCGAGCAGGCCGGAACGCTCGACCTCGCGCGCGATCAACCGCGCCACGGTCGCCGAGCAGTTCACCGAGGTCATGATGCCGAGATAATTCCGCGTTCCCGCCTTGCCGTTGGCGCGGCGGTAGCCTTGGAAGGTCGCCCGCTGCTCGACCGGCAGGACGGCCTGCCCTCGCGCATCCTCGCAAAAATGATAGTCGCGGGAAAATTCCTGGACGACGCAATTGTGCTCGTGGACCCATTGGCCGATCGCGATGGGCTTCGAGGCGAAACCGATGATCTGGCCGAACTTGCGGACCGGCGCGCCCAGCCCAATCGGCGCGGTGGCGATCTTGTGTCCCCTCGGGATGCGCTCGACCGCGGCCGGACAAGAAACGGGGGCGTCGCCGGCGCGAATTTCGTCGATGGCGATCATCACGTTGTCTTCGGCGCTCAAGCGCAGCGCGCGCGGCGTGTTCATCGGGTCAAGTCCTCGTCGGCGACCGCTCAGGCCGAAAATAGCGCGGGCCGTTCGCGCGCGAAAGCTTCGAAGGTTTCGGTCGTGCTGGCCAGATGACGATCCATCGCGGCGCGGGCGCCGACGGGGTCGCCCGCTTCGATCGCGGCGACGATGGCCGAGTGCTCGCTCAGAGTCACGCGATTGCGCCCCGCCGGCGCCATCAGCAGACGGCGGACTCGTTCGAGATGCGCGCGCAAGCCGTCGAGGATTTCGGCGCTGTGCCGCAAACCCAAGTGCGTCGTCAACAGCTGGTGAAATTCGACGTCGAGCCGGTAAAACCGTCTCCGGTCGACCGCCTCGACCGCTTCGCCTTCGAGCGCGATATTCTCCGCCAGCGCCTCGCGGCCCACAAGCGTCATGCGGCGCGCCGCTTCCGCGGCGATTTCGCATTCCAGCGCCCGCCGAATGAACCAGCGCTCGCGCACGTCCTCGACCGAGATCCGCGAGACGAATGAGCCGTGTTGGGGCTCAATGACGACAAGCCGCTCGAAGGCGAGCCGGCTCACCGCGGCAGAAACGGGAAAGCGGGACACGCCGAGCCGCTCGCACAACGCCTGCTTGTCGATCGGATCGCCCGGCTCTAGGGTTCCCTCCAAGATGGCCTCCTTGAGTTCGCCGTAGACATGGTCCGCCTTGCTGTTGGTCCGCACCCCCATGATCCCCATCGACTCCCGCGGTCGCCGCGGCAGCGTCGGCCGCGCGACCCTTCCCCGCTGGCATGTTAGAGGCTAGAGAGACGGCGGGCCGCCGTCAATCGCTTAGGAACCTCGGGGCCATGGCGGCGATGACGAATTTGCAATTGATCGAGGCGACGACGCTGCCGTCGGACGGCTTCGCCGGCGCGCTCTGCGCCCGCGTCTGGCGCCCCGACGCGGCAGGCCCTTCGATCGTCGTCGTGCGGGCGGAGGGCGCGTTCGACGTCAGCGGGCGCTTTCCGACGATGCGCGACCTTTGCGAGGCGCCCGATCCGGCGACCGCGGCGCGCGAGACGTCGGGCGAACGGCTCGCTTCGCTCGGCGAGATTCTGGCCAACACGCCCCCAGGGGCGCGCGATCCCGCCAAACCCTGGCTGCTCGCGCCCATCGATCTCCAGGCGATCAAGGCGGCGGGCGTCACCTTCGCTGCGTCGATGATCGAGCGGGTCATCGAGGAGCGGGCGCGCGGCCGAAGCGTCGCCGCTGCGGCGATCCGCGACGAGATGACTGAGCGCGTCGGCGTCGATCTTTCAACCCTCGCTCCGGGTTCGCCCGCGGCGATGCGTCTGAAAGAAGCGCTGATCGCCGACGGCGCCTGGTCGCAATATCTGGAGGTCGGCATCGGAGCCGACGCCGAGATCTTCACCAAGAGCCAGCCGATGTCGGCCGTCGGGACCGGCGCCGACGCAGGTTTCCACAGCGCCTCGGCCTGGAACAACCCGGAGCCGGAAATCGTGCTGGCGATCAATTCGAAAGGCGCGATCGTCGGCGCGACGCTCGGCAACGACGTCAATTTGCGCGATTTCGAAGGACGGTCGGCGCTGCTGTTGGGCAAGGCCAAGGATCAGAACGCGAGTTGCGCGATCGGGCCTTTCCTGCGGCTTTTTGACGCGACGTTCGACCTCGACGACGTGCGCGCGACGGAGGTGAGTCTGCGCGTCGAGGGCGTCGACGGCTTTTGCTTGGAGGGCGGCTCATCGATGACGCGGATCAGTCGCGACCCCGCCGACCTCGTCGGCCAATTGATCGGAGCCTCGCATCAATATCCGGACGGAGCGGCGCTGTTCCTCGGCACGATGTTTGCGCCGATTGCCGATCGCGACGCGCCGGGGCGAGGCTTCACGCATAAGGTGGGCGACGTGGTGACGGTCGGCGCCGAAAAGCTCGGGCGGCTGACCAACCGGATGCGGCATTGCCAGGATTGCCCGCCGTGGGATTTCGGCGTCGGCCACCTCATGCGTAATCTCGCGCAGCGGGGCTTGATTTGAGGCGGCGAAGCGAAGAGCATTCGCGACACATTCGAGGGCGGCATGAGCGACATCCATAGGAATTACGTCGCGGGCGAATGGCTCGAGGGCGAGGGGGCGACCCGCAACGTCAATCCTTCCGACTCCGGCGACATCGTCGGTTTTTATGCGCAAGCGACCGCCGCCCAGGTCGACGCCGCGGTCGCTGCGGCGCGCGCGGCGTTCCCCGCCTGGTCGGGCGCCCCGCTGCAAGAGCGGCACGATATTCTCAAACGGGTCTCCAGCGAGATCGCGGCGCGGCGCGAGGAACTCGGCGGGCTGTTGGCCCGCGAGGAAGGCAAGACGCTTGCCGAAGCGATCGGCGAAGTCGGTCGCGCCGCTCAGATTTTCGACTTCTTCGCCGGCGAGGCGCTGCGCATTCCCGGCGAAAAGTTCGCCAGCGTGCGGCCCGGCGTCGACGTCGAGGTGACGCGCGAGGGCGTCGGCGTCGTCGGCATCATCTCGCCGTGGAATTTCCCGATCGCCATCCCCTCCTGGAAGATCGCGCCGGCGCTCTGCTACGGCAATTGCGTCGTCTTCAAGCCGGCCGATCTCGCCACGGCTCGGCGCACGCGCTGGCCGAGATCATCGCCCGCGCCGGCGTGCCCGCCGGCGTGTTCAATCTCGTCATGGGCCGCGGCTCGACGGTCGGCCAGGCGATCCTCGACCACCGGAGCGTCGACGCGATCACCTTCACCGGTTCGGTCGAGACCGGGCGCAAGGTGGCGGCCGCCTGCGCGGTCGCCATGCGCAAGTTCCAGCTCGAGATGGGCGGCAAGAACCCGCTCATCGTGCTCGACGACGCCGATCTGAAGACAGCGGTCGAATGCGCGGTCAACGGCGCGTATTTTCTCGACCGGCCAGCGCTGCACCGCGTCCTCGCGGCTGATCGTCACGTCGGGGATCTACGCGCGTTTCGCCGAGGCGCTCGCCGAGCGGATGCGCGCGCTCGTCGTCGACGACGCGCGAAAGCCCGGCGTGCACATCGGCCCGGTCGTCGACCAGAGCCAGCTCGACCAGGACCTCGACTATATCCGCATCGGCCGGGACGAAGGCGCCAGGCTCATGCTCGGGGGAGAACTGCTCAATCGCGCCACGCCGGGCTTCTACATGGCGCCGGCGCTGTTCGTCGACGTCGACAACCGCATGCGCATCGCCCGCGAGGAGATTTTCGGCCCGGTCGCGGCAATGATCCCGGCGCGCGACTACGACCACGCTCTGGCGCTCGCCAACGACACTGAATTCGGCCTTTGCGCCGGCATTTGCACGACGAGCCTCAAATACGCGTCGCACTTCAAGCGCAACGCCGAGGTTGGCATGGCGATGGTCAACTTGCCGACGGCGGGCGTCGACTATCACGCGCCTTTCGGCGGCCGCAAAGGCTCGAGTCTCGGCCCGCGCGAACAGGGCCGTTACGCGGCGGAATTCTACACGACCGTCAAGACCGCCTATACGTTGGCGTGAGGCGAGGCGAACAAGGGGTGGCAGCGACATGATCCTCATCTCCGGCGAGGCTTTGATCGACCTCATCCCGGATCCCGACCAGGACCGCCGCTACGACGCCGTGCTCGGCGGCTCGCCTTACAACGTCGCGATCGGGCTCGGTCGCCTCGGCGCGCCAACCGCCTTCGTGTCGCGAATATCGGCTGACGCCAACGGCGAAAACCTCGCCGCGGCGCTTTCGGGCGAAGGCGTCGATCTCAGCCTGATCGCCCGCGACGCCAAGCCGACGCCGCTCGCCTTCGTCATGCGCGGGACCGCACGGACGGGATCGCGCTATTCCTTCTATCTCGACGCGACCGCGTTCGACGGTCATTGGCCGTTTCCGGCGATCTGGCCCGAGGGCGCCCGTCATCTGCATGTCGGCTCGATCGCCGCCGTCGATCCGCGCCACGGCGCAAGCGTCGTCGCCGCGCTGGCGCATGCGAGCGAGAAGATGACGACGAGCTACGATCCGAACATCCGCCCGCTGGTGACGCCGGATCGCGAAAGCGTGGTCGCGCTCGTCGAGCGCCAGGTCGCGCTCTGCAGCCTCGTCAAGGCCAGCGAAGAAGATCTGGAATGGCTCTATCCCGGCCGCTCGATCGACGACACGCTCAGTCAGTGGGCGCGGCTGGGGCCGAGCTTTTGCATCGCGACGCTTGGACATCGCGGCGCCGTGGCCTTTCTCGGCGGCCTGCGCACGAGCGTGGCGGCGCCCAAGGTCGATGTCGTCGACACCGTCGGCGCCGGCGACAGTTTCATGTCCTCGTTGCTCGCCGTGATGGATCGCGACGGGGCGCTTGGCGCCGCGGCTCCTAAGCCGAGCCTCGATCGGCTCGAGGCCTGGCTCGCTTTCGCCGCGGCGGCGTCAGCGATCACTTGCACGCGAAAGGGCTCCAATCCGCCAACGCGCGCGGAGGTGGCCGAATATCAAGCGATTTGAATGTTCGCCGTTAAACCAAGGACGAAGACGGCGCGCATTGCAGACGGGCGACGACGAAGCTAAGAGTCGCGAGGCGAAGCGCTCAGGGACAAGCAACGATGACCTCAACCCCATCGACCTCGGCTCCTCCACCCGCGCGCCCCCTGTCGCCTCATCTCGGCATCTATCGTTTCGCCTTGACGATGGCGATGTCGATCGCCCATCGCATCACCGGCGCCGGTCTCTACGTCGGCGTGCTGATGCTGGCGTGGTTTCTCATCGCGGCCTCGATGGACGCCACGGCTTTTGCGGTCTTTTCCGGCTTCATCCAGTCGTTTCTCGGCCGGTTGGTGCTGTTCGGCTTCACTTGGGCCCTGTTTCATCACATGCTCGGCGGCGTTCGCCATCTCATCTCGGACGCCGGATACGGCTTGGAGCATCCAGAGCGCGAGCAATTGGCGCAAGCGACTGCGATCGGCGGACTAGCGCTGACGCTGATCGTCTGGGCTGTCGGCTACGCCGTCCGATAAGGGAGCGCTTGCAATGGCGAACGTTGGTAAAACGCTTCGAACGCCGCTGAGCCGCGCTCGCTTTCTCGGTTCGGCGCGCCTGGGAACGGACGAGAATTGGCTCTTGCGCCTGACCGCCGCGACGCTCATCGCGCTCACGGTCGCATTCGTTTGGCTCATTTTGAGCCTGCTGCACAAGGACTACAACGGCGTCCGCGCCGAGCTCGGCCAACCGCTCCCGGCGATCGTTCTCCTGCTCTTCGTCCTCGTCGGCGTCTATCATATGCAGATCGGCATGCGTTCGATCATTCTCGACTACGTGCATGGCCGCGCGCGCGAGTGGGCTCTGATGGCCAATGCTTTCTTCGCCGCGGCGATGGGGCTGGCCTGCGTTTACGCCGTGCTGCGCATCGGCTTCGTCTGATATCCTCTGAATGGGCTCGACACGAATGGCGACCAACGGCTCCAACGGCGCAAGCGCCCCTGCGCTCGGGCGACAGGCCTATCCGATCACCGACCACAGTTTCGACGTCGTCGTGGTCGGCGCGGGAGGCGCGGGGTTGCGCGCCAGCGTCGGCTGCGCGCAAGCCGGATTGCGCGTCGCTTGCATCTCCAAGGTGTTCCCGACCCGCTCGCATACCGTGGCGGCGCAGGGCGGCATCTCCGCCGCGCTCGGCAACATGGGGCCGGACGATTGGCGCTGGCACATGTACGACACCGTCAAGGGCTCGGACTGGCTCGGCGATCAGGACGCCATCGAATATCTCTGCCGCAACGCCTCCGCCGCCGTCTACGAACTCGATCACTGGGGCGTGCCGTTCTCGCGCACCGACGAAGGCAAGATCTATCAGCGCCCGTTCGGCGGCATGACGACCGAATTCGGCAAAGGCGTCGCGCAACGCACCTGCGCGGCGGCGGACCGCACCGGACATGCGATGCTGCACACGCTCTACGGCCAGGCGCTGAAGGCCAAATGCGAATTCTTCATCGAGTATTTCGCCATCGATCTGATTCGCGATACGGAGGGCCGGGTGCGCGGCCTCGTCTGCCTGAAGTTGGACGACGGGACGATCCACCGCTTTCGCGCGCAGATGACGGTTCTCGCCACGGGCGGCTATGGCCGCGCCTTTTTCTCCGCGACCTCGGCGCACACCTGCACCGGCGACGGCAACGCGATGGCGCTACGCGCGGGAATCGCGTTGCAGGACATGGAGTTCGTGCAGTTCCACCCCACCGGCATCTACGGCGCCGGCTGCCTCATTACCGAAGGCGCGCGCGGCGAGGGCGGCTACCTCGTCAATTCCGCCGGCGAACGCTTCATGGAGCGCTACGCCCCTTCGGCCAAGGACCTCGCCTCGCGCGACGTCGTCAGCCGCGCGATGACCGTGGAAATCCGCGAGGGGCGCGGCGTCGGCAAGCTCAAGGACCACATCTACCTGCACCTCGACCATCTCGACCCCAAGGTGCTGCACGAACGGCTGCCCGGCATTTCCGAAAGCGCGCGCATCTTCTCCGGCGTCGACGTCGCCAAGGAGCCGATCCCGGTCTTGCCGACCGTGCACTACAACATGGGCGGCATCCCGACGAACTATCACGGCGAAGTGCTGACCAAGGTCGGCGCCGATCCGGATTCGATCGTGCCGGGACTGATGGCGCTCGGCGAGGCGGCCTGCGTCTCGGTGCATGGCGCCAATCGTCTCGGCTCCAACTCGCTCATCGACCTCGTCGTGTTCGGGCGCGCGGCCGGCCAGCGCGCCGCCGAGATCGTCAAGCCTGGCGAACAGCAGGCCGATCTGCCCAAGGACAGCGCCGACCATGCGCTGGCGCGCCTCGACCGCTTCCGCCACGCCAGCGGCGCCACGCCCACGGCGGCGCTGCGCTTGAGCATGCAGCGCGTGATGCAATCCCATTGCGCCGTCTTTCGCACCGGCGAAACGCTTGACGAAGGCAAGACCCTGATCCGCCAAGCTTGGCGCGAAGGCGCCGACGCGCACATCAGCGACCGCTCGCTGATCTGGAATTCCGATCTCATCGAGACGCTCGAATACGACAACCTCATCGTTCAGGCCGTCGTCACCATGGAGGGCGCCGCCAATCGCCTGGAAAGCCGAGGCGCGCACGCGCGCGAAGATTATCCCAACCGCGACGACGCCAACTGGATGAAGCACACGCTCGCCTGGATCGACGCCGACAAATACGCGGTTGCGCTCGATTACCGGCCGGTGCACGCCTACACGATGAGCAACGACGTCGCCTATATCGAGCCCAAGGCGAGAGTGTATTGAAGGCGCGGCGCGGAAGGCAGGAATAGGGAAAAATGGTCCAGATCAACCTCCCGAAGAATTCCCGTCCGACGCCGGGCAAGGCCTGGCCGAGACCGGCCAACGCCCAGCGTCTCGCCGAGTTTCGGATCTATCGTTGGAACCCCGACGACGGCGTCAATCCGCGGATCGACACGTTTTACGTCGACCGCGACGATTGCGGCCCGATGGTGCTCGACGCACTCATCTGGATCAAGTCCAAGGTCGATTCCACGCTGACCTTCCGCCGCTCCTGCCGCGAGGGCGTGTGCGGCTCCTGCGCAATGAACATCGACGGCCTCAATACGCTCGCCTGCACCAAAGGCATGGACGAAATTGACGGCGTGGTGAAAATCTATCCGCTGCCGCACCTCGAGGTGGTCAAGGATCTCGTTCCCGACCTCACTCATTTCTACGCCCAGCACGCCTCGATCGAGCCGTGGCTGAAGACGACCACGCCGACGCCGGAAAGGGAATGGCGCCAGACGCCCGAGGACCGCGCCGATCTCGACGGTCTCTACGAGTGCATTCTCTGCGCCTCGTGCTCGACCGCCTGCCCGAGCTATTGGTGGAACGGCGAGCGCTATCTCGGCCCGGCCATCCTGCTTCAGGCCTATCGCTGGCTGATCGATTCGCGCGACGAGGCGACCGGCGAACGGCTCGACAACCTCGAGGATCCGTTCCGCCTCTACCGCTGCCACACGATCATGAATTGCGCCAAGACGTGCCCCAAGGGCCTCAACCCCGCCAAGGCTATCGCGCGAATCAAGACGATGATGATCGAGCGGCGCGCCTGACCGGCTCTGCCGGCGCCGTTTGGTCGTTCTTCGGCGAGCCGAGTTCGATGGCTCGCATTTGCGCCCCGAGCAGCGAAGCGGTGAAGTCCATGACGTCGCAAGAGGCTTCGCGCAGCAGCGAGAAAGCGGTCGGGCGGCGCGCCGTGAGGCGGCCGGTCATCTGGTTCTCTTCGAACGTGAAATGCGCCTTGAACTTCGCCGCCAATCGCAACATGCCGATATTGTCCGGCGTGCAGACGATTTCGATCGTCTCGACCCCGTGATTGCTCGCGGCGCGCTCGATGCGTCGGAAGAGCTGCGCGCCGATGCCGCGCCGGCGGTAGGGCTCTTCGACGCTGAAGGCCGCCTCGGCGTGGATATGCCGCTGATACGGCGCCTGTTCCGACCAGATCGCCTCGCCGGAGCGCAATTCGCCCGCCCCGTGCATCACGCCGCCGACGAAGGCGCCGAACACGAGATCGCCCTGGCCGAAGCAGCTCTCGGCATAATGGACGATGAAGTCGTCCGACATGCCGCCGCCGAACCGCTCGTGGCGGCTCTGCGAGTCCAAGCGCAACAAATGGTCGCGGAAGATGGGCATATCGGCGGGCCACAGCCGCCGGATTTCCACCGCGGGGTTCGAAGAATTCGCCATGATTACCCCTTAGAGCCAGTAAATCCGGCGTTTCGACCCTATCGGCATATTGTGCATTGCAACACGAAACGCAAGTCCCGCGGCTGCGCCAACTTGCCGCGCGTCGTCCAAAGAGAGGCCAACGCCCACCTCTTACGCGAAACTCGTTGAGGCTTCGTGACGTGCCTCAAGCATCGATTCGCGCGGGAATAAGCGACTTCCTCGATCGGTTCGGCGCCTTGGCGACGGCGGTCGGCGCTAAGGCCTTCGCGCCGCCCAGTATTTCGTCGGCGGTGAAGAATTTTACTCATTTTTCATTAACCCTTGGCAGGGTTGTGACGTCGGACGCGAACGAGAAGCCGGCAGGTCGGATTTTCGCCCGGATCGCGGTTCAAGGACGGCCGCCACTGGAGAAGACAACCGCCGGCGCTTGTCGCGTTTGGTCGAAGGACATTGCCCCATGCTGCTTGCCGCGCCCCACGCCGTCCGCACTCTCGCCGCCGCGCTCGGCGTATGCTTGGCGCTCGTCGCGGCGGGCGCCGCGGCGGCGACCAAGCCAGAAGACAAGAAGGACGCTGCGCCCGCCGCCAAGCCGGAGCTGGTCGGCACCTACGGCGACTGGAGCGTTTTCCGGAGCCAGGCGGGCAAGAACCGCATCTGCTACGCGCTCGCCCAGCCCAAGGACCGGGCGCCCGCCGACCTCAAGCGCGATCCCGGCTACGCCTTCATTTCCGAACGGCCGGCGGAAGGCGTTCGCAACGAGGTCTCCTTCATCATGGGCTTCGACGTCGCGGGCGGCGCGCCGGCCGCCGACGCCAAGGACGCAAAGGACGAGAAAAAGGACAAGAGGAAGGACAAGAAGGAGCCGGAGCCCGTCACCCCGACCGCGACGATCGGCGACGCGGCCTTCGATCTCCTGCCCAAGGGCGCCGATCTCTGGGTCAAGAACGCGGCCAAGGAGAGCGAGTTGATCGCCGAGATGCGCAAAGGCGCGAAGCTGGTGATCAAGGCCGCCTCGAGGAAGGGCAACGTCACCGTCGACACCTATTCGCTCGCCGGCTTCGGTCAGGCGATCGACCGCGCGCTGAAGGATTGCCCGGGCAGCTAGCGCGGCGCGGCGCCGGACCGTAAGCCCTCGCCGTCGCGAGGCGGTTCATTGGCGGAGGGCATGGCTTGAAACGCATCGGTCTTGGCGCGATCCTCATCGGCGCGATGGCGATCGGGGGCGCGCACGCCGAGGACTTGGGCCCCTCGCCCAACGCCAGCGAGCGCGGCTGGATTGCCGCCTGCCTGAAGAAGAACGCCAGCATGGCGGCGGCCGAGAAGGCCTGCGTCGGCGTCGTGCTTGAGGCGTGCCTCGGCGCCAAGGACGCGCCGAAATCGATCGAACCCTCCGATCCCAACGCCCATCCCCGCAGTTGCGCGCCGGTCGAGCAGAAGGTCTGGGACGAGTGGCTCAACCGCTGGTACGGCGAAGCGACGAAGAAGGTTCCCGCGGCGGCTGTGGATAAATTGCGCGCCGCCGAGCGCGCCTGGATCGCCTATCGCGACGCGGCCTGCGCGGTGGACGGCGCGGCGCACGGCTTTCCCCTCGGCGACGACAACGCGGCGGCTTGCCTGATGGAAGAAACCGCCCATCGCGCGCTGGAGATGCGCGACCTCGCCAACGACGACTACGACGTCCCGTAAGCGGGGCGCGCGGGCGAATCCTGCTCTATCCTTTCCTTCCCGCCATCACATAATTCACCGCCAAATCCGGCGACAGCCGCCACTCCCCCTGCAGCGGATCGTAGCTCATCCCGCGCCTTTGCATCTCCGCCAGCCCCGCCGCGCGCAGCGCCGCCGCCAACTCGTCCGGGGTGACGAATTGCTCCCAGCGGTGGGTGCCCGCCGGCAGCCAGCGCAGCACGTATTCGGCGCCCACGATCGCCAGGGCGAAGCTCTTCAGCGTTCGGTTGAGGGTCGAGACGGCGAAGAGGCCGCCGGGCCTGATCAGCGAGGCCGCCGTCGCGACGAAGGCGGGGACATCGGCGACATGCTCGACAACCTCCATCGCCAGCACGACGTCGAACCCTGCGCCCTCGCGCGCGAGATCCTCGACCGCGCCGAGGCGATAGCTCGGCTTGGCGCCGGTCGCCTCGGCGTGCGCGCGTGCAGCGGCGATCGCATTCGCCGCGGGATCGAGGCCGATGACCTCGGCGCCGAGGCGCGACAGGGGTTCGGACAGGAGCCCGGCGCCGCAGCCGATGTCGAGCATGCTCAATCCGGCGAGCGGCGGCGCGTCCCCGCCGCCGGCATGGCGGAAATGGCGGGCGACCGTGTCGCGGACCCAGGCGATGCGGGTCGGATTCAGCCGGTGCAGCGGCGCCATCGGACCCTCGGGGTCCCACCAATCCGCCTCCAGCGCGTCGAAACGCGCGACCTCCCAAGGGATGACGCTTCGGCTGGCGGGCCCCATGCAAAGTTCCCCAAACGGCGGCAGGCGTTGACCGCCCCCGGAAGCGCCTTTATACGCGCGCCTCATTGGCGGCGCGAGCCGCGCCCTTCCTTTCCGCGAGCGGAAATTTTCATGTCGCGTCTGGTGATGAAGTTTGGCGGCACTTCGGTCGCCGATGTCGGCCGCATCCGCAACGTCGCGCGCCACGTCCAACGCGAGGTCGAGGCGGGCCACGAGGTCGCGGTCGTCGTTTCGGCGATGGCGGGCAAAACCAACGAGCTCGTCGCCTGGTGTCGCGAGGCGGCGCCGGCCTACGACGCCGCCGAATACGACGCGGTGGTGGCCTCGGGCGAACTCGTCACTGCCGGCCTGCTGGCGATTGTGCTGAAGGCGATGGGGCTGAAGGCGCGTTCGTGGCAGGGCTGGCAGATTCCGCTTCGCACCGACGAGGCGCACGGGGCGGCGCGCATCGACGGCATCGACGGCGAGGCGATCCTTGACGGGCTTTGCGCTAGGCGAGGTCGCGGTGGTCGCCGGCTTCCAGGGGATTCACACGCCGAGACGGGCGCGTGACGACGCTCGGGCGCGGCGGCTCCGACACTTCGGCGGTGGCGCTCGCCGCCGCGCTCCACGCCGACCGCTGCGACATCTACACCGACGTCGACGGCGTCTACACCACCGATCCGCGCGTGGTGCCCAAGGCGCGTCGCCTTGACAAAGTGTCGTTCGAGGAAATGCTGGAGATGGCCTCGCTCGGCGCCAAGGTGTTGCAGGTGCGCTCGGTCGAAGTGGCGATGGTGCATAGGGTCAGGCTCTATGTGCGTTCGTCCTTCGACGATCCCGCCGATCCGAAACTGGGCACGTTGATTTGCGAGGAGGAGGACATCGTGGAGCAGCAGGTGGTGACCGGCATCGCCTTTTCGCGCGACGAAGCGCAAATCACCCTGCGCAATGTCGCCGACAAGCCCGGCGTCGCGGCGGCGATTTTTCTTCCGCTGGCTGAGGCCAGCATCAACGTCGACATGATTATCCAGGTCGTCTCCGACGACACCACGACGACCGATATCACCTTTACCGTGCCGAGCTCCGAATTCGACCGGGCCAAGGCGATCCTCGATGAGCGCCGCGAGGCGATCGGCTATTCGGCGGTCCACGGCGCGCCCGACGTGGTCAAGATCTCCGCCATCGGCATCGGCATGCGCAGCCATTCGGGCGTCGCCGCGCGCGCCTTCAAGGCGCTCGCCGACAAGGGCGTCAATATCCGCGCCATCACCACGTCGGAGATCAAGTTCTCCATGCTGATCGACGAAGCCTATACCGAACTCGCGGTGCGCACGCTGCACACGCTCTATGGGCTCGACGTCAAGGCGTAGGAGTAGGTCGGCAGTGGAACCTCACCTGGCTCTGAGAGAGGACATCCGACGTTTGGCCGAGCAGGAACGCCTGCTCGTTTTCTCCCGATTCGGCCCCGAAGAGGCCTGGGAGCTGGGCCTTGCCGTGCGTGAGATCGGCCTGGCGCGGGGCGCGCCGATCGCCATCGACGTTTCGCTGCGCGACCGGACGCTTTTTCATTGCGCCTTGCCGGGAAGCATCACGGACAACGCCGAGTGGATCCGGCGCAAGCGCAACACCGTGCTTCGCTTGTGGCGCTCCTCCTACGCGGTCGGGCGCGCGTTGGCGCTGTCAGGCGAATCCCAAGAAGCGGCGCACAATTTGCCTCGCGCCGACTATGCCGTGCATGGGGGCGGCTTTCCGCTTCTGCTGCATGGCGCGGGATGCATCGGAGCCGTCACCGTCTCGGGCCTGCCGCAGCGCGACGATCACATTGTTGTGGCGGACGGTCTGGCGGCGATTTTGAAGATCGACCTGTCGGCCTGCCGGCTGGCGGCCGAGCCGGCGTAGCGTTCAGGGCGCCTCAGTCGCCGAAATTCATAGACGATCGCAATTGCGGCCCTCCCGTCGCCGATGGCGGCGGATGTGGGCGAAGCTTGGACCCTGGCCGGGCCATCCATCCGCTTGTCCGGGCGGCCTTCAACGGCCCGCCGGGTTTAAGCGGCGGCGACATCGTGCTATGCGAGCGGCGCGACCGCATCGCTCCGAGCCGAAATCCATGACCAAGGCCCTCATCTCAGGCGAAATCGCCCAAGACGCCCGCCCCGAAGACGTGCGCGCCGCGATGCGCGCGATCGGTGCGGCGGCGCGCGCGGCGGCGCGCGCCATCGCCAACGCGCCGGCGGCGGCCAAGGCCAAGGCGATTTTCGCCGCCGCGCGCATCTTGCGCCAAAGTGCGGCGGAGCTTCTCGCCGCCAACGGGCGCGATCTCGCCGAGGCGCGCGCCAAGGGCCTCGCCCCCGCCTTTCTCGACCGACTGGCGCTCGACCCCAAGCGCATCGAGGCGATGGCGCGCGGCCTCGAGGACGTCGCCGCCCTGCCCGATCCGGTCGGGCGCGTGCTCGCCGTCTTCGAGCGGCCGAACGGCCTCAAGATCGAGCGCGTGGCGACGCCGCTCGGCGTCGTCGGCGTCATCTACGAGAGCCGGCCGAACGTCACCGCCGACGCCGGCGCGCTGTGCCTGAAGAGCGGCAACGCTGTGGTGTTGCGCGGCGGCTCCGACAGCTTCCACTCCTCGGCGGCGATCCACGCCTGCCTCGTCGCCGGGCTCGCCGAGGCGGGCCTGCCCGAAGCGGCGATCGCGCGCGCGCCGTTCGCCGCGCGCGAGGCGGTCGGCGAGATGCTCGAGGGCCTCGGCGGCGCGCTCGACGTGATCGTGCCGCGCGGCGGCAAGAGCCTCGTCGAGCGCGTGCAGCGCGAGGCGCGCGTGCCGGTGTTCGCCCATCTCGAAGGCGTCGTCCATGTCTATGTCGACCGGGCGGCCGATCTCGACAAGGCGATCAAGATCGTCGTCAATGCCAAGATGCGGCGCACCGGCGTCTGCGGCGCCGCCGAGACGCTGCTGGTCGATCGCGCCGCCGCGCCGACGCCTGCTCGAGCCGCTGATCGAGGCGCTGATCGACGGCGGGCTGCGCGGTGCGCGGCGACGCGGCGGCGCAAGAGGCCGACGCGCGCGTGACGCGCGGCGAGCGAAGAGGACTGGCGCGCCGAATATCTCGACGCGATCATCGCCGTCGGGGTCGTCGACAGCCTCGAGGCGGCGATCGACCACATCGAGACCTACGGCTCGCATCACACCGACTGCATCGTCACCGAGGACAAGGCCGCCGCGGAGCGTTCCTGAGGCGAGGTCAACTCGGCGATCGTCCTGCACAACGCCTCGACCCAGTTCGCCGACGGCGGCGAGTTCGGCTTCGGCGCGGAAATCGGCATCGCCACCGGCCGCATGCACGCGCGCGGGCCGGTCGGCGTCGAGCAGCTGTGCACG
>CAVWKL010000049.1:0-8846 GCA_963755075.1 uncultured Alphaproteobacteria bacterium
GTTCTTCCGCGACATGCAGACCAAGTACGGCGGCGGCGGCGATTTCGCCTACGCCTACGTGATCGCCCACGAGGTCGGCCACCACGTCCAGGACCTGCTCGGCATTCTCGACAAGGTCGACGCGGCCAAGCAGAACGCCAGTCGCACCCAGGCCAACGCGCTGTCGGTGCGCGTCGAACTGATGGCCGATTGCCTGGCTGGCGTCTGGGCGGCCAACGCCAATCAGAAATGGAAAATTCTCGATCCCGGCGACATCGAAAAGGCGATGGCGACCGCGGCGGCGATCGGCGACGACCGCCTGCAAACCGCGGCGCGCGGCTACGCCGTGCCCGACAGCTTCACCCATGGCTCGTCGGCGATGCGCCAGAAATGGCTGACGATCGGCCTCCAGAGCGGGCAGGTCGATTCCTGCAACACCTTCGCCCAATAGGGCGGGGGCGGCTTCAGGCCTCGCCCCCCCTTCGCGCCGACCCTCGCCCGCTTGCGGGAGGATGTGGCGCAAATCGCCGGACGAGGGCCTGTTTGCATGAGCTCGCTACGCCCGGTTCTCCAGCAGCAGCGTGCCCGCCGCCGTGTTGGAGATCGGGATGTGGTAGTTCTGGTGCAGGCGCTTGACCTTGCCTTGCAGGCAGCCGCGCATGGCGAGCCAGAGAATGAACTCCAAGCCCTGCGCGCCGGCCTCGCGAATGAGGTCGTGGGTGGAGATGGCGGCGAGCGCCTCGGGCTCGTCGACGATCTTCTCCAGGCACATGAGATCGAATTCCTTGTTGATGAAGCCCGCCCGCTTGCCGTCGAGCTGGTGCGACATGCCGCCGGTGCCCAGGATCGCCACCTTCTCGTCGCCGGGAAAGGAGGCGATCGCGCGACCGATCGCCTGGCCGAAGCGGTAGCAGCGCATCGGGGTCGGCACCGGATGCTGCACGGTGTTGATGCAGATCGGGATGGTCTTGATCGGGTTCTTGGCGCGGTCGCCCCAGAAGAGCTGCACCGGGACGGCGAAACCATGGTCGACCGCCATTTCCTGGCATGAGCAGACGTCGAAGCCGTCGGCGACGACGCCCTCGATGATATGCCAAGAGAGCTCGGGATAGCCCTGGAACTTGCCGACGACGGGAATGCCCCATCCCTCGTCCTGGTTCTCGTATTCGAACGCGGCGCCGATCGCGAAGGTCGGCATCTTGTCGAGGAAGAAGTTGAGGCCGTGGTCGTTGTAGAAGACGACCGCGACGTCCGGCTTCCGCTCGGCGATCCACTTGTGCACCGGCGGGTAACCGTCGAAAAACGGCTTCCAGTAGGGATCCTCGAAGAGCTGCTTGGCGTAGGCGTTTCCGACGGCGGGAATATGGGAAGAGGTCAATCCTCCGATGACGTTGGCCATGGCCTATTCTCCCTGCTTCTTGAGCATGTCCTTGAAGGCTTCGACGCTCATGCCGGTCTGTTGAGCCCCGACGTCCTGGACGCTCAGGCCGAGCAGCCCCGCGAGCTTGGCGAGATAGTAGATGTTGCCCCCCGCCTCGATCAGCGCCAGCACGTTGCGCGCGCGAACCGCCGCCTTCTGCCGGTCGTTGAGCCCGTATTTCGTCATGAAGGCTTCCTCGTCGCGACGGAACGCCTCGCGGTTCTCGGCTTTGTTGAAGGCGAAGCACATCTTGTTCAGCGCGTAGCCTTTCATCGCCTGGGCGCCGTCGAAGAGGACCGTCCCCGGGATTTCATCGAGTGCGTGTGCGTGCGCCGACATTCTGCGTCCTCCCATCTTGGTTTGGCGTCATCGCGACCAGTAAAGCCGCATCGGGTTGTCGACGAGCAACGCCTGCCGTTCGGCCGGCGAGGGCGCGATGCGCGGAATCATGTTCACCAGAGCGCCGTCGTCGGGCATGTGCGTGGTCATGTTGGGATGGGGCCAGTCCGTGCCCCACAGCACGCGATCGGGGAAGGAACGAACGAGCGTCCGCCCGAAGGGAACGAAATCGTCGTAGTTCGGCGGCCCCGAAATCGACAGGCGCTCCGGGCAGGTGACCTTGCTCCAGATGCGCGGATTGGCGGCCATCAGCTCGACGAAGCGGCGGAAGTCGGGGTGATCGACCCCTTTGGCCAGATCCGGCCGGCCCATGTGGTCGACCACGATCGTCGTCGGCAGGCTCTCGAGGAAGGGGACGAGGTCGGCGAGTTCGTGCGCCTCGAAATAGACCACGATATGCCAGCCGAGCGCGGCGATCCTCTCGGCGATGGCGAGATAGACGTCGCGCGGCGTCGCCTCGACCAGGCGCTTGACGAAATTGAAACGGACGCCGCGCACGCCAACCGCGTCCAGCGCCTTGAGCTCGTCGTCGGTCACGCTGGCGCGCACCGTCGCGATCCCGCGCGCGAGATCACCCGCGGCGTTCAGCGCATCGATCAGCGCGCGATTGTCGGCGCCGTGGCAGGTCGCCTGGACGATGACGTTGCGCGAGAATCCGAGAAAGTCGCGCAAGCCGAACAGCGTCTCCTTCGGCGCGTCGCAGGGGGTGTATTTGCGCTCGGGCGCGTAGGGGAAAACCGCGGCGGGACCGAAGACGTGGCAATGCGCGTCGACCGCTCCCGGCGGCGGCGCGAAGCTCGGCCGCGACGGATGGGGGTCGAAGGGCATGGAGTTCGCATCCATCGATGACACCTTGCCGTTCAGCGGCCGAAGACGATTCCGTCGAAGAGCTTGCGCGCGGTTCGCAGCAGCGCGGCGGAGCGAACCTCGCCGCGTCCGTCGAGATCGACGACGACGGTCATTTCGCCGGTGGGGTGCTCGACGGCGATCGCCTTGCGCGCGCCCTCCGGCAGGATCGCCACGGCCGCGGCGGGCGATCCCGGCAACAGGCAGGCGGTGGCGACCGAGACCGCGCCGAGCACGCCGATCGAGGCGTGGCAGCGATGGGGAATGAAGGTGCGCGTGAGAATCGCCCCCCCCGCCTTGGGCGCGGCGACCAGCGACATTTTCGGCACCGACTTGTCGGCGACGTCGCCGAGGTTCATCATCGGCCCGGCCTTCAGCCGGATCGATTCGAGCCGCGCCTTGAGCGCCGCGTTGGCTTCCAACTCGTCGCGGCTCTCGGCGCCGCTGACGCCAAGGTCGTGCGCGCCCAACACCACGACCGGCATGCCGTTGTCGATCAGCGTCGCCTCGAGGCCGTCGATGATGTCGACCGCGCGTCCCGTGGGCAGCAGCGCGCCGCAACTCGAGCCCGCCGTGTCGCGAAATGCGATCGGGATCGGCGCCGCGGTCCCGGGCACGCCGTCGATGCGCGCCTCGCCCGCATAGGTCGGCCGTCCGTTCGGCGTCTGAACGCGCGCCACCGCGATCTGCCCGGTGTTGACCATATAGATCGTCACCGCGGTCTCATCGCCCGTCGCCGCGACGAGGCCGCGCTCGATGGCGAAGGGGCCGACGCCGGCGAGGATGTTGCCGCAGTTCTGCGCGTCGGTGACGATCGGCTTGTCGACGAACGTCTGGAGAAAGAGATAATCGACGTCGACGCCGGCGCGCGTCGAGCGGGAGACGACCGCGACCTTGGACGTCAAGGGATCGGCGCCGCCCATTCCGTCGATCTGCAGCCTGTCCGGCGAGCCCATGACCGCCAGCAGAAAGGCGTCGCGCGCGGCGGCCTCCTGCGGCAGGTCGGCGGCGAGGAAATAGCCGCCTTTGGAGGTGCCGCCGCGCATCCACATGCAGCGGGCCGAGGCCGGCTCGCGCTCAGACATATTTCAGTCCCCGCTCGGCGAGGCGCTCGCGCATCTTGTAGATATCCAGGCCGAGCTCGCCGGCCGCAAAGCGCTTGCGCTTGTCCTCCTCATTGGCGAGGCGGGCTTGGGCCTTTTTCAACACGTCCGCGGCGTCGGCGCGCCTGACGACGCAGACGCCGTCGTCGTCGGCGACGATGACGTCGCCGGGCTCGACGTAGGCGCCGGCGCAGACCATGGGCGTGTTGACCGAGCCCAGCGTCTCCTTGACCGTCCCTTGCGCCGATATGCATTTCGACCAGACGGGAAAGCCCATCGCCGCGAGATCGCGCACGTCGCGCACGCCGGCGTCGATGACGAGGCCGACGCCGCCGCGCGCCTTGGCCGAGGTGGCGAGCAAATCGCCGAAATAGCCGGCGTCGGAGGGCGAGGTCGGCGCGACCGCCAAGACGTCGCCGGCCTTCAATTGCTCGATGGCGACATGGATCATCCAATTATCGCAGGGCGGGAGCGAAACGGTCACCGCCGAGGCGGCGATGCGCGCGCCGGCGTAGATTGGCCGCAGATACGGCGCGAGCAACCCGATGCGCCCCTGCGCCTCGTGAACCGTCGCCACGCCGCATTCGGCGAGGCCGGCGATGACGGAAGGCTCGGCGCGGGCAATGTTGCGGACGACGACGTTCATCACAGTTCGTCCACGGTGCGCGGGAACATCGACTGAAAGCCCTCGGCGTATTTCGCGTTGCGTCCGCCCGCCTGGCCGCCCGAATTGCGCTTGAAATGGTTGGCGCGGTTCTGGGCGAGGTTCGTATAGTAGGTCCAGAGATGCTCTTGGCCCTCCATGCAGCGGATCGCGGCGAGCTTTTTCTCCCAGACGTCGGTGATGTCGAGGAAGACGTCGGGCTTCCAATTCATCTGCTCGGTCTGGTGCGGCTCGAAGAGATAAAGCTGCGGCGCGCCGAGCACCTTCTCGTGCGGGTTGTGGCCCCAGGCCTGCGCGATCATGCGGCATTCCAGCGCGACCTTGGTCGCGAACATGTGGTCGGTATTGTAGGGATCCCACAGGGAATGGCTCATCATGAAAGCGGGCTGCACCTTGCGGATGACGTCGACCAGGCGGAATTTGGCGCCCTTGTCCATCTCCAAGGGATAATCGCCGAGGTCGAAGAACTGGATGTCGTGAACGTCGAGCGCCTGGGCGGCGTTCTCCGCCTCCTTGCGGCGCGCGTCCTTCACCTTTTGCAAGGTGACGCCCGGCTCCTTCCAGATTTTGGCGCTCTCGCCGCGCTCGCCGTAGGAGAGGCAGACGACGGTCACTTCGTAGCCTTTGGCCTGATGCAGGGCGATCGCGCCGCCGGCGCGCCAGACGAAATCCGCCGCGTGCGCGCTGATGACCAGCGCCGTCTTCTCGCTCATCGCGTGCTCCCTCCCGCCGGCCGCGTCCGGTCCAACGCGGACCGCCAAGCCGGGCCATGACGGCGACGTGGCCGGGATTCGAACGATCCTTGCGACAAGCCGCGATCTTTCATCGGCGCGATCGCCGAGGCCAGTTCGAAATCGTCCGGCGTCATAAGATTTTGCTATAAGTTTGCGCTCTGGCGGCCGGAGACGCTTGCGATGTGGACGGACATTCCCAATTTGCGGCATTTGCGCGCCTTCGCCGCCGTGGTGAAATTCGGCGGCGCGACGCGGGCGGCCGAGCAAATCCACCTGTCGCAGCCGGCGATCACCCAGGCGCTGGCCAAACTCGAGGCGCGTCTGGGCGCGAAGCTGCTGGTCGCCGGCGGCGACGGCATGAAGCCGACCGACGTCGGTCGGCTCCTCCATGATCGCGTCATCCGCGCCTTTGCGCTGATCGAAACCGGCGCCCGCGAAGCGACGCGCGCCGACGGCCGGCGATCGAGCGCCGGCTTCCCGCATTTCGAGCAATTGATCACCGTCGCCCAATTACGGGCGCTCGCGGCGATGCAGTTCACCCGCAACTTCAGCCTTGCGGCGCGCGAGCTCGGCCTGTCCCAGCCGTCGCTCCATCGCGCCGCCCGCGACCTCGAACGCGTGGTCGGGGCGAGGCTGTTCGTGGCGACGCGGCAGGGCGTCGAGTTGACGCCGACGGCGGCGACGTTTGCGCGCCACGCCGCGCTCGCCCACGCCGAGCTGCTGCAGGGCTTCGCCGAGGTTTCGGAGACGTTGAGTCGCGATCCCGGACTGATCGTCGTCGGCGCGATGCCGTTCGCCCGCACCAAGCTGCTGCCCGACGCGCTGAACCAGCTGTCGCGCGAGCGGCCTCTGGCGCGGGTCAGGGTCATTTCCGCGCCCTACGACGGCCTGCTCGGCCGGCTGCGCTACGGCGTGATCGACTTTCTCATCGGCGCGCTGCGCGATCCCCCGCCGATCGACGACATCGTGCAAGAGCCGCTGTTCGACGACCCGCTCGCGATCGTCGTCAGGCGCGGCCATCCCCTCACACGGCGCGAAACGGTGTCGCGCGAGGACCTGATCGCTTATCCCTGGGTTGTGCCGGCGGAGGAGACCCCGACCCGCGCCGTGTTCCACAAGCTGTTCTCGGCGGACGATGTGGCGCGAATGCCCGGCGGCATGTACGAGACGAGTTCGCTGGTGTTGTTGCGCGGCGTCCTCGCCGGCACGGACCGGCTCACGCTCTTGTCGGCGCGTCAGGCCCAGTACGAACTCGAGCAGGGCCTGCTGGCGCTGGCGCCGTTCCGCGTGCCGATCGGCGCCCGACGGATCGGCCTCACCTTCCGCCGCGGCTGGCGGCCGACGCCGACCCAGGCGATCCTGATCGATCATCTGCGCCGAGCGCGCGAGTCGGTCTAAGGGCGACCGCGGCGGCGCCCTCTATAGAGAAAATGAATAGCGCGCGGCGCCTTTCGACCTCGGCGCCGGGCGACGTTCGATCGTAGACGAAGGGCTGGGCAAGCGCTCGATAAACGGCGGGAGGCATGGCGGATTCGCCTGACGGCATCGACCACATCGCCTTTCTCGGCTTCGGCGAGGCGGCGCAGGCCTTCCTCGCGGGCTGGCGCACGCAGAAGCGTTTTCGGGCGCGCGTGACCGCCTACGACATCAAGACTGACTCCTCCGAGGCGTCCGTGCGCGAGGCGAAGCGCGTCGAATATGCCGCCGCCGGGGTTCTGGGCGCGGCCGACGCGCCCGAAGCGGTCGCCGGCGCCGAGCTGATCTTTTCCGTCGTCACCGCCGATCAGGCGCATGCCGCCGCGCTCGCCGCCCTGCCGGGCCTCGCCGTGGGCGCGTTCGTCTTCGATTGCAATTCCTGCGCGCCGCAGACCAAGGCGCGTTCGGCCGAGGCGACCGAGGCGGCGGGCGGGCGCTACGTCGATGTCGCGGTGATGGCGCCTGTCCATCCGCGCTTGCATCGCACGCCGCTGCTGATCAGCGGCCCGCGCGCGCCGGCCGCTGGGTCGGCGCTGAAAGCGCTCGACATGGCGGTTTCGATTCACGACGGCCCCGTCGGCTCGTCGTCGGCGGTCAAAATGATCCGCTCGATCATGATCAAGGGGCTCGAGGCGCTGGTCTGCGAATGCGTTCTGGCCGGGAGAAAGGCGGGCGTCGACGACGTCGTGCTCGCCTCGCTCGACGAAACCTTTTCCGGCTTCGATTGGCCGAAGCGCTCGGCCTATATGCTGGAGCGCGCCATGACGCACGGCGTGCGGCGCGCCGCGGAAATGCGCGAGGTCGCGCTCACCGTCGACCTACTCGGCCTCGAGGGCGCGATGTCGCGCGCGGCGGCTGGCTGGCAACGGAGGGTGGGCGAGCTGGCGTTGCGGGCGAGCGACGGCGATCCCAAGTCCTACCGAGGGCTTGCCGACATGATCCTCGCCGAGCTGGCGCATTCGCGGACAGGAGAAACGCAATGAGGGTCTGCCTCGCCGGCGCCGCCGGCGCCTTCGGCATGAAACACCTGGAGGCGCTGAACGCCATCGCCGGCGTCGAGGTCGTCAGCGTGGTCGGCGGCGGGCCCGACGACATCGAGGGGTTCGCCGCGCAGCGCGGCATCCCCCATGCGACCAAGGATCTCGCCGAGGCGCTGGCGCGGCCCGAGGTCGAAGCCGTCATTCTGGCCACGCCGACGCCGGTTCACGCCGCCCAGGCGATCGCCTGCCTCAGGGCGGGCAAGCATGTCCTGGTCGAGATTCCGATGGCCGACAATCTCGCCGACAGCGAGGAGCTCGTTCGCGTGCAACGCGAGAGCGGCCGCATCGCCATGGCCGGCCACGTCCGGCGCTTCAACCCCAGCCATCAGTGGATGCGCAAGAGGATCCTCGCCGGCGAGCTGACCATCCAGCAGATGGACGTGCAGACCTTTTTCTTCCGCCGCTCCAATCTCAACGCGCTCGGCCAGCCGCGCGCCTGGACCGATCACCTCTTGTGGCACCACGCCTGCCACACCGTCGATCTCTTCCAGTATCAGACCGGCGAGAGCGCCTCGGAGGTCTTCGGTCTGCAAGGCCCGAAGCACCCGAGCCTCGGCATCGCCATGGACATGGCGATCGGCATGAAAGTCCCCTCGGGGGCGATCTGCACCTTGTCGCTTTCGTTCAACAACAAGGGGCCGCTCGGCACCACGTTCCGCTATATCTGCGACAACGGAACCTATATCGCGCGCTATGACGATCTCTACGACGGCGCGGAAGCCAAGATCGACCTCGCCGGCGTCGCCGTCTCCAACAACGGCATCGAGCTGATCGATCGCGAGTTCGTCGCGGCGATCCGCGACCAGCGCGAGCCGAACGGCTCCGTCGCGCAATGTCTCGAGGCGATGCGCACGCTCGACCGCATCGAGAAGTCGTTCCGAAGTTGAGCCAATAACGGGCGGCCCGGAACCCGGGCCGTCGGGGAGGAGCCATGTTCCGATTCGACCCCTATTCGGCCGCGGTGGACGCCGATCCTTTTCCCGCCTACCGGCGGCTGCGCGAGGATTTTCCCTGCTTCTGGAGTGAGGAAGCGAACATGTGGGTGCTTTCGCGCTTCTCCGACATCGTTGCGGCGCTCAACGACTGGCGCACCTATTCCTCGGCGAAGGGCAACCTGATGACCGAACTCCCCAACCGGGCCGGCGCAACGCTCGGCACCACCGATCCGCCGCGCCACGACCGCTT
>CAVWKL010000050.1:0-20134 GCA_963755075.1 uncultured Alphaproteobacteria bacterium
GATCGATCCGCATCGACGGCGAGGAGATCGGCTATGAGACGGTCGCCGGCGTGCGCCGCAGGAAGAAGGAAGGCGAGATCGCCCGGCACCGCGCCATGACCGGCATGGTCTTCCAGCAGTTCAACCTGTTCCCGCACATGACCGCCCTCGCCAACGTGATGCTGGGGCTCGTCAAGGTGAAGAGGCTGGGGCGCGAGGAGGCGCGCGCCCTCGCCGAAAAATGGCTCGACCGCGTCGGCCTGCGCGATCGCGCCGACCGTTTTCCGGGCCAGCTTTCGGGCGGCCAGCAGCAGCGCGTCGCGATCGCGCGCGCCATCGCCATGAACCCCAAGCTGATGTTGTTCGACGAGGTGACGTCGGCCCTGGACCCGGAACTCGTCAGCGAAGTGCTGCAGGTCATCAAAGGCTTGGCCGCCGACGGGATGAGCATGCTCATCGTCACCCACGAAATGCGCTTTGCCTATGAAGTCTCCTCGCGCGTCATATTCATGAACCAGGGCCGGATCGGCGAGGAGGGAAACCCGCGCGAAATGTTCAACAAGCCGCGGACCGACCGTCTGGCGGAATTCCTCAGGACCTCAACCTTCACCAAGTAATCGGAGAACGGATTTGTCGATCAAGAGATTCGGCGCGGGCGAGACCGGCGCAGGGAAACAAGCGCTGCCTTTTGCGCGCGCGGTCGAGGCGAACGGCTGGCTCTACGTGTCGGGGCAGACCGCCATGGAAGGGGGAGAAATTGTCGGCGGCGGCATCGTCGCCGAGTCCCGCAAAGCGATCGAGAACATGATCGCCATCCTGCGCGAGGCCGAGTATGGCGCCGAGGACATCGTGCGCATCGGCGTATGGCTCGACGACCCCCGTGATTTCTGGACTTTCAACGGCATATACGCGGAGTATTTTGGCGCCAACCCGCCGGCGCGCGCTTGCGTCCAGTCGCGGATGATGGTCGATTGCAAAGTGGAAATCGACTGCGTCGCTTACAAGCAGAAATGATGGAGAAGCATCAGGTGGCCGGCTGTGCTCATGAGGCTGCGCGCGAGGCCGCGCATGGATGACCTTTCGGCGGAAATGGTCAATCGACGCGCGCGCGGTCTCGACCGGGCCTTCGAGATTCTTCAGTTCTTGCGCTTGAAGCGCCAGCCGATGCGGCCCAACGAGATCGCCGTGGAGATCGGCGCGCCGCGCTCGTCGGTCTACGAGCTTGTCAATCTCATGCTCAGGCAGGGAATTCTCGAGTATCGGGGCGAGGACGGACGCGTCTTCCTCGGCCGGAAGCTTTACTTCCTCGGCACGGCCTACGCCGAGCAATTCGACCTGATGCGCGAGTGCGACGGGCTTTTGACGAGAATTGCCGAGGAAACCCGCGAGACGGCGCAATTGTGTCTGCTGGAAGGCGCCAAATACACCGTCGCGCAGATGCGCGAGGGGGTGCGCCCTTTCCGCATCTCCTCCAGCGTCGGCGTTCCCGTTCCGATCCCGTGGACCGCATCGGGGCGCCTTCTCGTTTCGCATATGAGCGACGCCGAGATCTTGGCCTTCGTTCCCAAGGAGGATTTTCGTCTGCCCGACGGCCGATGGCTCGACCCGGCGACCTTCATTGCGGAAGTGCGGGAAGCCTCAAGGGTCGGATATTTCTCCTTCAACAGCGTCGTCGAGACGTTCACCCATTGCTTCGCCGCCCCTGTCCGCCAAGCCGACGGGACCTGCGTCGCGACGCTCTGTCTGGTCGCCCCCAGGGAGGACGGCGTCAAGAATCACGTGCGCTATGTCAACTGCCTCATCGGCGCGGCGAAGGATTTGTCGAGCCGGCTGGGACACGTCGACGGCGAAGGGGCTGAGCGGGCCCGCGCGTGAGGAGACCGGGCGGCGCCTTTCGAGTTCGGCGAGTCGAGGGCGCGCGTCAGCGGAGGTCTCAGCCGAGCAGCCGTTTGAATTGCGCGATGTCCACGGGCTTGCTGAACAGGAAGCCTTGGTAGGTCGGGCAACCATGGCTTGCCAGGAATTGCCGCTGCGCTTCGGTTTCCACCCCCTCGGCGATGACGGCCAGGCCCAGGCTCTTGGCGAGCGTGATGATGGTCTGCGCCACCGCCGCGTCGTTGGCGCTGTCGGGCAGGTTGCGCACGAAGGAGCGGTCGATCTTGAGCTGCTCGAGCGGCAGTCGGGTAAGATACGACAGCGACGAATAGCCGATGCCGAAGTCGTCCAACGCAAATTCCACGCCGAGTCTCTTCAGCGCCCGCATCGTCTCGATGGCGCCGTCGACATCGTCGATGACGACGCTTTCGGTCAGTTCGAGTTTCAGCTTCGCGGCGCGAGCGCCGGAGCGCTCCAGCGCCTGACTCACCTCGTCGATGAAGTCGGCCTGGCGGAACTGGCGGGCGCTGACATTGACGGCGAGATGCAGATCGCGCGTGCGCGGGTCGCCCGCCCAGTCCTTGAGCCGTGAACAGGCCGCGTCCAGCACCCACCGGCCGATCGGCAGAATCAGTCCGGTTTCTTCGGCCAGCGGGATGAACTCGCCCGGCGGCAGCAGGCCACGCTCGGGATGGCGCCAACGCAGCAGCGCCTCGGCGCCGATGATGGCGCCGGCGCCGTCGATCTGCGGTTGAAAGTGCAGAACGAACTGGCGTTCGTGGATGGCGAGCCGCAGCGCCGATTCCAGCGCCGCCCGGGCGGCGAGCGCGCTTTGCATCTCCGGGTCGAAGAAGCACAACGTGTTGCGTCCGGCCGATTTGGCTTGGTACATGGCGATGTCGGCCTGCTTGAGCAGTTCGTCGAGCGAGTCCGCGGCGTCGGCGAACACCGTGACGCCGATGCTCGGGGTGCTGTGCTGCACGCCCCCGGCGATCGTGTAGGCCTGGGCGAGCGCCGACAAGATCCTTTCGCCGACTTCCTTGGTCTCCGCCGCGGCCTCCTGGTCGTTCTCGCTGAGGTCTTCGAGCAGGACGATGAACTCGTCCCCTCCCAGGTGCGCGGCGGTGTCGCCCTCGCGCACGCAAGCGGCGATCCGTCGCGCGACCTCCACCAGCAGGAGGTCGCCCACGTCGTGGCCGCTCATCTCGTTGAGGACCTTGAAATTGTCGAGATCGATGAACAGAAGCGCGCCTTTGCGCTGGCTGCGGCCGCAGCCCGCCAGCGCCTGCTGCAGACGGTCGAGGAACAGGCGACGGTTGGGCAACTGGGTCAAGGGATCATAGAAGGCCAGGCGCTCGATCTGCCTCTCGGCCGCCTTGCGCTCGGTGATGTCGATCAGCGTGCCGACGTAATGGGTGATCTCGCCGGCCTCGCCCCTGACCGCGCTGATGTTGAGCCATTCGGGAAAAATCTCGCCGTTCTTGCGCCGATTCCAAATTTCGCCCTGCCAGCATCCGTCTTGGTCGACGCGGTTCCACATCACGCGGTAAAAGGCGGCGTCATGATTGCCCGACTGCAGCAGGCGCGGCGTTTTCCCCACCGCGTCTTCGCTGGTGTAGCCGGTGATTTCGGTGAAGGCTCGGTTGACGCGCACGATCACCCGGTCGGCGTCGGCGATGAGGATGCCCTCCTGGGCCTCGAAGGCGGTGGCGGCGATGCGCAATTGCTCTTCGGTCTTGTTGCGTTCGGTGATGTCCCGAGCGATGCCGAGAATGCCGATCGGCTTCCCCGCATGATCGCGCATCGGTGTCTTGATCGCCTCGAAATAGCCGCGGTATCCGTCCGCGGCGAAATCCAGCCACCCCTCGCCGGTATGGGGCTTGCCAGCCGCCACGGCCTCGCGATCGCTCTCGAGATAGAATGCCGCGCGATCCTTGTCGAAGAGATCATAGTCCGTCTTACCGACGATATCCCGCTCGGCGAGGCCGACAAAACGCTCATATTGCGGATTGCAATGCAGGAAGACGCCGTTGACGTCCTTCAGCCAGACGAGGTCGGGAATGGTCTGCACCAGGGCGCGCAACTGCGCCTCGCGGTCGCGCAGATCGCGGTAGGCGGTGAGGCTGGTCAGACCGTCGGCGAGGCGTCTGCCGATCGCCTCGAACAGCGCCATCTCGTCTGCGGTCCAGATCCTGGGATAGGCGCACTGATGCAGGCCGAACAAGTTGGCGGCGCCCGTCTTGGGGTGGATGGCCATGCACAACATGGAGCGAATGCCGAATTGCTCGGGCGCGCCTGCGGGCAATGCGTTCTCGGACGAGGGATCGAAGGATAGGGGGCCGCGCGAAGCGCGAGCGGCGGTCATCACCGCGCGGAATTGCGCGTCCATGGGAAACTCGATCCCTTGGGCGTGCGCGCCGGGATATTCGGGTCGGGCGCGCTCCGTCCGCGTGCGCCACGTCGCCGCCTCGGGATCGCAGGGATAGATCAGCCAGGCGCGGTCGCAATTGAAGATCGAAAGGGCCGCATCGACAACCTGGCTCATCATCTGCTCGAGATCATGCGCGTCCTGGATCGCCAGATTGACGTGATCCATGCATTCGAAGAAGTTCAGCTTGGCCTTAAGCCTGCGGTCGAGATCCTTGCGCTCGGCCCGGGCGCGCAGGACCGAGATGCCGAACGCCAGATCGGCGGCCAATTCCTCGAGGAGCCGAATTTCGTCGGCGGTGAAGGCGTTGGCCTCCAGGGAATAGATAATGAGACCCCCGAAAACGATGGCGTTTTCGTTCTTCAGCGGCAGCGTGATGGCGGAGCGATAGCCTCGCCGCAGGGCTTCGGCGCGCCATGGCGCCGTCCGGGAATCCGTGACGAAATCCTGGACGCAGACCACCTCGCCGGCGCGAAGGGCGTTTCCGACGGGGCCGCGTCCGAGTTCCGTCTCGGCCCAGGTGACCCTGAGCTGTTCGACATAGCCTTCGTCGTGTCCGGCCGAGGCGACGGGACGCACCGTCTTGCCCTCGTCGTTCTCGGCATACCCGACCCACGCCATGCGGTAGCCGGCCTCGTCGCAAACGATGCGGCATATGTCTTCGAGCAGGGTCTGCTCGTCGACCGCCCGCATCAGGGTCTGGTTACAACTGCTGATGGCGCGCAATTCACGATTCAGGCGACGCAACATCTGTTCGGCCGGTCCCGGGGCGCAAATGTCCTTGCTGAAGTCCAACATGCTCCGTGCGCCCCAAGATTCGAATCCGCTGCGGTCGCGTCGAATTTTCCGCCTTGCCGCTGGCGCCGACGCGCGCGTCGCAGCTTCGTCGACGGTCGCCGGATTCCGGATTGCAACCGGGATGAACGTACGGCGTCATGCCCTTGGCCCGCAGCCTGCGCCCGTCGGGACCAACACGTCATCGGGTGACGATGGCGACAAAGTGTAAATTAAGTATTAGAATAGTTTTAACTGCGACAACGCGCGCTTTCGGCGACGGGGAAGGTTCAACGCATCGATTTTCGGAAACGCGGCATGGTTGCCGAGGACGAAGGCTTCGCAAGAAACGGGGCGGATCCGTCGCCGCCGTTTCGCTGCGGTCGTCCCTGCATTGCCCCGCTCGGCCCCAAGCGCTAAAAGGCGGTGGATGGGAAATCTCGCCAACCCCTCGGTCTTTCTCGCCCTGACGCGCCGCATGCTGCCGTGGCTCGCTCTCGCGACGGCGACGCTTTTGGCGCTCGGGCTGTGGATGTCGTTTTCGGCGCCGCCCGACTACCAACAGGGCGAGACGGTCAAGATCATGTACGTCCACGTTCCCGCCGCGTGGTTGTCGACCTTCATCTACGGCGTGATGGCGCTGGCGAGCCTGGGCACCCTGGTCTGGCGCCACCCGCTCGCCGACGCCGCGCAAAAGGCCGCCGCGCCGCTCGGCGCCGGCTTCACCCTCATCTGCCTCGTCACCGGCTCGCTGTGGGGGAAGCCGATGTGGGGAACCTACTGGGTGTGGGACGCGCGGCTGACGTCGGTGCTGGTGCTGTTCATCCTCTATCTCGGCCTGATCGCGCTGTGGCGGGCGATCGAGGACCCGGGGCGGGCGGCGCGCGCCGCCGCGATTCTGACGCTGGTCGGCTGCGTCAACCTGCCGATCATCAAATTCTCGGTCGATTGGTGGAACACGCTGCATCAGCCGGCTTCGGTGTTCCGTCTGGGCGGGCCGACGATCGCGCCGGAGCTGTTGTGGCCGCTGCTCGTCATGGCGCTCGCCTTCACGCTTTTGTTCCTGACGCTGCACCTCATGGCGATCCGCAACGAGATCCTGCGCCGGCGCCTCGCCAGGCTGACGATGATCGCCGCCGCGGAGGGCGATGCGCTGGCGCCGCGCCTGGCGACGGGGGCCTCGAGCGCATGACGGCGGTTCCCCATCTCGGCTTCATCGTCGCCGCCTATGCGTTGTCGGGGCTGGTCGTTGTCGCCATGATCGCCTCGATCCTGATGGACTATCGCGCGCTGAAGGCCGCTCTTGCCCGCCTCGAGGCCGCCCGGGCGGACAAAGAGGCGCGATGAGCGAGGGCGCGCCGACCTCCGCGCGCCGGCGCGGCGCCCTGGCGGCGCTGCCGCTGATCGTGTTCGCCGCGCTGGCGACGCTGCTGTTCGTGCGGCTTTATTCCGGCGACGCTTCGCGCATCCCCTCGGCGCTGATCGGCCAGAGCGCGCCGGCCCTCGATCTTCCCGGCCTCGAGGGTGCGCCGGGCCTTGCCGACGCCGACCTGCGCCAGGGCCACGTCACCCTGGTCAACATCTTCGCCTCGTGGTGCGCGCCCTGCCACGACGAGCACGAATTCCTCATGGCGCTCGCCGCCGATCCGGCGCTCAAGGCCAAAGGCGTCGCCATTCTCGGCGTCGCCCAGAAAGACGCGCCGGAAAACGTCAAGCGCTTCCTCGGCGCCTTGGGCGACCCCTACGCCAAGATCGGCCTCGATCGCGACGGCCGCGCCGGCATCGATTGGGGCGTCTACGGCGTTCCCGAGACTTTCATCGTCAAGGGCGACGGCGCCATCGCCTTCAAGCTGGTCGGCCCGATCGGCGCCGAAGCGCTGGAAAGCGTCGTCAAGCCGGAAATCGACAAGGCGATGAACTAAGCGCCTCGCCCCTTTCAGTGCGGATCTCTATCGTAATCCGGAACGCACCGCCTGGCGGGGCGGACGGTAGCTTTTGCGAACACTCGAATTTCAACTGGAAAGGGGGGGCGAAGCGCGCGCCGGACACCGTAGTGCACATGCCCTGGCCTGGATACGCGGCGATGGCCGGTGCATCAAAGCCGCTTCGCGCCGATAGTGTCCAAGGCGTTGCTCTAGGGGCAGAAATTTAGCAACGGTGCAGTTCCAATCTTGGCCCCTTATCGCCAACAGGCTTTCCCGTCTCGTCAACGTTTGGGAGTTGGATTAAGGTTCGTTTGTCGTTGGAAAGTTCATATCCCGTCCCAACATACGGAGGCTTCCAGGAGATATCGATCGAATTCCCATCGATTATTACTTTTGCGATGAAAAGTGTTTTGCTACTGCCGTTTGGAAATTGAACTAATAACTTAGTCCTTGAAAATGTGTTAAAATTGCCTAAATTGGCTACACACCAACGGCCAAGAATATCGTCAAAGGCCACCTTGTCCGCCGCTGCCGTGGTCGCCCATGCCGTAACAAACGCCAATACAAGCAAAATCTTACGCATTGCGATTGCTCCTTTCATTCACAGGCGACTTCCCTCTACGCTCACAATAAAGCGCCGTTCTTCGGTATGCGACTAAGTGTCAAAAGATCCTAGAGGCGAAAAGCGCCCCGTTGATGTTACCGCAAATGCCGTCAAGCTGATATTGTCCAGATGGAGTCCCCGGATCGACCAAGCTTGCAATCGCCGGCGGCGATTTGCAAGTCGCAAGTCATCTCTTTGGCTGCCAACGCAGTTTGGAGGTTGCCTGACCGCCGTGCACGCTGCGCATCTCGAGGCCGCCTTGGAGCCGACGATCCAGCGCCACGCCGGATCATGCCGAAGCCGCTCGGCGTCGTTGACGTCCTCATATCGCGCAAGCCGCCCGAACACGGCCTGCCGCAGCATGCCGATCAAGCGCATGACGGCCATTCTTGCCGGTCCGAGCGTCAGCGACGACCTCGCCCGCCATTACGTTGAGGCCGAGCGTGTCGTCGCGTTCACGGCATGCGAGCAACCCGGCGTCGGAGGCAATTACCGATCCCCGAAACGGGAGCATCAGGCGGCGGTCGAAATCGAGCTTGAGCGCCTCGCCGTTCGGTTCACCCGCCGGGTTCGTTATGACAACAGCCTCAAAATCAGCTTAAACTATTGATTATAATAACTGAATTGCGACACAAACGCCAGAAATCAATGCGCGATCCGGTGTATGCGGGTTCAGTTCAGCACCCGGCGGGCCTGCGGGCTGTCGAGCGAGAAGGCGGGAATGGCGACGTCGAAGACGTCGCCGTCCTCGGCGACCATGCGGTAGCTGCCGACCATGATGCCGCTCGGCGTGCGCAACGGGCACCCCGAGGCGTAGCGGAACGATTCGCCCGGCGCGAGCGTCGGCTGTTCGCCGACGACGCCGGGGCCGCGCACCTCTTCGCGACGGCCGGCGGCGTCGGTGATCCGCCAGTGGCGATGGGTCAACTGCACCGTCCGTTCGCCGAGATTGACGATTTCGACGGTGTAGGTCCAGAAGTAGCGCGGCTCCTCGGGATCCGATCGCTCGGCCGAATAGGTTGGTTCGACGGTGACTTTGATGTCTCGGGTGACGGCGGCGTACATCACGCCAGTCTAGCGAATGGCCGCGCCGCGGCCAAGCGCCGTGACGACGACGCCGTAACGGCCGCCGGCGCGGCCCTCATTCCTCTCCCAGGGCGCGCCCGCCGCGCGCGCTCGGGCGGGCGAGCGCAGTCAGATCGTCGCCGCGCGGCGTGGCCCCGGCGATCTCGCTGATGAGTTTGCGGATCATCGCCTCGTCGAAGCTGTTGAAATCGTCGATCGGCAGGACGAACGCGCCGGGGCCGCCGATCACATTGTCGCGATAATAGTTGGCGAGGCCGCCGGGCGGGTTGGTGTGCAGCGCCAGAAAGCCGCCTTGCGCGGCGGCCCGCCGGTTGAAAATGGCGAGGCCGTTGATCGTCGCGCCGGCGCTCAACGCCGCGTCGCGCGCCTCGGTCGGGGTTCGGCCCTGGTTGCTGGTGCCGTCGCCGGAGACGTCGATGACCTCGCGGTCGGCGACAAAGCCGCTCTCGACCAAGAGCCCCATGGAGAAATCGATCGCCGAGCCGATCGCGGTGCGCCCGACGAAGGAGCGCGGCGCGGCGGCGAGCGCGGCGGCGAACTTGCGCGCGTCGGCCGCCTCGCCGATCACCGTCCAGTCGACCACGGTCTTTTCTTCGCCCTCGCCCGCCCATTCGACGAAACTGACCGCAATGGCGCCGTGCGGCCCGGCGCGGATGGCGTCGAGAACCCTGGGGTCGGCGATCGCCGCGGCGTAGCCGCGCCGCTGCAACGCGAATTCCTCCTCGTCGATGCTGCGCGAGACGTCGGCCGCCAGCACCAGAGCCACGTCGACCGCCTGCGCCGCGCGCGCCTCTCCCGCCCACGGCTGAAAGGCCAGGGCGGCAAAGACGGCGCCGGCCGCCGAAGCGGCTGCGCAGAGGCCAACACCGCGCATGGGGCTGCCTGCGGAACGACAGAGCGGGCAGGGATGACATGGGGCGTCGGGACGACGACGACAAGGCTCGGCGGCGGGGCGGGCTCGCGGCCGGCCGGGTGGAAATCAGGCCGCCGGTTTCGGCCCGCCTGCGCCGCAGGAACCGGGTGGCCTCAAGGCTTGGCGCGCCGCATGGTTATCCTCTCCAGAACCGAGGAGCCTATCATGACCTTTCGTATTACCGGCCTGTCGCCCGAGCCCTTTCGCCATCTCTTCGGGCTGAGCGAGGAGGAATTGTCTCGCAAGGGCGTCAAGCGTTACGTCGCCGACAAGAAGCCCGGTTTTCCCGATCGCATCGCGATGCGCGACGTCGATCCCGGCGAGCGCGTCCTGCTGCTCAACCACCTCTGTCAGCCCGCCGACACCCCCTACCGCGCTGCGCACGCCATCTTCATCGGCGAGGGCTCCGAGGCGACTTACGACCGAGTTGGAGAGGTTCCCGAGGTCATGCGGGTGCGGCTGTTGTCGCTGCGCGCCTATGACGCCGAGCACATGATGATCGACGCCGACGTCGTCGACGGCAGGGAGGTCGAGCCCGTCATCGCCCGCCTTCTCGCCAACCCTGACGTCGCCTATATCCATGCGCACAACGCCAAGCGCGGCTGCTACTCCGGCCTGATCGCACGCGCCTGACGGCATCGCGCGACGGAGGATTCGCGCCGCAACATTTCTTGCATCGGGCGAACGAGCCGCGCTGTGTCTGGTGCGCGTTGCCGCGGCGCGCCTCCAAGGCCCGGATTCGCGGGCTCGGACGGCGGACGGCGGCTCGACTGGGCCCGAGGCGGCCGCGTGAGCGCACGCTGGCGAGGACAGCATGACGGCTGGTCAATCGGGCACAGGAGATAATCGGCCGCCGGTCATGGGTTGATCGGCGCCTGCGGCGCCTGTCGGACAGAGGCCAGTTCTCGGGAGCGGATTGGCGGGTTTGGATAGTCGAAACGTCGAAGCCGACATTCGCTCCCGCACAGCCTCGCGGCCGCTCTCGACCCCGAACGGACGTTCGGGCAATTGACTGACGCCCGCGCGTTCCACGGTCAGTGCTTGCTCGCAGGCCGCCCGTTTTCTAATGTTCGACCCGGTCCAAACGGCGGGACCGATCACAGGGACACGGTGCGATTTGCGCTCGCCCCACGACCGTGTCGCGGTTGGAATCTCCGATCGAAGTCTCGGGAGGCGTCTCAATGACCGCATTCAATGTCGTGCGGTTCCGGGTTAAGCCGGGACGTGAACAAGAATTTCTCGATGCGTTCCAGAATGTTCAGTCAAAGTGGCCCGGCTGGAAACGAGTCGATATGATTCAAACCGGCGAGAGGTCCTATTGCACCATCGGCGAATGGGAAGATATGGCGGCGATTGCGGCTGCCCGGCCGAATATGATCGCGACCCTGAATACGTTTCGCGATACGCTTGAGGATCTCGGCGGCGGCCTCGGGGTAACCGACGCGGCGTCAGGCCCGGTCATTCTCGAGATCAGATAGACCCTTGGTCGGTCGCGCCGAAACCTGGGCCTCGCGCTGGCCAGCCGCAGGGTCCCGACGAACCCCGGCGGCGTAGGGACGGACCAGCGGGCCACGGCGTCCGCCGCGGCGGTCGGGGCCGGCCGATTTCCGATGCGCTTTCGTGCTTCGTGCGCTTGGGGACCGCGCCTTCACGGCATAGCCGGTATGAGATACGCTCGCGGCCCGGCCCTCCCGGCATAACCGGGATAAGGGCCTATGGGTCGCCATCTTCAAAGGCCCGCGAATTGGAGGAGACCATGGGACGAAAGTTCATCGATTGCCGTGAAACGCCTAGCGTCATGAATTGCTCGATCGCAATTTCGGCCGACAGCGAACAGGAGCTCATTGATGCGGCGGTTCAGCACGCCGTTAGCGTCCACGGGCATAAAGACACTCCGGATTTTCGCAAGCTCATCAAGGGAGCAATCCGAGAGGGAGCGCCGCCGCTCGATGCGTCGCCGAGGACCGCCTGAGGAAGGGCGACTGGCGACGGGATTTGTTGCGAACCCCGTCTCGCCAGCCGATACGACTGGTCGTCATCAAGCGCTAACGGGTGTCGCGCACGCCAGTTGCGGCGAAGCTCCGGCGAGCGGATCGACGTCGAGCCGCTCCATCGGCTCAACATCCGTTTCGGCGGCGTCGCGACCATCGGCTGAACGGCTTGGTTGCGCATCCCGATCATCGGCGCCGCCGCTCTCAAGGTCCGCTCCGAGCTCCTCGGCCCGAACGCAACGCCGCGCCGCCCCCGCCATGGCGCGCCGCCGAGCGAGCGGCTATAGGTTCGCCTCATACGATCCGACGGCGTGAAAGCTCGCTCCGAATGCTCCCTTCCTCTTTTGCGCCTGCCCGAACCCGCGCCCTGCAGCGGGGCGTATGAGATGGGCGATCTCTTCGATTTCGTCATCGTCGGCGCGGGTTCGGCGGGCTGCGTGTTGGCGGAGCGGCTTTCGGCGAGCGGGCGCCACAGCGTCGCCCTGATCGAGGCGGGCGGCTCGGACCGGCGCTTCTGGGTGCAGACGCCGCTCGGCTACGGCAAGACGTTCTATGATGTGAGCCTCAACTGGGCCTATCGCGCCGAGCCCGATCCGGGGCTTGCCGGCCGCGCGGACTATTGGCCGCGCGGAAAATTGCTCGGCGGGTCGAGCTCGATCAACGCCATGGTGTGGGTGCGCGGCGACCCTGCCGACTTCGACGATTGGGCGGCCGAAGGCAATCCCGGCTGGAGCTACGCCGATTGCCTGCCGTTCTTCAAGGCGATCGAGGACAATGAGGCGGGCGCGGACCCATGGCGCGGGCAGGGCGGCGCGCTGCGGGTCAGCGACGTCTCGAAGCGGTTGCATCCGCTCGCTCGGCGGTTCATCGCGGCGGGCCGGCAGGCGGGTTTCGCCGTCAATCCCGATTTCAACGGCGCGGCGCAGGAGGGGATCGGCGTCTACCAGATCAACACCAAGAACGGCTGGCGCATGTCCGCCGCCAAGGCGTTTCTGCGCCCGGCCGCCAAACGCGCCAACGTCAGCGTCCTCACCGAGGCGCAGGCGACGCGGGTGCTGTTCGAGGGGCGACGGGCGAGCGGCGTCGAAATCCGCCGCGGCGGCCGAGCCGGCGTCGTCGGCGCGCGGCGCGAGGTGATCCTTGCCGCGGGGGCGGTCAATTCGCCGCAGCTCCTGCAGCTCTCCGGCGTCGGGCCGGGCGCGCATCTGGCCGCTCTCGGCGTCGACATCGTCCAGGACAGCGGCGCGGTCGGCCATCATCTTCAGGACCATATCGGCATCAACTACACCTATCGCGCCAAGGTCAGAACGCTCAACGAGGCGCTTCGCCCCTGGTACGGCAAGCTCCTGGCGGGGCTCGACTTCCTCATCCGCTCGCGCGGGCCCCTCAGCCTCAGCCTCAATCAGGCCGGCGGCTTCGTGCGCACCCGACCGGAACTGAAGCGTCCCGACATCCAGCTCTATTTCCAGGCGATCAGCACGCTCGGCGCCAAGACGGGCACGCGGCCGCTGTTGACCCCCGATCCGTTTCCCGGCTTCTCCCTCGGGCTCTCCAATTGCCGTCCGACCAGCCGCGGCAGCATCCTGGCGCGCTCCGCCGATCCCTTCCAGGCCCCCCGCATCGCGCCCAACGCGCTGGCGACCGGCGAAGACGTCGAGACCTGTCTTGAGGGCGTGAAACTCTTGCGCCGGTTGGCCGCCCGGCCGGCCCTGCGCGAGGTCATCGAGGCCGAGCTGGCGCCCGGACCCGAGGCGCGCAGCGACGCCGACCTGATCGCCGATCTTCGCCGGCGCTCCGGCACGGTCTATCATCCCGTCGGCACCTGCCGGATGGCGGCGGAGGCGACGCGGGGCGCGGTCGACGCGCGTCTCAGGGTCTACGGGCTCGAGGGGTTGCGGGTCGTCGACGCGTCGGTCTTTCCCGCCATCGTCTCCGGCAATATCAACGCGGCGGTGATGATGGTCGCCGCCAAGGCCGCCGCGCTGATTCTCGAGGACGCGCGCTGAGACGTCGGCGCTCGCTCAGAACGGCTTGAACACCACGAGAATCACGATGCCGATCATGACAACGGTGGGAGTTCTCGTTGAGAATGCGGTAGTAGAGCGCGGAGCGACGATTGCCGTCCTTGGCGAAGGCGCGCGCCAAACCGGCGAGATACAGGTAAATTCCGGAAAGCACGAGGACCAGCGCCAGTTTCGCATGCAGCCAAGGCGACTGGAAATCATCGAGCCTGTAGGCGAGCAGCAGGCCGGTCAGCCAGACCGCGATCATCGCCGGGTTGACGATTCCCTTGAGCAGCCTTCGCTCCATGACCTTGAGCGTCTCCGACAGTTCGGACCCCGCCTTCGCGTCGGCGTGATAGACAAAAAGCCGCGGCAAGTAGAGCATTCCCGCCATCAACGATATGACGGCGAGAATATGCAGCGTCTTGATCCAAAGATCCGGCGAGTCCATGGAGCGCAAGGTCCGATCGGGTCAAAAGCGGAAATTCTCCGCGCCGAAGCCGCAGCGAAGATCGACGAGCGCGACATCGAAGTCAGGTCGCAATCAGTCGTCTTTCGCGCCTTCCCAAATCCACGTCCGGATGGTGTCTCGATCGCAAATCGACAGCTGCTTCTTTCCGTGCGGCATACGAATTTCCGGCGCGACTCGCCAATCGAGCAGGCGCATCAGGTTGCTTGTTTCCGGATCGCCGGGAACGACCATGGGGCCAAATTTGGTGCCCTTCATCACACCCTCATATGAGGTCAAATCGAGTCCGCTTTGATCGTATCCCTCCCCGCCCGGCTGATGACAGCTCGAGCATCTAAATTTCAGCAGCGGCAGGACATCTTCGGAGAAGCTCACCCGCGGCTGCAACGGCGGCGCAGCCGAGGCTTCGGTCGACCGCAATTGGTTGCCCGCGCCGATGGGGGCGATCGCATACAGGGCGACCACTGCGCCTAGCGTCAGAGCGAACTTGACCTTCATATGAGCCTCCGTCCAGAGAGCCTTCAATACCTGTTTCAGCGCAATGCGATATTCTCCCGCCTGTGCCCGGGCGGCGGCGGGACGCCAAATTGACTCCGTCCCCTGCGAGTGGCCCCTCGCGAGCCGCCACGCGCGCCAAGGGCCGATCACGATCGACGGATGCGACAACCTAAGTCATAGCAATTGCCAGCGCAAACGCCGCGTCGTTTTCATGCCGAGACCGCGGCTGAAAGTCATATTCGGCAAACCGACGAGGCATCCCGGGCCGAGATTTCCACGCCCGAGCGGTTGATGAGACGCAGGTCTCGACGACGCGGGCAAAACCCGGCATGCCTGTCGGCCGATCCATCGACCCGTCCCGCCACCGTCCTTGCGCGATCGCGCCGGCGCATTGCGCTCATCGCCCTTGGCGGGGCAGAACGACCGCACGCGGCGCCGACGAGGCTCGGCGCGCGACGGGCCCCAGCGCTTGCGCCTCGAAAGGTATGAACCGCCGATGACGAACCAAGCCCGCCCGACTCTCCGCCGCCGCGAGGGCCGGCTCTCCGCCAAGACCATCGCCGATGTGACCGACGCGCTGGCGGCGCGTTTCGGCAATCGCCTCGTCACCTCGCAGGCGGCGCGCGAGCAGCATGGCCACACGCTCACTTGGCTGGAAAACGCCCCGCCCGACGCGGTGGTGTACGCCGAGAGCCGCGACGACGTGATCGACGCCGTGCGCATTTGCGCGGTCCACGACGCCCCGATCGTGCCGTTCGGCGCCGGCACTTCGCTCGAGGACCATCTCAACGCGCTCCACGGCGGCGTCTCGCTCGACTGCGCGCGCATGGACAAGGTGCTCGCGGTTCACGCCGAGGATCTCGATTGCGTCGTCGAGCCCGGCGTGACGCGGAAAGCTCTCAACGAGCATTTGCGCGACACCGGGCTTTTCTTCCCGATCGACCCCGGCGCCGACGCCACGATCGGCGGCATGGCGGCGACGCGCGCCTCCGGCACCAACGCGGTGCGCTACGGCACGATGAAGGACGCGGTGATTTCGCTCGGCATCGTCACCGCGGAGGGCGCCTTTCTGCGCACCGCGAGCCGGGCGAAGAAATCCGCGGCCGGCTATGATCTGACGCGGCTCTTCGTCGGCTCGGAAGGCACGCTCGGCGTCATCGTCGAGGTCACGCTGCGGCTCGCCGGCGTTCCCGAGGCGATCGCCGGCGGCCACTGTCCCTTCCCGAGCGTTCGCGCCGCCTGCGACGCGACCATTCAGACCATTCAGTCCGGCCTGCCGATCGCCCGCATCGAACTCCTCGACGCCTTGCAGGTGAAGGCGTGCAACGCCTATTCGAAGCTCGAGCTGCCGGAAACGCCGACGCTGTTCGTCGAATTCCACGGCAGCGAGGAGGGCGTCGCCGAGCAGGCGCGGCGCTTCGGCGAAATCGCCGGCGACCACGGCGGCGGAACCTTCGTCTGGGCGACCAGGCCGGAGGAGCGCAGCCGCCTCTGGCAGGCGCGCCACGACGTCTTCTGGGCCGATTCGGTCTTCCGGCCCGGCGCCCGCGCATTCGCCACCGACGTCTGCGTGCCGATTTCGCGCCTCGCCGATTGCGTCGAGGAGACGCAGCGCGACATCGCTGAACTCGGCCTCGTCGCGCCGATCGTCGGCCATGTCGGCGACGGCAATTTCCATGTCACGCCGCTCGTCGACATGAACGAGCCCGCCGAGATCGCCCGCGCCGAGAGTTTCTCGGCGCGCCTTGCCCGCCGCGCCATCGCGATGGAGGGCACCTGCACCGGCGAGCACGGCGTCGGCCGGCACAAGATCGCCTATGTCGAGGAGGAGCATTCGCCCGAGACGCTCGAGCTGATGCGGCGCGTCAAGGCCGCGTTCGATCCGATGGGCCTGTTCAATCCCGGCAAGATTTTTCGCGCCTGAGGCGGCGCGCGCGGCCGCGTCGCGCTCGCCGAGGCTGAGAGGCGGAGCCCTGATCCACGGACGCCCCCTTGGAAGCTGGCGAGGTTGGCGCGGGCGTGGGCCCGGACATACGGCTTGCGCAGAGCATAGCGCCGGCGTATGGCGGCGCGCCCGACTTTCCCGCAAGGGGGAAAGCCGACCTCTATCGCCCTTGGCCGGGCGCACGCGTCATGGGAGGCCTCTATCGCTACCGCCAAAACCCCCGACCGGGACGCGCTCGCCGCGGAGGCTGCGCGCCTTCTCCTCGTTCTGCGCGCCCGGCGCCCGCTCGTCCAGGCGGTGACCAATTTTGTGTCGATGGACGTCGCCGCCAACGCGCTGCTGGCGATCGGCGCCTCGCCGGCGATGGTCCATGCTCCGGAGGAGGCCGAGGACTTCGGCGCGATCGCCAACGCGCTCGTCGTCAATATCGGCACGCTGTCGCAAGATTGGGTTGTCGGCATGGAGGCGGCGGCCGAGGTCGCCGGACGGCTCGGGCGTCCCTGGGTGCTCGATCCCGTCGGCGTCGGCGCGACGCGCTATCGCGACGAGACGACCCGCCGGCTGCTCGCTCAAGAAGCCGACGATCGTGCGCGGCAACGCCTCGGAGATCATGGCCTCCGCCCGCGTCGCCGGCCTGCACGGCGAGGCCGCCGCGCCCAAGGGCGTCGACAGCGCCCACGCGGTCGACGCCGCGCGCGCGCCCGGCGATCGCGCTCGCCCGCCATCAGAAATGCGTCGTCGCCGCCACCGGCGCCGTCGATCTCGTCACCGACGGCGAGCGGGTCGTCGAGATCGCCAACGGCTCGCCGCTGATGGCGAAGGTGACGGCGCTCGGCTGCGCGCTGTCGGCGATCGTCGCCGCCTTCGCCGCCGCTGACGCCCGACGCGCTTCTGGCGAGCGCCGCGGCGATCGGCGTCTACGGCGTCGCCGGCGAGATGGCGGCCGAGGCCGCATCGCGGCCGGGCAGCTTCCGCGTCGCCTTCCTCGACGCGCTCGACGCGATCGGCGAAGCCGACATCGCCAAACGGTTGAAGGCGCGCTGAATGGCGATCGACATCGGCGCCCTGCGCCTCTGCCTCGTCACCGACCGCAGGCTTGGGCGCGGACGCGCGCTGGCGGAGATCGTCGCGGCGGCCGTGCGCGGCGGCGCGACGATGGTGCAACTGCGCGAGAAGGAGGCGACGACGCGCGCCTTTCTCGAGCAGGCGCGGGCGCTCAAAGCCATGCTCGCGCCGCTCGGCGCGCCTTTCCTCGTCAACGACCGCCTCGACATCGCGCTGGCGGTCGACGCCGACGGGCTGCATGTCGGCCAGCACGACATGCCGGTCGCCGAGGCGCGCCGGCTGCTCGGCCCCGACAAGATCGTCGGCCTTTCGATCACCGAGGCGAGGCAGGCGGAGCGGGCGGACGCGGCGGCGGCGGACTATCTCGGCGTCGGCCCGATCTATCCGCAACAGACCAAGGACGCCGCCGCCCCGCCGCTCGGCGTCGAAGGCCTGCGCGAAATCCGGCGCCTCACGCCGAAGCCGATCGTCGCCATCGGCGGCCTGACGCCGGACAACGTCGCGCCGGTCCTCGCCGCCGGCGCGGATGGATTGGCGGTGGTCTCGGCGATCGTCGCCGCCGACGACCCCGAGGCCGCCGCCCGGCGCTTCATGCGCCTTTTCGGCTGACCGCCGGGCGCATGTCAGAGTGGCGCCGCCTAAGCCTCTCAGTTGAACGACGTCAGTGGGAAACTCTCGAGAGCCACCGAGGCGCGCCGGACCCTATTGCGTAGGAGTGGCGGAGAGGGAGGGATTCGAACCCCCGGTACGCTTGCACGTACTCCGCATTTCGAGTGCGGCGCGATCGACCACTCTGCCACCTCTCCGGGGTCGCGTCGGCGAAGCATGAAACCTCGGCGCGGGGTCGGGCGCCGCTTAGCATGGCGCGTCCGCGCTCGCAAGGCGCTTCGGCGGCGCGGCGGCGGCGGAGACGGTTGCACGGCGCGTCAAGCGATCGGCGGCTTGGGGATCGTGGGCGGGAAGAAAGATCGTCTGCCGGGCGGCGGCCAGGTCCCTGAGCCGAGCGAGCGTTGCGAGCGCCGTGGCCTCGTTGGGACTGATCCCGTCGAGACGCCCGGCGACGAGGTTCGCCTCGCTGTAGGCCGCGTCGCCGGCTATCACTATCGCCGCGTCGCCGTCCTCGACGACGATCGAGAGGTGATCGGGCGTGTGGCCGGGCGTCGGCACGGCGATGACGGCGCCGTCGGCGGTGAGCCGTCGCGAGCGCGCGAACGGCCCGTAGGGCTCGTCGGCGAAGGCGAGCGGCTCGGGATCGAAGCTCTTGGGCCAGCGCTGCGGCAGGTAGCCGCCGATCTGACCGCCAAGGCCCGCGGCGCGGCGCATTTCGCCGGGACTGGCCAGCGTCCGGCTATGGGGGAAGGCGCCGAGCCCGGCGTCGTGATCGATATGCAGGTGGGTGAGAACGACGAGCTTGACGTCCCTCGGCCCGACGCCAAGCGCGCGCAACCGCCGCCCCGCTTCCTCTTCGGGCTCGATGGCGAAGCGCGCCGCGAGGCGAAAGTAGGGGTGCCAGCGCGGCAGGCGCTTCAACTGCGTCGTCGCGCCCGTATCGACGAGGATGACGCCGTCGCGATGCTCGATGGCGAAGGCATAGATCGGCAGCCACTCCGACCAGGCCTCGTCGAATAGCGGCGCGAGGCGGCGCGCCCAGCCGAGACCGCGGCCGACGAGCTGGCTCCGCTTGACTTGCACGTTTCCGGTCGGCAGGGCGTGGACACGCATGGCGTGCGCCTTTCCCATTCGCCGCCGCCTCAGGACGCGGCGCGGCCGAAGCGGCCGAGATGGGAGTGGCCGAAGCCGGTCGGGTATTTCAACCCAAAGCCGAGCGCGCGGTCGAAGCCGATATGGGCGATCCAGACGAGCGCCAGCGCCTGCGCCGCGGCCGAGCCGAGCGCCCAGCCCGCCGCCCCGAGCGCCAGCGGCGCGAGGTAAGTGTGGGCGAGATTGTAGACGAGCGCGCCGAGACGCGGGCCGCGGAAATAGCCGGCCATCGCCAGATCGGGCGCCAGGAACAGCGCGGCGAACACGATCCAAGACGCGCCGAGATGGGCATAGGCGGCAAGCGCCGCCGCCAAGGCCGTCAAGCCCTCGAGGCGCAGCAGCACGACGACGGCGCCGCTGACTGCCCCAAGCGCGGGGGCCGGGCGCGTCTCGGACCCCTGGGCGCGTGGGGCGAATTCAAGGACACCGTGCATGGCCTGCTCCTTTGCGCCAGATCGCGCTCCTACCTAGAGCCGGCCGCGCCATTCAGGAATTGCCCATTTTCGCCGCACGGCTATATGTTTTCGTATGACCAAGGGCGAGCCGCAGTGGGACGCTTTGCGCACCTTCGGCGCGGTGATGCGCGACGGCAGCCTGTCGGGCGCGGCGCGCAAGCTGTCGCTGAGCCAGCCGACCGTCGGCCGGCACATCGATGCGCTGGAGGCGGCGCTCGGCGTGGCGCTGTTCACCCGCTCGCCGCGCGGCCTGACGCCCACACAAGAAGCGCTCGACCTCGCCCCGCATGTCGAAGCGATGGTCGCCAGCGCGGCGGCGTTGAAGCGCGCCGCCTCGGGCGACAAAGGGACCGATCGCGCGCA
>CAVWKL010000051.1:0-7227 GCA_963755075.1 uncultured Alphaproteobacteria bacterium
ATGGCCCGGCGCGAAAGAAGTTGCAGAGGCGATTTCCCGACGCGCATTTCACCGGCGAGATGCACGGCGCGGCGCTCGCGGCCGCCTATGCGAGCGCCGATGTCTTTGTTTTTCCGAGCGTTGCGGACACCTTCGGTCTCGTACTGATTGAAGCCCTCGCCTCTGGCGTGCCGGTGGCGGCCTATCCGGTGACGGGTCCGATCGACATCATCGGCGACAGCGGCGCCGGCGTTCTCGATGTCAATCTCGGACGAGCCGCGCTCGCCGCGCTCGCCATCCCGCGAGAGGCGGCGCGCGCCCATGCGCTCACCTTCAGCCTGGGCGCGTCCGCCCGACAATTTGTCGACAACATCTTCGGGGCGCATGGAAGAAGCGTCCACTGAGGGGGATTTCGCCAGTGCGGGCGACGCCGTGGGATAAGAACGGGGGTCTTATCCGTCGCGCGCGAGCCGACTTGCGCCGGCGATCGCATCCGATGCGGGCCGGCAGGCGCATCGAATTTGCTACCGTCGCTCTAATTGTCATAATGGCGGAGTATGGTTACCCTCTATCGCGCTCGAGCGAGTCTCCTTGAAATTGGTTCGGCGGCCAATGCTGAATGAATTAAAGGGCATGCAGGGTCACAGGCGGTCCGGCTGGGACAGAATCGGCAGGATTGATTGGCCGATCGCATACGCCCTGGCGTTGCGGCCGGACCGGCGCGTCCCGGTCGCCGCCGCGAACGCCGTTTCGCGACTGGGCAACGGGCCGATCTACCTGCTTATCGTCGGCGCGGTGATCCTGTTTCACCCGCACGAATCGGCGATGATTATCGTTTGCGCCAGCGGAAGCATTCTTCTTCTGCACTGCATCTATCCCTTGGTGAAAAAGGCGACTGCGCGGCCGCGGCCACGGGACGTCATGGCGGATTTTCCCGATTCCATCCCGACGCTCGACAAGTATTCTTTTCCTAGCGGCCACGTCATGACGTTGAGCGCCGCGCTCACGCCGATCGTTTACGTCGCGCCGAGAGCATGGCCGCTCGGAGTGGTCGTCTGGGCCGCAATGGCGTGGGCGCGATTGGCCGTCGGCCATCACTACGCCTCCGACGTCGCGGCCGGAACGATTATGGGCGCCGCCGTTTCCGGGCTCCTCACCTATTGGGTCATTTCCTGAACGCGGCGCGGAATCGCGGCTGGCGATAAGCGCGGCCTACCGCCTCGATGCGGCGGATCGCGTCCGACGCCGTGTGATAGACCTGACGAACCCGGCGCCTCTCTCGCCACGCGGTCAGCCAACCTCGAACGTCACGCCCTGCGCGAGGGGCAGCGTTCGGCCGAAATTGATCGTGTTTGTGGCGCGGCGCATATAGGCCCTCCATGCGTCGGAGCCGGACTCGCGCCCGCCGCCGGTCTCCTTCTCGCCGCCGAAGGCGCCGCCGATCTCCGCGCCCGAGGGGCCGATGTTGACGTTGGCAATGCCACAATCGGAGCCGCGCGCCGAAAGGAACAGCTCGGCCTCGCGCAGATCGTTGGTGAAGATCGATGAGGAAAGGCCGTGCGGAACGGCGTTGTGCAGGGCGATCGCCTCGCCGAGATCGCGGTATTTCATCACATAGAGGATCGGCGCGAAGGTCTCGCGCAGGACGAGGCCGGTCTGCGTCGGCATTTCGATGAGCGCCGGCCGCACATAGGCCGCCGCGGGCGCGCCGACCTCGACGCGCTCTCCGCCGGTCACGACGCCGCCGGCCGCCTTCGCCGCTTCGAGCGCGGCGGCCATCGCCTCGTATGCGCCTCGGTCGATGAGCGGTCCGACCAAGGTTCCGGGGACAAGCGGATCGCCGACCGTCGCCGAACGATAGGCGCGCTTCAAACCGGCGATCAGCGCATCGTGAACCGCCTCGTGCGCGATGAGCCGGCGCAGGCTGGTGCAGCGTTGGCCCGCTGTGCCCATCGCGGCGAACGCGACGGCGCGCACGGTCAGATCGAGATCGGCGCTCGGGCAGACGATCGCCGCGTTGTTGCCCCCAAGCTCCAGCAGCGCCCTGGCGAAGCGCGCCGCAAGCCGCGGCCCGACTTTGCGGCCCATCGCCGTCGAGCCGGTGGCCGAGACGAGTGCGACGTCGCGATGATCGACCAGGATCTCGCCGATCTCGCGCCCGCCGGTCAGCAAGGTCGAGAGATGCTCGGGCGCGCAGCCGCCTTCGGCGATGAACCGTCGCCGCGCCCGCTCGAACAGGCTTTGCGTCGCCAGCGCGCTGAGCGGCGCCTTTTCCGACGGCTTCCAGACGACGCTATCGCCACAGACGAGCGCCAGCGCCGCGTTCCACGACCAAACCGCGACGGGAAAATTGAAGGCGGAGATGACGCCGACGACGCCGAGCGGATGCCAGGTCTCCATCATGCGGTGGTCGGGGCGCTCGGAGGCGATCGTCAGGCCGTGCAGCTGACGCGACAAGCCGACGGCGAAATCGCAGATGTCGATCATCTCCTGGACCTCGCCGGCGCCTTCGGAGGCGATCTTGCCCACCTCGATCGAGACCAGTCGCCCGAGCGCCGCCTTATGCGCGCGCAGTTCCTCGCCGAAGATTCGCACCAGCTCGCCGCGTTTGGGCGCGGGAACGTCCCGCCAGGCCAAGTACGCCTCGCGCGCGCCCGCGATGGCGGCCGCGACCGCATGGGCGGCGGTCTCTTGGACCTCGCCAATCGGAGCGCCCGAGATCGGCGTGCGCGCGATGAGCGACCCGCCGCTCAGGAGGGAGGGATCGACGCCGAGCGCGCCAAGCAGGTCGCGGGCTTCGGCGGCGCGGTCGATCGACGGAGGGTTCGCAGTCAAGATTCGTCCTTTCTCTGACGTTCGGATTCGCGGCGGCCAAGCGTCCAGCCCTTGCGCGGCGAGGCTTACCATGGGATTCGGCTTTCGGTCACGACGCCCAACGGCGCGCGACCGGTGCGCGGACGGCAAAGGCGGGGTCGACAGCGGCTCCGGCGCGCAAGGCCCGGCACAGCGAGATCAGGCAATATCGCTCCGGATGCGCGCCATGGATCGACTCGATTGTGATCGGATGTTTGTCGCCGTCCTGGAGGCCGGGGGATTTTCGCGGGCGGCGGCTCGGCTCGGGACCAGTTCCGGCCAGGCCTCCAAGCTCGTCTCGAGACTGGAGGCCGATCTCGGCGTTCAGCTCCTCAACCGAACGACGCGCGCGCTGTCGCCGACCGAGCTCGGCCAGGCCTATTTCGAGCAGATGAAGCGCTTGATCGAGGAGTTCGATGCGCTCGACGACTCGGTCAGACACGCCTCGGGCAAGGCGAGCGGCCGGCTCGGCCTGACGGTGCCGGTGTCGTTCGGCGCGACGCAACTGGCGCCGGCGCTGATCGACTTCGCACGAACCTATCCCGACATTCAGCTCGACGTCAGTTTTTCCGATCGCGTCGTCAACCTCGTCGACGAAGGCTTCGACGTCGCGGTGCGCGTCGGCAATCCGAGCGACACGAGCTTGATTACGCGAAAGCTCTGCGACATGCGGGTCGTGACCGCGGCCTCGCCTGCTTATCTCAATGAAAGAGGCGAACCGGCCGCCCCTGCGCAATTGTCCGGCCACGACTGCATCATCGACACCAATTTTCGCGAGCCGCTGACCTGGCGGTTTCGCGCCCAGGGCGAGCGCGAGCCGACGCTGGTCTCCGTCAAAGGCAGGCTTCGGTTCTCCAATGCGGAGACCTGCCTGGCGGCGGCGGAGGCAGGCTTGGGCGTCACACACGTTCCGAGCTTCATCGCCGGGCCACACCTCCGGTCCGGCAGTCTCAAGCCCGTGCTGCGCGATTTCGAGGACCGGCCGCTCGGCGTCCACGTTCTTTATCCACCCGGGCGCCACTTGGCGTTCAAGGTTCGCGCGCTGGTGGATTTCCTGGCCGAGCGCTTCCGTGGCGTGCCGCCCTGGGATCGGGGATGGTGACGGCGAAATCGGACAAATTCCGTTTTAGAATCAGTGATCGTCGAAAGTCACGGATAATCATCATAGCGGAACATATGCATATTGCTCTCCGAACAGGTCAATCCCGACCAGTTGAAGGAGCGCACCATGTCCATCGCCATTCTCGGTTCCGGCAATATGGCCAAGGGCCTTGCCGGCCTTTTCGCCAACGCCGGCTATGAAGTCATTCTCGGTTCCCGCGACCCGTCAAAGGCGCGAACCGCCGTCGCCTCTCTTGGCGCGAAGGTCCGAGCGACGGATGTCGAGAGCGCCGCCGCCTCATCCGACTTGGTTGTCCTCGCGGTGCCGTTCGACGCCGTCGCCGCAACCATCGCCGCCGCAGGCGGCCTCGCCGGCAAGACGCTCGTCGACATCACCAATCCGCTCACCGCAGATTATCAGGGCCTGACGATCGGACACACTACGAGCGCCGCGGAGGAAATCCAAAGGCTCGCTCCCCGCGCTAAAGTCGTGAAGGCTTTCAACACCTTGTTCGCTCAAGTGTTGCTGCGCGGCGGCAAGGTTGGTGACGTCGCATCGACAGTGTTCATCGCCGGCGACGACAAGGCCGCCAACACGTCGGTCGAGGATGTCGTGCGCAAGTCCGGCCTCGCGCCGATTCAGACCGGCGGCCTCGCGTTGGCGCGATATCTGGAGCCGCTCGCCGGCCTCAATATCGTGCTTGGCTACATGCGCGGATTGGGAACCGACATCGCGCCGACCTGGAATTTCGGCGCCGTAAAGGCGGCCTAACCCGAAGCCCTTGAACGCCGATTGCTTTCCATTGCCCTGAACCAGCCTCGAAACTAAGACACGTCGATCGATGCCCGCTCCGCTCCCTATGCCGCCTTCGCGCTGCGGCCGACTGCGATCGGGACCGCCAAGACGTTATATGCAGGGGTGGATTCGACAAGGAGCAAGCAACATGATTGCGGCGGCGCCCCAATCGCGCCGCCGCTCGCGCCATATCCGGCGCGTTTTCGGGAGTTTGACCATGTTGGTGAACGGCAAGTGGGCCGCCGATTGGCAGCCCGTCCAGGCGACCGACGGCCAAGGCGGCTTCGTCCGCCAGACCTCGAGCTTTCGCAATTGGATCACGCCCGACGGCGCCGCCGGACCGACGGGCGCGGCCGGCTTCGCCGCCGAGGCGGGGCGGTATCATCTCTACGTCGCGTTGACCTGTCCCTGGGCTTCGCGCGCGCTCATCGCCCGCAAGCTCAAGAAGCTCGAGGCCTTCGTCTCGGTCTCCGTCGTCGAGCCGGCCCTGACCGATCAAGGCTGGCGCTTCGGCGACTATCCCGGCGCCGACCGCGACACGACGAACGGCGCGACCTACCTGCACGAGATCTACACGCGCGCCGACCCTCGCGTCACCGGGCGCGCGACGGTTCCTGTGCTGTGGGACAAGGCGCGCGGCACGATCGTCAATAACGAGTCGGCCGACATTTTGAGAATGTTCAATTCCGCTTTCGACGCCTTGGCTGAAGCCTCCATCGACCTCTATCCCGACGATCTGCGGGCTGAGATCGACGCGCTCAACGATCAGGTCTATCCGCGTCTGAACAATGGCGTCTATCGCGCCGGCTTCGCCACGACGCAGCGGGCTTACGAAGATGCGTTCGTCCAGGTCTTCGCGATGCTCGACGATCTCGAGGCGCGACTAGACGCCGGCCCGTTCCTCCTGGGGCGTCGCCTGACCGAGACCGACATCCGCGTCTTCGTGACGCTCATCCGCTTCGACGCCGCCTATCACGGCTTGTTCAAGTGCAACCTGCGCCGCATCGTCGACTACCCGCGCCTGTCCGTCTACCTCATTCGCATGTTGGAGGTTCCCGGCATCCGCGCGACGGTGAACATCGACCACATCAAGCGCGGCTACTACTCGATCAAGACGCTAAACCCCAACGGAATCGTGCCGCTCGGCCCCGAATGGGCCTGGCTCGACGGCGCGCCGGCGCCCCGGAGACCCGCATGACGACCGCGCCTGGCGACGCTCTGGCGATCCTCCTCCACGGCGTCGGCAGCAGCGGCCGCGATCTTGCGCCGCTCGCCGACGCCATGCGGGCCTTGCTGCCGCGAACCCATTTCTCCGCGCCGGACGCGCCCAATCGTTTCGATCAGGGATCGGGCCGGCAATGGTTTAGCGTCGCCGGCGTAAGCGATCAGAACCGGTCGCTACGCATCGCGGCGGCGCGCGCCGATTTCGATCGCGTCTTGACGGCGCAACTCGACGAAAACGGAATATCCGGCCGATGGGAACGCGTGGCCTTGATCGGCTTCTCCCAAGGCGCGATCATGGCGCTCGACGGCATGGCGTCCGGTCGCTGGCCGATCGCCGCCGTCGTCGCCTTTTCCGGCCGACTTGCAACGCCGGCGCCGCTGAGCCCCGCCAAAGGAGCGCGGGCCTTGCTCATCCACGGCGAGGCCGATCCGGTCATTCCCGCCGACGAGACGCGGCGGGCGGCGGCGAGGCTTCGCGAAGTCGGCGTCGCCGTCGAAAGTCACGTTTTGCCCGGCTTGGGGCATACGATTTCGCCCGATGGGGTCGCCATCGCCGCATCGTTCCTCGCCACGAGCTTCGGCCCTTGATGCGCGCGGATTTCCGTTCATGCTCCGATCGAGCGCATGACTTTATCGACGCCCGGTTCGCGTTTGCCGATCGGACGTCGGAATATTTCCCGCTGTTCCGGACCAAAAGGGGTCACCCATGTCCAACCTGAACGCCGCCTTCGCGGATTTCCCCGCGACGCCGCGCATGCCCGCGCTGTTTATCGGACACGGCAATCCGATGAACGCCATCGAAGACAACGCCTATAGCCGCTCCTGGCAAACCCTCGGCGAATCTTTGCCGACGCCCAGCGCCATCCTCTGTGTCTCCGCTCACTGGACGACCCACGGCGCGACGTTGGCGCATGTCGGCGAACGCCCCAAGACGATCCATGATTTCGGCGGCTTTCCCAAGGAACTCTACATGCAGCAGTACCCTGCGCCGGGCGCGCCGGACTTCGCCAAGGCGACGATCGACTTGGTTCGCTCGAGTCATATAGAGCCCGACACGCAATGGGGATTGGATCACGGCGCCTGGTCGGTGCTGATCCGGATGTTTCCCAAGGCGAATGTTCCGGTCTTCCAATTGTCGCTCGATCTGACGAAATCGCCGACGGCTCACTTGGACCTCGCGCGCGAACTCGCGCCGCTACGCAAGAAAGGCGTGCTCGTCATTGGCAGCGGCAATCTTGTGCACAATCTGATGGCGCTGGCGCCGGGCGCGCCCG
>CAVWKL010000052.1:0-9306 GCA_963755075.1 uncultured Alphaproteobacteria bacterium
GATCGCGATCTGTGGGCCTTGCTGGCCGCCCTGCTGGCGTTCAGATTGTCTCGGGAACCGCATGGCGATCCTTCCGCCGAATCGAGCTGACGGGAAGCGCCGCTCCCGCCGCGCGAGGATCGCCAAGCGCATTGGCGTCCAACCCGGTCGCATGGCGGGTCGTCACAATCGAGCCGATGGCGATAGGATTCGCCGCATGGAGATTTCCATCGTATCGACCTCCGAGCGGCCCGATCTCGTTCCTGAGGTCGCTCGCTGGTTGTGGGACGAATCGTGGCGTCGGCACGGTCATACCTTTGACCAGACGCTCAACGCCGTGCGCGAGTCGGTTACGGCTCGACCAATGCCGAGGACCTTCATTCTGCTCGCCGACGCTCAACCCGCGGGAACCGCCACTTTGGCGGCGCGCGACCTCGACGAACGCCCGGACCTGTCGCCGTGGCTTGCCGATGTCTTTGTCCTGCCCGCCGCGCGCGGGCGCGGCTATGCGTCCCGCTTGATCGCGGCGGTGGAGGAGGAATGCCGAGCCGCCTCGATTGCCACTCTGTGGCTCTATACGCGCACCGCAGAGCGAATTTACGCCCGAAACGGCTGGAGAACCGTCGAGACGATCCAACGCAACGGGCAAACTTATGCGCTGATGAGGCGCGATCTGGCCGGGCCGGGCCTCGCGCCGAGCGAGCGCTTCTGAGGCGCGCCTTCCCGTGCAGAGCGATTTGCGTTCCGCGCATCGAACCGGTCGACATGCGATCCCAAGCTATGTTTACATGCTCGTCAAAGGCCGCTCGCGCGACCGCAGCCATCAGGAGCGAAAGCATGGCGGAACAGCTCAAACCCATCGTCACCAGGCGCGGGGGCGAGAGCCGGGACACCGGTCAGTCGGGCGGCGCCGTTCGCATCACCGGCGTCGGTCTCGGGCAGACGCCGGCGACCCGGATTTGGTTCGGCAAGGCCAGCAACGAACCCGGCTTCCGTTCGCTCCCCCATCACCATGGAGAGGCCGAGACCGGCGTCTACGTGTTGTCGGGGCGCGCCCGCATCTACTACGGCGAAGACTATCGGGAATACGTCGAAATGAGCGAGGGCGATTTCGCCTTCGTGCCCCCGCATATGCCCCATCTCGAAGCCAATATGAGCACGACGGAAGAGCTTTGGTGGCTCGCCTGTCGGACGCCGGACAACATCGTGGTCAATCTGCCGGACGTCGAGGACGTGACGTTGCCAGGCTATCGGCGGCGCTGAGTGTCCCGACCAGGGCCGATCACGCTCCGATCGCGTAAGCCCCAATCGATCAAGCCGCCGGCGCAAGGGCGGCCAGCGCGCGAGCGAAATTCGCGTCGAGCGGCTCGCCAAGCAACAGACGCCGCCAAATCGCCCCGTCGATCGCGGCGATCAGCGTTTCGATCCGCTCCGTCTCGCCGATGCGCCGGCTTAAGATCGTGCGCAGCGCCGCCGCGCGCGGCTCGATAAGGCGGGCGCGGATCGCCTCCCTGAGATCGCCGTCCGCCTGGGCCTCGGCGAGGAGGAAGCGCAGGACGTCGTCGAAGGGCTTGGCGCTCGCGCATTCGGCAATGAGAAACTTGGCGAGATCGCCCGCCTGGATCGCCGCTTCGCGCGGCCGGTCGATGCGCTCGCGGGCCTTGGCGAGCAACGCGTCGAGCACGATCCGCCCCTTGCTCGGCCACCAGCGATAGAGCGTCTGCTTGCCGGCCCCCGCGGCTTTGGCGATCGCCTCGACGGTGACGGCGCCATAGCCGTGCTGCAAGACCTGCCAATAGGCGGCGTCGAGAAGGGCCGCCTGGCTCGCCGCGCTGCGCGGACGACCGGGCGGACGGGGCGGCGAGTCGCTCATGGCGCGATCCTAGCGCCGCATTCCGGAACCGCAAGTCTCGAAACATTGCGAGACGCTCCGTCTCGCTTGGGAACATTGCGGCACGACGAGTCTCGTATTATTGCGAGACACGCCGTCTCATAATAAAGAACGGCAATGATTGCAAACTCTTATGATTGCTCACGCCAGGCGCGGGGGTCGGCGCGGTCAGCCCGCCGCCGCGCCGCCCCGCCGGCGCCGACGCGCGCGATCGCGGCGCCGAAGTCAATCCGCTTATGGATGAACGCGAAAGCGCCGCCGCGGCGCTTCGGCCTCCTCGTCCTCAGAAATCGACGCGGCTGCCGTCTTCCCTGACGACGCTTCCCGGGCGCATCAGAGACATGGTCGGCTCGAGGACGCAGGAGGTCGCCGTCGCGTCTTGCCAGGGCGAAATCGCGCCCGCCTCGGCGTGCTTGGCGAAGCCGGACTTGGCGGCGACCAAGTCGCGCGCCTGCGCCGCCGTCGGCGCACAGGCCCAGACGGTGTCCTTTTCCTCAGAATATCGCCAGCTCGGATGGCCGGGGGCGATCGGATCCAGGCGATAAATGTTCATCGGCTTGCCCCCGGGGGTCGAATTCTACGCGCGGCTCCGCGCCGATGCGAGACGCGCGCCTTGCCGCGTCACGACGGCGCCTTGACGATTTCACCCGATCTCACGCAGGCGGACCGATCCAAGCGCGCCTGCCCTGCTGCGAAGCGCGCCGCCCGCTACCCGCGCGCGCCGGCGAACCGCCGCTTCACCCGCGCAACCGCGTCCGGCGAAACGCGCACGGTGACGTGGACATGGCCGTCCTCGCCGGTCTCGCGCGCCATCACCTCGGTGTGCTCGTAGAGCCAGTGCAGCCCCTGGCCGTCCGCGGGCTCGAGGTCGAGGTCGATCAGCGAGCGGCCGCGCGCCAGACGCGTCTCGATCGCCTGGAGCAGCGCCTCGGCGCCCTCGCCGGTCAGGGCGGAAACCGCGATCGGGCCGCCCTCGCCCGAACTCAGCGCCAGGGCGGCGCGGTGGTCGGCGTCGAGTTTGTCGAGCTTGTTCCACACTTCGATCAACTTGTCCGCCGCGCCGATGACGCCGACTTCGCCGAGGATCGCCTCGACGTCCCTAGCTTGGGCGTCGGAATCGGCGTGGGCGATGTCGCGCACGTGGACGATGACGTCGGCGGCGCGCACCTCTTCGAGCGTCGCGCGGAAGGCCGAAATCAGCATCGTCGGCAGATCGGAGATGAAGCCGACGGTGTCGGATAGGATCGCCGCCCCGCCGTGCGGCAGCCGGATCAGCCGCATCGTCGGATCGAGCGTGGCGAACAGCATGTCGGCGGCGGCGACGTCGGCGCGGGTCAGTCGATTGAACAAAGTCGACTTGCCGGCGTTGGTGTAGCCGACCAGCGCGACGATCGGATAGGGCGCGTCGGCGCGGCTGGCGCGGTGCAACGCCCGCGTCTTCTTGACCTTTTCGAGGTCGCGCTCGATGCGGATCATGCGCTCCTCGATGAGGCGGCGGTCGGTCTCGATCTGCGTTTCGCCTGGGCCGCCGAGGAAGCCGAAGCCGCCGCGCTGGCGCTCCAAGTGGGTCCAGGACCGCACCAGACGGGATTTCTGATAGGCGAGATGGGCGAGCTCCACCTGCAGCGCGCCTTCGGCGGTGCGGGCGCGACGGCCGAAGATCTCCAGGATCAGGCCGGTGCGGTCGATGACCTTGGCCTTGAACTCCCTTTCGAGATTGCGCTGCTGCACCGGCGATAGCGCGCAATCCATCACGACGAGATTGATCTCGTCCCCCTTCACCCGCTCGGCGAGTTCGGCGACCTTGCCCTTGCCGAGGTAGGTCGCCGGACGAATTTCACTCAAGGCGACGAGCGTCGAATCGACGACGGCCAGATCGATGGCGCGCGCCAGGCCGACCGCCTCCTCGCGCCGCGCCTCGGGGCTGCGCGACACGCGCTCGGAAAGCGGTCCCCGCGACGTGGAAAAGGGACAGACGACCAGCGTCCGCGTATGGGCGGCGACCGCCTCTTCCCGGTTGCCAAGGCTTTCGCCAGCGTCGAATTCGGTCAATGGCGTCTCAATGTTGGTCCGCGCCCTCGTCCACCGCCTCGAACATGGTGATCGGGCTCGCCGGCATGATGGTCGAGATCGCGTGCTTGTAGACGAGTTGAGAATGGCCGTCGCGGCGCAGCAGAACGCAGAAATTATCGAACCACGTCACGAATCCCTGCAATTTGACGCCGTTTACGAGAAATATTGTCACGGAGGTCTTGGTCTTGCGCACATGATTGAGGAACGTGTCCTGCAAATTCTGCGTCTTTTCGCTAGGCATGAGTTTATCCCACTTTGGCGTTGGGCCGCTTGACACGGCCATTTCGTTGATTGAGCTCACGCCGCCTCGCCCGGCGTGATGCCGCTCGACCCTATAACATTTTCGCGCCGGAGCGCCATCCGCGCGCCGAAAGAGAGCGGAAAAATGTCATCTAGGTGCGTTTTGCGACGTCGTGAAAGGCGCGCCGCAACGCCAGAGTCAGCGGTCCTGGCCGGCCGTCGCCGATGGCGCGGCCGTCGATGGCGACGACCGGCATGGCGATCGTCGTGGCGCTGGAAAAGAACGCTTCGCGGGCGCCATAGGCCTCCGCGAGGGAAAACGGGCGCTCCTCGAGCGAAAGCCCCTTGCGCGCCGCGACGTCGAGCAACGTCGACCGCGTCACGCCGCGCAGGATCGCCCGATCGGCCTGCCGCGTGACCAGGGCGCCGTTGGCGGCGACGATCCAGGCGTTGGTCGAGGCGCCCTCGGTGATGAAGCCGCTGTGGTCGACGAACCAGGCTTCGAAGGCGCCGGCTTCTCGCGCCCCCTGCTTGGCCAGCACATTCGGCAACAGCTGCAAGCTCTTGATATGGGGATGCGCCCAGCGCTCGTCGGGAAGGGTGACGACCGTTACGCCGCGGCTCGCGGCGGCTGCGCCGAGGCTCGGATCGATCGATTTGGCGGTCACGACGAGGCCTGGCGCGACGCAGGCCGCGGGAAAGCCGTGATCGCGCTTCGCCGCGCCGCGGGAAACCTGGAGATAGACGAGGCCGTCGCGCACGCGATTGCGCGCCACCACTTCACGCAGGATGCGGCGCAGCGCCGGCTCGCCGACGGGAGGGCGGATTCGCAAAGCGCTCAGCGAGGCCTCGAGGCGCTCGAGATGGCGGCTCTCGTCGATCAGCGCGCCGCCGCGAACCTGACAAACTTCGTAAACGCCGTCGCCGAACTGAAAGGCGCGATCCTGGATCGAGACCGCCGCCTCGGCGAGTCGAAGATAGCGGCCATTGACATAAGCGAAGCGGGACATCGGAAACTCGAGTTGGGCGAGGCGTCAGTCGACGCCGAGCGACTTGAGCTTGCGATGCAAGGCCGAGCGCTCCATGCCGATGAATTCGGCGGTGCGAGAGATATTGCCGCCGAAGCGGTTGATCTGCGCGATCAGGTATTCGCGCTCGAACACCTCGCGCGCCTCGCGCAGCGGAATGCTCATCAATTTCTCGCCGCCGACGCCGGTGGGAATGGCCGGCACCAGCGCGCCGACTTCGGCCGGCAGCATCGCCGCGGTGATTTCCGCTTCGGGATCGCCTGCGACCAGAATCATCAACCGTTCGATGTTGTTGCGCAACTGGCGGATGTTGCCGGGCCAGTCGTGCGATTGCAGCACCGCCATGGCGTCGGCGGCGATGCGCCGCGGCGGCAAGCCCATGGTCGCGGCGACCTGCTCCATGAAATACTGCACCAGTTCGGGAATATCCTCGCGGCGTTCGGCGAGCGAGGGAACGCGGATCGGGACGACCGAGAGACGGTGAAAGAGATCCTCGCGGAATTGCCCGTCGGTGATCGCTTGCGCCAGATCGCGGGTCGTCGAGGAAATGATGCGAACGTCGACATGGACGCGCGCCGAGCCGCCGACGCGCTGAAAGTTCTGGTCGACCAGCACGCGCAGAACCTTCGCCTGAGTCTCCAGCGGCATGTCGGCGATTTCATCGAGATAAAGCGTGCCGCCATGCGCCTCTTCCAGCGCGCCGACGCGGCGCGAGCGGTCCCCGCCCGCCTCGATGCCGAAAAGTTCGCTCTCCATGTTTTCCGGCGTGATCGTCGGCGCGTTGAGAACGACGAACGGCCCTTCGGCGCGCACCGAATGGGCGTGGATCAGCCGCGCGGTCAGCTCCTTGCCGGCCCCGGCGGGCCCGGAAATGAGAACGCGCGAATTGGCCGGGCCGAGCCGCTCGACGATCCGCTTCAAGTTCGTGATGGCGGAGGACGCGCCGACCATGCGATTGACCGCGCCGGCGCGCGCCCTGAGATCGTTCACTTCGCGCTTGAGGCGGGATGTTTCCAGCGCGCGCTCCGCGACCAGGATCAGCCGATCCGCCTTGAACGGCTTTTCGATGAAATCGTATGCGCCCAGCTTGATAGCGGCCACGGCGGTCTCGATATTGCCGTGGCCGGAAATCATCACCACCGGCACGTTCTGGTGTTGCTGCTTGACGATCTCGAGCAATTGCAGGCCATCCAATCGCGAGCCTTGCAGCCAGATGTTGAGCAGCACCAATTGCGGCCGGCGCGCCTCGATCGCGGCGAGGGCCTCATCAGAATTGCGCGCCAGCCGCGTGGCGTGCCCTTCGTCGGAGAGAATCCCGGAGACGAGTTCACGAATGTCGTCTTCGTCGTCGACGATCAAGATATCAGCGATCATCATAATGACCCGACGGTCTGGTGAGGGGCGTCGCCGGGCGAACCGGCGGCCGGCGCTTCGGCGGCGCGAATGGGCAGCGTCATCAAGACTTGCGCGCCATGGCCGCCATCGGGACGCGGCAAGCCGTCGAGCAACTCGACGCCGCCATGGTGGTCCTCGAATATCTTCATGACGATCGGCAGGCCGAGCCCGGTGCCCTCGGCGCGCGTCGTCACATAGGGTTCGACCAGCTTGTGGCGGTCCTCGCCGGGAAATCCCTTGCCGTTGTCGCTGACGGCGATCCGCGCAAAGCCGTCGGCGTCGCAATGCAAGGCGACGACGATTCGCCCGCCCTCCTCGCTCGAGTCTCGCGCGTCGATGCCCTCGGTGGCGTTCTTCAGCACATTGGTCAACGCCTGCGAGATCAACCGCCGGTCGAATTCCGCCATCACCGGCGCCTGCGGCAATTCGTCCTCGATCGCGATCTCCGGCCGGCCGATGCGCATGAGGAACATCGCCTGGCGCACGCAGTCGGAGAGATTGTCGCGAGTGGGGCGCGCCTTGGGCATACGGGCGAAAGAGGAGAACTCGTCGACCATGCGCTTGATGTCGTCGACCTGGCGGATGATCGTGTCCGTGCATTGATCGAAGACATCCTTGCCGTCGACGATCAGGCGACCGTAACGCCGCTTCAGCCGCTCGGCGGACAGCTGGATCGGCGTCAACGGATTCTTGATTTCATGGGCGATGCGGCGGGCGACGTCGGCCCAAGCGGCGCTGCGCTGGGCGGTGACGAGTTCGCTGATATCGTCGAGCGTGATCACGCTCCCCTGATCGCCGCGCTGCGGATCCCCGGTCACGCGCACGTTGAGCAAGCGCTCGCGGCCGTGCTGCAACAGCGTCGCTTGCCCCTGATGCAGCTTCAGATTCGTCGATCGCGCTTCCGACAAGATCTGCGCGAGCCGAGGAAAGACGTCTTCGACGCGCCGGCCGACCAGCCCCGTCGGGGTCGGGCTCGCAGATAGCAAGCGCTCGGCGGCGGCGTTGCTGACGGTGATGACGCCGTCGGGACCGACGCCGAGCACGCCGGCCGGCACGCCCGATAGCACCGCCTCGATGAACGCGCGCCGCTCGTCATTGAGCGCGTTGGCGGCCGTCAGGCGGTTGCGCTGCAGACGTAACTCCATGGTCATTTTGTTGAATGTTTCCCCGAGATGTCCGAGGTCGCCTTCGGAACGGCGCGTCGGCACCTGAACGTAGAGATTGCCGGAGGCGACTTCGTCGGTGGCGCGGATGAGGCGCCGAATCGGCCCGACGAGCTGATTGGCGAAGGTCAGCCCCATCCACACCGCCGAAATCAGCATCGTCAGCGACAGCATCACGAACACGCTGGCGAATCCCAACTCGATGTTGTGCCGATGCGCCTCGAAATTGGCGAAAATCGCCGAGACGCGCGAGGCGTTTCGCGCCACGGCGTCCGACTTCGGGTCGAAGGAGCGCGCCGCGTAGAAGAAGCTGTCCGCGAGACCGTCGATCGGCCGCATGGCGACGAATACGTCGCCAGCGCCCAACAGGCCGCAGTAGGACTGTCGCGCCGCGGCCGCCGCGAAGTCCGCAGCTTCCGGCTTGGCGATCAACTTCGGGTCCGAACCGGCGGCCATAACCGTCACCGACCCGTCGGACTTGATCACCGCGGCCGCCGTAAAGCCGAGCGCATGGGCGCGCGCGCCGAGGTAACTGCGAAACAAATCGGGGTTCGAGCGCAACAAACGCGCGCCTTGCGAGAGGTCGCCGGCCGTCAGGTCGGCTTCGCGCAGCAGGGCGATGCATTCCGATTCGCGATAGATCTGCGACAAGGCGCCGGATTCATTCAGGAACGCGCCGACTTCCTTCATGAACGCCGGGTTGATCGCCCATTCCACCGAAACCGTGGCGACGACCGCGGTGACGAGCGCCGGAACCGTCCGGGGCACGGGCTGTTTGGTTTCCTTGCAGAAATCCTGAATGGCCTTGGGCATGTTCGCGGCCTGGAAGAAGCGCGGGTCGTCCGGGTCCACCAGGGATCGTAGCGGGGCCGCCTCGCCGGCGAGTTTGGCCAGTTCGGCGTATCGAACTTCCGGCCACGGGCGTCGAAGGCGCGTTTGCACTGCTGGACCAGCCGAGCCCCATGATGTTCTTGAGCAGGCGGCAGGTGCCGTCCAACCCGCCCTCGTTGGTTACGTTAATCTCCCGCGCGCGGTCCGAGAGCGCCGGGTGGCGACCTCAGCGAGAGGAGGAGAGGAGGAGAGGAGGGAGAGAGAGAGGAGGAGAGAGGAGAGAGAGAGAGAGGAAAAGAGAGAGAGAGAGAGGAGAGGAGGAGGAGAGGAGAGAGAGAGAGAGGAGGAGAGAGAGAGAGAGAGAGAGAGAGAGAGGAGAGAGAGAGGAGAGAGGAGAGAGAGGAGGAGAGGGGGAGGAAGAGAGAGAGAGAGAGGAGAGAGAGAAGAGAGGAGAGAGGAGGAGGAGGAGGAGGAGAGGAGGAGAGAGAGAGAAGGAGAGAGAGAGAGGAGAGAGAGGAGAAGAGAGAGGGAGGAGAGAGAGAGGAGGGAGAGAGAGGAGAGAGAGGAGGAGAGAAGAGAGAAGAGAGAGAGAGAGAGAGGAGAGAGAGAGAGAGGAGAGGAGAGAGAGAGAGAGAGGAGGGAGAGGAGGGAGGAAGGAGAGAGAGAGGAGAGAGAGAGAGAGAGAGAGAGAGAGAGAGAGAGAGAG
>CAVWKL010000053.1:0-10119 GCA_963755075.1 uncultured Alphaproteobacteria bacterium
ACCCCATCTTGCCCGCGTATTCCGGTAACGCCTGATTAGCGATCCGGTATCCTCCACCATCGGCCCACAAAAGAATGTTCTGAATCACCAGAACGTCGCCAATCTCGATGGCCTCGCTGTGTGGGATCGTGAACCCATGTAGCCGGCCCAGGTCTTGTATAGTGATCGGAGTTATTGGACCGAGGTCTGATTTCAGAAGTGCCAGAGCCATGACATGGGCGACCGGTTGGTGCTTCAGGTCGTCTAGCGGGCTCAGGAAAAAGCAAGCGGTCTGATGGTCCCATTTGAGTTGGTCAACGTGGCGGATCAACACGCGCCGTTCGCCTTGCTCGGCGGCGAGTTCGACCAGTCGCTGCCCGTAAAACTGAATCATATGAGGCGACCGTCCCGTGTGGCGTTCAACCAAATCGAATATCTGTTCGAAGTTCTCGAAATCCAGGCCTAAATCTCGAATAGGCTCGTAGAGGAGCTTTCGCGAGCAATACGTCGTAAAAGGTCGAGCGGCGGCATAGACGAATATTGCTCTGGACAAGGCCGACCAAGCCCATCGGCTGGCTGTTCGCAGCGTCGCCGCGTATCTGCGTGAACCGCCCACCGGGGTCGAACCGGGGCGCGACGAGGCCGCGCCGGCGGCGTCGAGCGGAAACGACGCAGCGGCGGGGGTGATCGCCCTCGCCGAGGCCGCGATAAAGCGAACCGCCGCCCTTGCGGGCGTCGGCGAGAAAGGAAACCTATGAGCGTTTCAGCACTGAGCGCCTCGACCGCCGGCGCGCCGCCGCCCGCCGAGCAGCAGCTCGGCCACGGCGGCAGCTCGGCCGGCGGCTCGAAGTTCGCCGCCTTCGTCAGCGCGCTCGAGCACGAAGAGCTGCAAGCCAACGCACACCCGGCCGCGACCGCGCAAGGCGAAATCGCGCCCACCGACAGCGCGGCGAAATCGAGCGCATCGCCTTCGATCGATTCGGGCCTCGCCGGGCTCGTTTTCGGCGCGCTGGGCTCGTCGGCCGGCGTCGGGCTGTCGCGCGCCTCCGGGGGACGGGCCGCCGGCGGCGATTCCGATCGATCGGTCGACGATTCGGCGACTGCGGCATCGACGACCCAACAAGGCGCGGAGACGAATGTGACGCTCGCGGGGCTGGCCTACGCCGGTCTCGGGTCGCTCGCGACCGCGGCGCAGCAAAGCGCTTCCAAGCTCGCTACGATGGGCGCGCCGGCTTCGTTGTCCGCCGGCGGCTGGCGCGCCTCGGGCGCGAGTTCGGCCGCGGCGCCGACGGTCGAGAAGGGCGGGGGGGCGAGCCTCGCGCTTGCCGGCGGCGCCGATGCGACGCTGACGGCGCAATCGCTGGCGAGCGGCGTCACCTCGCTCGGCCTCACCGCGATACGATCGCGCACCTATCTCGGGGTTGACAGCGCGGCCCGAAGCGAAGCCAAGAATCCGGTCTGGCGCTCGCAAGCGCGCTTCGCCGCGACGGCCTTGGCCGGGTCCGAGACTGCGGCGAGCGCTGGGGCCGACGACGCCGCCGCGGCGACGACGCGGCGCGAGACCTGGGGCGAAAAGCGATCAGGCTCGAGCGGCGCCGGAGCGCCGCACGCCGCCGGTTCCGACCCATCCGTCGGCCTCGCCGCTTCGTCCAGCGCCGCCGTCTCCGGCGACGCCGCCGCCGCCATCGGCGCTGGCGCGATCGCGGTCGACCAACTGCCCGACCGCCTCGCCGAGGAGGCGAGCGCGCTGACGGCGCCGACAACGCCCGCCGCCTCGACATCCGCCGGCGCCAGCGGGCAAGCGGTCAAGGAACTGCAGATCGATCTCGATCCGGCCCATCTCGGCTCGGTGTCGGTCAAGATGCGCCTGGCGGAGGGCCAATTGTCGGTGGTCGTGGAAGTCGCGCAGCCGAGCACGTTGAAGGCCATAGAGGGCGAGCGCAGCGCGATCGCCGACCGGTTGGGGCTGAGCGCGCAGTCGATTGAAATCCTGATCGCCAAACCGACCGCGGCGAGTCAGACCGGCGCCGAGAGCAACAATGCGTCAGATCAGAAATCCGGAAGCCAGGATAATGCGCAAGGCGATCCCAATCGGCCGTCTCAAGGCAACGACCAGCAGGCCTCTCGCCGCGAAAACGCGGCGAACCGGTGGAACCGTCAGGCCTCGACGTCGTCTTCGACCGCTCGTCGCGGGTTTGGCGATCTGCTTGTGTAGCGCCGCGCTCACGCAGGCGGCGCCGGCGGAGCTCTGCGAGCAGGAGATGGCGCGAGCCGCACACGTGAACGGCATACCGTTGAATATTCTCTATTCCGTCGGCCTTACCGAAACCGGCCAGCGCGGCACGCTCAGTCCTTACGACATGAACGTCGACGGGCGCGCGGTCCATTCGACGACGCTGGACGAAGCCTTGGCGCGGTTCGCCTTCGAACGCGCGCACGGCGCCAAGCTCATCGACGTGGGCTGCATGCAGATCAATCATCATTGGCATGCATCGCATTTCAATTCGCTCAGCGAGATGTTCGATCCGGCGCGCAACGTCGAATACGCGGCGGGCTACTTGAAGGAACTCAAAGCGCAAGAGGGCAATTGGACCCTCGCCGTCGCGCGATACAACGCCGGCCCGGACAATCCGAGAGCGCAGAAGGCCTATGTTTGTACGGTTATCGGCAACATGGTGGCGAGCGGATTGGGACAGTGGACGCCGAACGCGCGCGAATTCTGCAAATGAGCGGCGCGCTCCCGTCCGGCGGGCTCGCGGCCCGATCGGCAGGAAACGTTTCGCCGCGCCGCCCGACGCTGCGACAATTGGTCGCGCCTCAGCCCGCGCCGCGTCCCTCGCGCCGAGGCGGCGAAAGCCGGATCTGTGGATTTCGAGAGCGGTAAATAACGAAACGGTAATGCATTTGAGCGAGGTTTCCTCGGTCCGAATGAATCGGACGTATCCCATCGCATCGGCGCGCCCTCGCGATGCGACGCGCCGTCGCAGCCATGCTGGCCGCTTCAGCGTCAGAGCGAAGGATCGCCTCCTCATGCCGGCATTGGCCCTTTGCAGGATCGGGCGTTCGCCCCGCGCCGCGTCGTCGGCTCGAAGTCGATTCGTCGTGAGCCCCAGATGACCCTCTCCTCTCAAGCCAAGCGGGCGGTTCAGGCAGGCGGGGTTCTCGCCTTCATGGTCCTCAGCGCGCTCGCCGCCGCGGAGGCGCGAAACGATTCCCGCGCCGAGGCTTACGTGCTCGGCCTGATTTGCGTCAGCACGATCGGCCTCGCGGTCAGCGGCTCCGGGTCGGCGCCAGACCGGCAATCCGATCACGTGGCCGAACGCGTGGCGGCAAGGCAGCGACGGGATTTCGAGCAAAACGTCGACGCCACGCTCGCGCACGTTCTCAAGCTGATTCAGGATCAATTCGCCGAGGGCGCCAAGTTTCAAGAGTCTTTGGCGGGCGCCGATCGTAAGCTTTCGCGAAGCGATTCCTACGATACGATCCACGAGATCGTTCTCACGCTGATCAACGACAATCGCGCAATGCAAAATAAGGTGAACATCCTATCTGAGAAACTCGAACACTCGCGATTTCAGATCATGCGCCTGCGCTCGAGCCTCACCAAGGCCGAAGAAATCAGCAATCGCGACGGGTTGACCGCGCTCAGCAATCGGCGCTTCTTCGACAATGCGCTCGCGGAGGAGGTGGCGAGAGCTCGCGACGTCGGCGACGAACTGTGCATCGCCCTCGCCGATATCGATCATTTCAAAGGAATCAACGACAAGTTCGGCCATGTCGCCGGCGACATGGTGCTGAAGCTGTTTGCCGAACTCCTGATGATGAGCATCAAGAGCGAGGATATCGCGGCGCGATTCGGCGGGGAGGAGTTCGCCATTCTCTTTCCCGACACCCCGCTCGAAGAGGCGAGCGCCACGGTCAACCAGATCCGCAAGCAGCTCGAGGGCAAACGATGGATGGTCGCCGCGAGCGGCGAGCGCATCGGCGCCGTGACGGCTTCGTTTGGCGTCGCGCGATTCGACGGCGCCGAGTCGGCGGAGGACTTGCTTCGGCGCGCCGACGCCAAGCTCTACGAAGCCAAAGAGAGTGGGAGAAATCGGGTCTTGGTCGATTTCGCCGGCGAGAGCGCATGTGAGGTCGAGGGTTGAAGAACGATTGTGCCGAGTTGGAGGTTCCGGGGCGGGGGAAGAACTCGACTTTCAGCCAAGTCTTGGACGAGGTCGTGCGCGCCGACGATTCGGAGCGGCGATTCGGGCGGTTCGGCAAGACGCTCGGGCATCCCTTCGACAGCTTCGCCCCGCCGATCGGATCCGACGCGAACAAGGAATTCGCCGCCGCTGAGCGTTGGGATCAAGCGCTCGACTGGATCACGGAGCCGTCGAGCGCCGCCGGAGCGGCCAAAACGGCGAGCGCGCCGAGCGACGACCCCGCCGCGATCGCCGCCGAACTCGGCCTGACGAACGCGCTCACCCACGGCGAACTCAATCGGGCGCGGCGTCGATTCATGTGGAACAACCACCCGGACCGTCGTCCCGACGTGCCGCGCGATCTCGCCAACCGACGCGTGGCGATCGCGAATATGCTCCTCGACCGCGCCCAGAACGCGCTCGCGGGGCGCCGGCGCGCGCCGTAACGAGGCTCGGCGGAACCGCGCCAGGGCGGTCGTGGGCGGTCAATCGCCGCCGAATATCATTCGGCGCGAGAACGGCCCATCCTCGGCGCCCGGGTCTTTCGTCGCCGAGTCGTCGCTCGTCAGCAGCGTCGCGCCCATTTCGTCGACCAGGATCCAGCGCCCGCCGCGTCGCTCGATCGACGCCACGCGTCCGAGGCCCGGCGCGACGTCTCCGGGCTTGACGACGCGAATCTCGCCCCCTTTGCTCAACCACGCCATGCCCGGCTCGACCGCCAGAATCCGATACCCTCCGTCGGGAGTCGATTCGCCGGGCGCGCCGCGAACGACCGACCCGGTCGGCGCCATGTCGACGGGATCCTGGGGGCGCGATCCGGTCGGGGCCGCCCCAGCCGCGTCGTGGGGAACCGACCCGGTCGGGGTCATGTCGACGGCGTTGTCGGCGTCGCGGCGCGCCGCCGCCGCCGCGACGACCGGCGAATCGGCGGGGTTGGGCCGCGACGTCCCCCTCGGCTTGGCGAAAATCGCGAGATATTGCATCCCGTTGATCCGGGGCGTGTGATTGTCTTGGAGAAACATCGCGGCGGCGAAGGCGACCGAACCGAACGCGATCGCCGCGCCGGCGCCGACGAGCGCGAAATCGCCGAGGGCCTTGACGATCGCGCGCTGTGGCGCTCTCGAGGCGGTCGGGCGAGATCTGGCGAATTCGAACAATTTCATGCATTCGGCTTTCGTAAGCCCGGCCAAGCCGGCGTCAGCCGGCCAAGTGTTCGGCCGGATCGTCGGGCTTGGCGTCGCTGCGCAGCGCCGCCGCCAGTTCGATGAACGGGTCCTGGCAGGGCGGCGAGGACAGCGACTGGGTCATCGCGTCGTAGATGCGCGGCACGGATTTCACCGCTTGATCGAGCAGAGGGTCGGAACCGGGCGTAAAGCCGCCCATCAGGCGTAGGTCGCGCGTTTCCTCGTAGCGGGCGATCAGCGAACGCAGCTTCGCCACCAGCTTGCGCTGCTCCGGCGTCCGGTTGGGATGGGAGAGGCGGGAAACCGACGCTAGAATGTTGACCGCGGGAAAACGCCCTTGATCGGCGATCGCCCGATCGAGCACGATGTGGCCGTCGAGCGTGCCGCGTATGCTGTCGGCGACCGGGTCGTTGTGGTCGTCGCCGTCCACCAGAACCGAGAACACGCCGGTGATCGAGCCCGAGCCTTCGACGCCGGGGCCGGCGCGCTCGAGCAAACGCGGCAGATCGCTGAAGACGCTCGGCGCATAGCCGCGCGCCACCGCCGGCTCGCCGGCCGCCAGCGCGACGTCTCGCGCCGCATGGGCAAAGCGCGTCACCGAATCGACGATCAGCAGCACCGCCTCGCCGCGGTCGCGAAAATACTCGGCGACCGCCATCGCGGTTCTCGGCGCCAGGCGCCGCATCATCGGGCTCTCGTCGCCGGTGGAGACGACGGCGATCGCCGATTGGCGGTTCGCGGCGAGCGTGTCGTCGAGGAATTCGCGCACCTCGCGACCGCGTTCGCCGACGAGCGCGATCACCACCGTATCGAAATCGGGCGCGCGCGCCAGCATCGACAGCAAGGTCGATTTGCCCACTCCAGACCCGGAGAAAATGCCGATGCGCTGGCCGGCGCAAAGCGGGGTGAAGAAGTCGATGACGCGAATTCCCGACTTGATCGGCGCCTTGACGCGCGCCCGCCGCAAGGCGGGCGGCGGCTCGCTGTCGAGCGGCATGGCGCGGTCGCCGAGCGTGAGGTCGCCGCCCCCGTCGATTGGACGCCCGAGCGCGTCGATCACCCGACCTTTCCAATCGGGATGCGGCGTCAGCGCGAGCGTCTCGGCCCGATAGGCGCGCGCGCCGATCGCCGCGTCGCAGCGCGCGTCGAACGGCTTCAGGGTGACGGCGGCGTCCTCGATCCTGACGACCTCGCCAAGTTGGACGCGATCGCCCACGTCGACGCTGACGCATTCGCCAAGTCTCAAGAAGCGCGACAGCCCCGCCACCCGGTAGTGCGACATGGCGATTTCGGTCACCAAGCCGCTGACCCGGGTTCGCGGCAAGGCCTTGGCGGCCCAGGTCACCCGGTCCGCGAGTCGATCGAGCGCCGTCGGGGGTCGGTCGGAAGGTTCGCTATTCACGCTCATGCGCCAAGCCCAATGTCGTTTTCGGTTCTGCGCCTCGCTCAGCTCGAAGCGCCAAGCGTCTTGATGGCGTCTTGCAGCGACGCCTCCGTCTGCGTCACTTGCTGATTGACGCCGTCAAAGGCGCGCGTCACGGTAATCAGCTTGGTCATCTCCTGGACCGGATTGACGTTGGCGCCCTCGACAAACCCCTGCATGATGCCGTTTTTCGTGAAGTCGAGAATCGGCGTCGCCGCCTTGTCGGGAATGACGCCGGAGTTGTCGGTGCGCGTCAGCTTGGCGTCGTCGTCGATGACGAAGAGACCGATCGCGCCGATTTGCTTGCCGTCCTGAGCGATCATGCCGTCGCCGGAAATCGTCGGCGTGCCGGCCGCCGGGTTGAGCAGGATCGGCGCGCCGCCGGCGTCGAGCACCGGATGGCCGTTGAGAGTTTCGAGCGCGCCGGAGTCGGACATGCGCATGCGGCCGTCGCGCGTGTAGGCGATCCCATCGGCGGTGCTGAACGCCAGCCAGCCTGAGCCTTGCACGGCGACGTCGAACGGATCGCCGGTCTTGATCGCGGCGCCGGTCTGCCGCGAAACGAATGGCGATCCGCTTGAAACGTAAGCAATATTGTTCCCGCCGGCCCTGGCGAGTTCCGTCTCGAAGGTCACGCCTTCGGCGCGGTAGCCGGGCGTGTTCATGTTCGCGACATTGTTGGCGACCGTCTCCAGGCGTCGTTCTAATGCGACCTGTGCGGATAACGCGACGTAAAGACCGTTCTGCATACCGTGACCTGCGATTTGGCGCAGGCCGCAACGCGGCCGGCCCGCCGACGAAGATTAACCCCACGCCTTGCTTGAAGCTGACCACGGAAAAACAGCCTGGCGTAAGTTTTCGGCTGCAACTTCGACGACGCCGATCGACCGGAGCGCGCCATGAATTTCATCATCGGACTGATCATCACCGTCGGCAGCATTCTCGGCGGCTACGGGGCGCTGGGCGGCCATCTCATCGTTCTCTTTCAGCCGTTCGAATTCCTCATCATCCTCGGCGCCGCGCTCGGGATTTTCATCGTCGCCAACCCGTTGGCGACAATCAAGGACTGCGGCAAGGCGGTCGTCGAGGCGGCGACCGACAAAGTGCCCAAGCCGCGCGACTTTCTCGACGTCCTCAGCGCCATGCACGCGCTGATGCGCGAATTGCGCGGCAAGTCGCGCGGCGAAGTCGAGGGGCACTTCGACAATCCCAGGGAGTCGCCGATCTTCAAGGGATTTCCGCGGCTGCTCGCCAACGGCGATCTTCTCACCTTCATTTGCGACTACGGCCGGCTCATCATCATCGGCAACGCCAAGACCCATGAAATCGAAGCCTTGATGGACGAGGAGATCGAGACGCTCGCCTATGATCGCTACAAGCCGGTGCACGCTCTCGAGGCGGTCGCCGACGCCTTGCCTGCATTGGGCATCGTCGCCGCCGTGCTCGGCGTCGTTCACGCCATGGGCGCCTTGGACCAATCGCCGGACGTGCTCGGCGGGCTGATCGGCGCCGCGCTGGTGGGAACGTTCTCCGGCATTTTCACGTCCTACTCGATCTTCGGCCCGATCGCGTTGAAGATCAAAACCGTTCGGCAGAGTCAGCTCCGCCTCTTCACCCTGGTCAAACAAAGTCTGCTGGCGTTCATGAACGGCGCGATGCCGCAGGTGGCGGTCGAATTCGGGCGCAAGACCATTCCTTCCAAAGAGCGCCCGACGATCGACACCGTCGAGAACGAAACCATCGCCGGCCCCGCGCCCGCTGCGGCGGAGGCGACGATCAAGGAAGCGGCCTAATCGATGGCGGTCGAGGAACGCGATAGCGCGACGGCGGCGACTTGGCTGCATAGCGCGCAGCCCGACACCCCGGGACTTTCGCTGGAGCGAATGCCCGGGCTCGCCTTCGCCCTCGCGCAATTCGCGCTCAACGTGCCGGAGGCGATTGCGCCGTTTTGGAAGACCAGTTTGCCGGGAACGATCGACGAGACGAAGCGGACGACCTTATTTGAATTCATGAGCGACTGCGAAGGCCGGATCGCCGCGGTGCTGCATTGCGAGCAATTCGACACGCGCTTGCTGATGATTTTCGAACACGGCGTCATCGACACGATCATCCCCGCGATTTTCGGCAATGAGGCGCAAACGAATGGCGACGCGGCGGCGACCGGACGACTGAATCGCGCCCCGACGACGATCGAAATGAGCCTTGTCGCCGAACTGGCCCGCCGCTTGGGAGCGGCGCTGGACAGAGGATTCGCTCAGATCGCGACCCTCGGGTTGACGTTCGAACGTCTGGAAACGCTCGTCGACGTCCACGCCTTGGGACGCCGCGACATGCCGGCCGTCGCGGCGCGATTGACAATCGAGACGCCGGCGGGCCCCGCCGCCCTCACCCTCCTTGTGCCGCAATCGTTGCTGGCGCCCATCCGCAAGAACCTTTCCTTTGATCCGGAAAGCGAATCGGCGGCGGTCGATCCGCGGTGGGCGCGCCAATTGGAAGTCGGCGTGACCAAGGCGCGGATCGCCGTCACCGCGGTGCTGGACGAGTTGGAAATGACGCTGGGCGACATCGCCGACCTGGCCGTCGGGCAGGTGCTGGCCTTGCACGGCGCCGGCATGGGCCGCGTTCGGCTCGAGTGCGCCGGGCGCCAAATGTTCTGGTGCAAACTCGGCCAAGGGGAAGGCCGCTACTCGCTCGAAATCGAGGATCCGATCGACCTGGACGGCGATCCCGTCGAGGCGACGTCCGTCCATTAACCGGCTTGCGTTGGCAGACGCGAGGGCAAACCGAGGAAAGAAACGTTGGGCCATGGATGATATTCTTCAACCGCAAAGCGGATTGCGAGACCCGGAGGCCGCGTCCGGCGCGTCGCCGTCGAGCCCGCCGAAGTACGACGCCATTCTGTCGATTCCCGTCACCGTGCAGGTCGTGCTCGGGGCGACCACAATGCCGGTCGCAAGCTTGATGAAGCTCGGGCGCGGGGCGGTCATTTCCCTGGACCAGAAAGTCGGCGATCCCGTCAACGTCGTGGTGAACGGCAGAGTGATCGCGCGCGGCGAAGTCGTGCTGGTCGACGAGGATAGCGCTCGCTACGGCGTTTCTCTGATCGAGATCGTCGCCAGTTCGCGCGACGATCGCGCCGCTTAAGAGGAGGCAAGCGCGATGACGACGGATTCGGCCGCCGACCGGACTGACGAGGCGCGCATTTTCGCCGGCGCGCAGAAGGCCGCTGCGCTCCTGCTTGCGATGGGCAAGCCGCCGGCGACGCGCTTGCTGAAGCTTCTCGAGCCGGAAGAGTTGCGCCAGGTCACGCGCGCGGCGGCGCAGCTTGCCGCGCACCAACCAAGTA
>CAVWKL010000054.1:0-6546 GCA_963755075.1 uncultured Alphaproteobacteria bacterium
CTCAGACTTGCCTATCAACGGCAAGTCTTTCGGGATTTAACTTCAAGCACTCGCCTGCAATTGCATTTCAATGAATCTAGAGTGTGGTTTGGTCTAATGATCAGGACACGAGCATGACGTTGTCGCCTGCCGCGTGTTGTGCCCGAGGTGAATGTTCAGGATGGACCCGACCGCTCATTTCAAGAACTCAACCCTACGCGAGCGCATCGTCGAGCACGTATTCGTCGGCGAGGTGTTGCGCGCGCTCTGGCGCCGCGGCGTGGTCGACGTCGAGGTGCTGCGCTCCGAATTCGACGCGCACGGCTATGACTTGGTCATGGCGCGTGGCGACATCGTCCGACACATTCAGCTGAAGACGGGCAGGTCGACCAAACCCGGCGACGTTTCGATCTCAGTCGCGCTCGCCGGCAAACCGAGCGGATGCGTGCTCTGGATCAGCTTGTCAGATAAACTCGACATGGGGCCGTTCTTTTGGTTTGGGGCTGCGCCTGGTAAAAAGCTTCCGTCGATCGACGCCTATCCCAGTCCGATGCGCGCGACGCGCAACAAAGATGGCGAGCGCCCGCAGCGGAAAAATCATCGTCTTGTACCGGCCGAGAACTTTCGGCTCCTGGCGAGCTTGGATGATGTGCTGGAGGCGCTTTTCGGCGAGCTGCCCTAGGAGGTCGATCATGTCGAACCAAGATCATCTGATCCCCTGAGGGTTTGCGTGGCGGGCGCTCGACAAGATGATGATGCTGCAATCGTCCGCTTGAGGCGGGACGAAGGTGAGGCCCAACTGGTCCCGCGGCTTGAAGGAATGGAGCATGATCGGGGCCTGCCGCCGCTGACGATCACCCATTTGAGACCACCGGCGCCATCGCTTGGCGCGCGCCGCTAGTCGTCGCGCACGGCGTCCTTACCCTCGTCATTTTCGTCACGGGTCGGCCAGGAGCGGTCAACCGAGTTGCGGATGGTGTCGCTCGTGCGCTCCGATATTTCCCGCGAGGTGAACCGCGCATAGTGTTTCATGAGCGTTGCCACCGTATCGAACAAGGCCTGCGCGGCCCTGTGAATGCTACCGGTCGTCTTGATCATGTGCGTGGCGACGATGTCGCGAACGGCATGCGGACCGAAGGGCAGTACCCCTTCGATCCCGCGCTCGCTCCAGGGGTATTTCACTAGATACTCGGCGGTGAATTTGTAGACGATGGATGAAATGGCGGAGTCCGAGATCGCTGGTTGCCCGTCACCAGGGAACAAGGCGTCGCCGCAATCCTCGCCATGCAGCACTCTGCGCGACGCGCCAAACTCGTCGACTTTTCCGGTCTTGGGGTCAACGGTTCCGAGCCAACGCTCGATAGCGCGCACAAGGGCGGGATCTTTGAGTACTATGATAAGATCGGCGCGCTTTTTCGGAAGGGCTGAACTGTCTTCATTTTTGAGCTCGGTTTGGGGTATGTGCAGCTCCCCAGTGCCCCTTGAAATTCCACCTCAGATGTCCGGTGTTGTCCCGACGCCAGGTGATCTTTGGATAATTGGCGCGGCGCAGTTTCGCTTCCATGAGCATCATCAAGATGAGGTGCGTTTGGTCGTGTCGTGCGGTCGCCCACGGGAGACCGAACACGGCGGGGCGGTCCCGTTCGAATTGGTCGACGGCTCGCAGGACGGGCTCCAACGGCCGGTCGAGGTCGAGAATGCCGTCAATGGGCAGCCATGGGTCGCGCACCACCATCGCGCAGCGCTTGATGTAGTCGATGACGTTGCGGAGTTCCTGCAGCGAAGACTTGACGGTCCCCGGCCAGTCGGCGCGCGCTTCGTCAACCCAATCCTGAGAAATCAGCCCTGGGATGGCGACGAGCGCCGGCGGATGATGGTAGAAATAGCCGGTGGTCGGGTTGAAGTAGCCCAACATGATTTCGAGTCGATTGGCGTCATCCAGGATGTAGACCAAGCCGTCGGGCGGCTTCGGGTAGCCAAGCTGACCAAAAGCGTCGACCGCGACGAGTCTCTCACATCGCTGCCGGGCAATGTACTCGCCAACGTCGCGTTGGAAATCGGGGTTGATGAGATAGCCGAGCCCCCCCTCTGTCAGCCAAGCGTCGTCATCCGCCGCCTTGCTAATCTCTTTGGCCACAGTCACCATGCGTTTGATGTTGTTGAGCGCATGAGTGCCGCTGGTTTGACGCCAATGGCCGCCATGAGTGGTCGCCATGCGGCCTTCGGCTCTGACCTTCTTCTCGCGTGGAAATTTCTCTCGCGGGACGGCGACCGTTTTGAATTTGCTCAGCGCCGCAAAGTCGTCGGCCATCTTTCCGGGTAGGTCGGCGTGGGGGAGTTGCTCGCAGCGCGCGTGACGCAGAAGGCGACGGTATGGCGTCGCCTGCATGATCTCAGTTCTGAGCCAGTCAAGGACCTCGCGCTTGGCGTCTGCGTCTAGCGCATTCCAGTCGTGAGGGAAGATTTCTGGCGGCAGGCGCGCCGATTTCAACTCTTGGCGGATCGCCTCGGTGTAGACGTCGTCGTCGACGGCGATAATTCGTGTCGACGATCTGACGCGGGACCACAGCGCGTCGCGCGCGACGCCCAGGGTTTGTTCGAGGCGGCCAACGATCTCTCTCATATCAAGGCGCGGCTGCACATCCCTGCAGAAACCCCTGAGGCGGACGATGTTGACGCCGCTGAGCTGCGAGACCTTTAACAACGAAAGGCCTGACTGTTCGATCAAGACTCTTAAGTATGCCGAGAACCCCTCGGCGCGCCGATGATCGTCGATCAGGGCGGTTGCATGCCAGCGGAGTCGATCAAGGTCGGCGCCAACTCGATCGCGCTCGCCTGGTGTCTGGAGAGCGTCGATCAGCGCGGCTTTCACCGACATGAAATGCGGCTCGGCGCCAAAGACGGCGGCAAGCTGCGTCGTGTCCGGCAAGACCAGTGCCATAAGGGCGGCGTCGAGGGCGGCGAGCGCCGCCTTCGCCTCGACGGTTGCCTCTGGCGACGCGTCGTCGTTCGGCGCCGTCGCAAGCTGGCCAGCAACGACCTTGCGCAGATCCTGAAAGGTGGGCGCAGGGCGGCGCCATGATCGGACGCCGATCCGGCGGGCGCCGGCGATAAGGATCGATCGGGCCGGCTCGGCCGTCAGGTCGTCCTCCCGCTCAGGGTGCAGCCCCGCGGCGATCGTCAGCAGATCGATGCGCCGGAAAAGTTCGTCATCGTCCTCCGCACCATCGGGTGTCGCGGCTGCGACGGAGAGCGCCGGCAAGCTGACGCCTGTCAAGGCGAAGTCGCGGATCAACGCCTCGAGCTTGAAGCGCAGTTTCGACGGCGCTGCGCGTCGGCGGGGACGGTCGCCATCGCGACGATCGGCATGCTCGTCGCTGAAATCGCGCGGGGGATCATACATGTGGACACTCCATCGTGTTAGCGAGCGTTCGCTCGGGGTGAGATTTCGTTGGTGACGCTGTTCGCCGGTTCGTCCGGTGTGGGTGACCGTCCGCCGGGTATTGGGAGGTCATCATTGTTGGTTAGGCGCACCAGCTCAGCGGCGACCGCGCCCCGCTTCAAGCGCGGCGTCGGCACGCCGGTCGCCTTGGAGATCGCCGCAAGTGCGATCTGTCCATTCTTGCGGCGTGGCAGCTCGGCGCCGGCACAGCGAAGTCGACGATCAAATGCGTGGAGCGCCGCCATCTCGCTCTCCGCGTCGGGAACGAACTTCGTCAGGCCATTGGCGGCGACCAAGGCGGCGATGGCGGCGCGGAATTCGGTTGAGTTGAGTTGATAACGATGGATGCCGGTTTCGCTCGCGATGCGCGACAAGTGCGGGCGATCTCTGCGGCCCGGCAATGGCTGGGCGCCGTAATGCTTTTGGAGAACGTCGACGGCGCGGGCCCGAACCGCCGCGCCAGGGTCCTCAACTCGGTACACCCGCGCGAGGGCGTCGAGGTGTTGGCGAATTGGGTGCAGCGCCCAAACGCTCTGGGCGCCGATCTCACGAGCGATCACGGCTAAGCCGATCTTGCCGCCCCTGCGCGTATGGGTCGGCAATCCGGCCAGCCCCTTCGCGACGCGGCGCAGGGCGTAAACCGAGACGGTCACCTTGAGCGTGTCGGTCGACAATTGATTTTGTTGTGGGCTGATTTTCTTCATCGTCTGTTTCGGGGTTTCTTTCATTCAAGCGTTTTGATCGGTGACTGCGTTGTTCGCCTGCTAAGGTTTGGGGATCGACCGGCGCCGACGGTCGAAAGTTTCGTCTTTGGGTACTTTTCCGTCTTGTCGGGAACGACTGTCTTCGCCCCATGAATTGTCCCAAGCCACACAGAGGGCGTCCGTTGTCTCTGTGATCGCCATGTTCCTTTCGCCTGCTCAAGAGCGGATGACTGCATTCAACCAACGGCAATCCCCATTGGGATTGCCTATCGTTTGCGGGGCGGCCTCTTCGCCGACGGGGATGGAATGAGCGTGGTCGGCGGGATGCACCGCGCCATCATTGGCGCCCGCTTTTCGACCGTCGCTTCAGGCGCCGTCGTCGACGGCGCCAAGGCGGACGCAGGCGCAGTTAGCTCGGACGGGTTTGCGGCTTCGCGGGCCGGCAAACGCGACAGAAAGTCGATCAGGTCGGCGCGCAAAACCCACGTCCGCCGACCGGCCTTGACCGCGCGCAACTCACCGCTGGCGAGCCATAAATTCAGCTGCGAATGCGAGGTCGGGATGACGATCAGCACATCCTCGAGCGAATATGCCAGCGGTTCGAGGTTTATGATGTCAGTTCGCGAAGTCACAGCGTCCGTTCTCAGCGGCGCCCTAAGCGCCTGCGAGGACGAAAGGGGAAACATTCATTCGAAGCGAGAGGGTTTGGCGAAGTTGGCCATTCGAATGGCAAACGAACGGCTCAGATCCCAACCTTGCAGCCGCTCTCAGGGACGCCCGCCGCCCTCGTCTTCGGATCACGCGACCGAAGCACGGAGGGCGGAATCTTCGCTATTGCCTGAGCTTTAGTGCCTGCGAGCGTGCGCTTGGGTTCGTAGCGTAGCCGCCGGCCGCGAGGCTTCATCAGAAGGAAGACGCGGCCATTCGCTCGTCGTCGCCCTCGAGACAGTTGAATGGCGGCGAATGGCGTTCGCAGGACAAACGAATGTTCGCATCGAGGCGATCACGCAACGGGCGTGACGATTGGGCCAGTTTCACCCCTGTCGCACGCTTCCGCCGCCTTTCCGGGGAAACTTTCGCGTCGGCAATGCGAACGCAAGCGGACTGCGTCGGCGACGCGGTGAAGGCGTAGGCTTGCTGGAAAAAGGGGTTGGGATGCACCCTGCCTGAATCGAAGCAGGAGAACGGGCTTTCGGTTGGCGCCGTCGGCCCCAGGGAGCATCCCGATGGAGAGACTATCCGCGCCTGAGCGCACGCGCGAGGAGCTTCGCGCTTTGATGAACGGAGAACTGGGGACGGCGGCCGGGCGGAGCGACCTGGTGCATCTGGCGCTGCGGCTGATCGTCGAGGAGGCGCTGGAGGGCGAAGTCGCCGACGCGCTTGGGCGCGAACGCTATGAGCGCGGCGAGGGCGAGAAGGCGGGCTACCGCAACGGCTATCGGACGGGCAAGGTGAAGACGGCGGAGGGGGCGGTGGACTATTCGGCGCCGCAGGTGCGCGAGACGCCGGAGCCCTTTGTCTCGGGGGTGCGCGCGGCGCTTTCGGGCCGCACGCAGGAACTGGAGCGAGCTGGCGGTCGAGCTCTACGCGCGCGGGCTGTCGACGCGCGACATCGAGGACGCGTTCACCGACGAGCCGGGCAAGCGGCTTCTGTCGCGGGCGGCGGTGAGCGAGATCACCGAGCGGCTGTGGGCCGAGTACGAGGGTTTCCGCAGCGCGATCTCTCCGAACACGCGATCGTCTATCTGTTCGTCGACGGCATCGCCGAGCGGCTGCGGCCGGGCGCAGCGGCGCGAGGCGGTTCTGGCCGCCTGGGGCATCGGCGAGGACGGGCGCAAGGTTCTGCTGGCGTTGATGGCCGGTTCGAAGGAGGACGTCGAGACCGTGCGGGCCTTCTTCCAGGACTTGCGCGCCAGGGGCCTCGGCGACCCGCTGCTGGTGGTTTCCGACGGCGCGCCGGGGATCATCCGGGCGATCGAGGAATGCTTTCCCCGTTCGGCGCGCCAGCGCTGCCTGGCGCTCCTTGTTTTAAGGGACCGTCGTAATCCGGTAGAGTCGCGCCGGTTGGCGGAGGGCGGAGACATCGAAATAAGGCTGGGCGGTGTTGGTCAGCGTGATCGTGCCCAGCGTGGCCCAGGCGTTGGTGGGGCCAAACTGGTTGATGTAATCCAATTCCAGGCGGTTGCCCACAGTGCCGGTCAACGTAACCATCGGAATTAGGCCGGGCACGCTCACGGACGGCACCACACCCGGCGAGCCCGGCTGCCACACCCGGTAGAAGCGCTGGGGCGCGAGCGGCATTGAGGTGTCGAAATAGAATTGCGATGGGCTGGTCAGGCTCACGGAACCGAGCGGGGTCCAATTCAGGCGCGGGTGTGAGGGAGTTGACGTAATCCACATTCAACACACTCCCGGCGGTGC
>CAVWKL010000055.1:0-6748 GCA_963755075.1 uncultured Alphaproteobacteria bacterium
CGACCTTGAAGGCGTCGTAGACGAGATCGCCGAAGGGATTGACCGGCTTCGGCGCGGAATCGCTCGCCGACAGCAACGCCAGCGAACCCGTCGCGGCGGCGAAGGCGGGCGCATTGGCGGCGTCCGCCGTTTTGGCCGGCGCCGTCGAAGCCTTGCTCGGCAAAACGGCGGTGACGTCGTTCGGCGCCGATTTGGCGGCGCCGCGCGCCGGCGACCGCGTCGGCGGGCTGAGGGGCAGCGGGGCCACGAGCGCGGCGGCGCGAGCGAGCAACTCCGGCCGTTCCGGCGGATCGGGCGGCGTCGCTTCCGCGAGCGCCAGAGCGTCCGACGGGGCGGGGCCGACGCCGACGCCGCGCGTGATCGCGCGCGGCAGTCGGCCGTGTTGGAGAAGCGCGGCGATCAGCTCTCGATTGGCGGCGTCGTCGCCCGCCGACGCATGGGCGAATTCGGCCGGACGTTGCGGCGGCGTCGGCGCGACCGCTTCGGCGAGTTGAATCGCGGCCAGATCGGCCGGCTTGTGCGGCGGCAAGGGGGCGATGAATTGCGCCGCGATCGGGCCGCGCAGGCTGATCGGGCCGGCGTCGCTCTCCGTGTTCGCGTCGGCCGAGGCGACGACTTGCGGCGTCTGCGGCGGCGGCTCGGCCGGTTGAACGAACGTCGCGCCGTTCGGCAAATCGCTCTTGGCGGCGGCCAGCGGGTCGGCGGCGGCGTTCGCAACCTGGGGGGCCGCGCCGCCCGTCCTGTTGCGGCTGGATGCGACGACCTCGCTGCCGCCGCTCTCCTCTTCATCGTCGACGCCGCCGCCGCGCGCGCCGAACAGCCAGGAGAAAATGCCGTAGTTCGCGCTGTTTGCGCCGGCGGTCTGCACCGCGCCGCCGCGCGCCTCGATTTCGGCGCGCGCCTGCTCGTAACCCGGCATCGGTTGGCCGTCGGCGGGAATGAACACCGTCTTCCCGTCGGGGAAGATCCGCGCCAAGGCGTCGCGGCTCATGCGCGGCCAGTAGCGGACCGATCCGCTGTCGACATGCACCCACGGCTGGGCGCCCGTCGGGTAGAAGCCGACGCCGCCGGCCTGCATGCGCATGGCGATGTCGCGGATCGCCGCGGTGCCGACGTCGACGAAATGCGCGTCGATCGCCTTGCCTTCCATGTGCTGGGAATACTTGGCGACCTGACGCGAGCGTCGACGCAGCATCGCGTTGGTCTGCGGCGAGCGATAGCCGGACAAAACGTCGATCGGCTGGCTCGAGCCGGATTCGCGGTAGACCTCCCAGACGATGTCGAAAAGCTTGGGGTCCATCTTGGTCGGTTCGTTGAGCCGCCAATCCCGCAGGAACCAGTTGAGCTTGTCCAGCACCGCCGAATCGTAGACGCCGTCGACCATGTAGGTGAACGCGCCGGATTCGTTGGTGTGGGAATTGGCAAGGACGATGGTGCGGGTGTCGCCGTTGGCGACCGCCGATTCGGTCGAACTGGGAGCGCAGCCGAGACTCAGCAGCACAGGGACGGCAAGCCAACGCGTCAGCGCCGCCTTGCGCCCATACGTGGCGCCGATGGCAGAATCAAACGCCAAACGAAATGCCCCCTTCCAATCCCCTGCGCACGTGCTGCAGCGAACAAAAAAACCTGCAACGCGCCAGCCCTTCAGGCCGCGTGCGCCGTGATGCCACCTATGTGTCTTGGAAAGCACAGAACGCTAAAAAACATCACGCTCGTTCTATAATCCTTTAACGCCAATGTTTCAATCTTGACTTGATCGCGAAAATGTGTCTGCGACCCGCGCGGTGATTCCGTAGATGTCCTCGCGATCCTGCAGCGCGCCGGATTCGTCGACGAATTCGGTGAAATACTCGAGGTGGATCGGGATCGTGCGCGGCAGCAGGACGGTTCGTTCCGTCGCCCCGAGCAGCGATTGCAGGCGCGGGATCGTCCACCCCGCGCTCGCGCCGCCCATGACCAGTTCGGCGAGCTGCATCGGCTCCTCGACGCGCACGCAGCCGTGGCTGAGCGCCCGCCGCGCCGCCGCAAACAGTCCCCGCGCCGGCGTGTCGTGGAGATAGACCGCGTATTCGTTGGGGAACATGAAGAGGATGCGGCCGAGCGCGTTGGCCTCGCCGGGCGGCTGGCGAACGATGAGCCGATTGCCGACCTGACTCACCTCGAACCCGTGTCGAGTGAGATAGTCCGGATCTTGCGCGAGTTTGGGCGCCATTTCCTTCTTGATGATCGAATCGGGAACGCGCCAGATCGGATTGACGAGCAGGTAGCGGATTTCGTTGGAGAATATCGGCGTCGGGGTATCGGGCTTGCCGACGATCACCCGCGCCCGATGGACGAGATCCTCGCCGTTCATGACTTTCAGCGAATAGTCGGGAATGTTGATCTCGACCCGCTCCTCGCCCATGGCGCGCGGCTCCCAGCGCCACATTTCCATATTGGCCCGAATCATCGCCTCGCGCCTCGCGGTCGGGTCGCTGGATAGCGCCTCGGCCGTGGCGGGCGTCAGGGCCCCGGTCACGGGCAAGCCGTTGGCGCGCTGGAACGCCGCCACCGCTGAAGCCAGGCGCGCGTCATAGACGAGCGCGCCCTTCGCGTCCTTGTCCGAGCCGAGCCCGAGGCGCGCCCGGACCAGGGCGACGCGCGGATCGGCCATGCCGATCCCCAAGGTCGGGCCGGCCGGAATTCGCGGCGCCGCGATCGCCTCGCCGGCGCGCAATCGCGTCAATTGGCCGCGCAGTTCGACGTAGCCCTTCTGCTGCGGATTGAAGTCCTCCAGCGCGGCGCCGGGATCCGCCGCGGCGGCGACCGCCGTCAAGGCCCGCCCCGGATCGGCCACGCTCGGCTGGGCCGAGATCAGCGGCGAAATCCGCGTCGGCACGAGGCGCGCGCCGCTCGCCTGCATCGCATAGGCGACGACCGCCGCCGAGATCGCGATCTCGGTCTCGGCGAGACGCTCGGGCGGCTGGGTCGAGAGCGGGCCTTTCGGCAGGGCGAAGGCGGAAATGTCGAGGCCGTCCTCGTCGGCGCGGGCAAGCCGGGCGAGCGCCGAATCGGCGCCCGGGGCGAGGCCTTGGTCGGCGACCCAGAGCGGAGCGAAATTGCGCGCGGCGTAAAACGCCTGGATCGCTTGGCGCGCGGCGCGCCAATCGCCGGCGCCGATCGGACTGGTCTTGACGTCCTCGGCGACGAGGGCCGTCAGCGCCGCCTCGATCGCCTGCGGCAGTTTGGACGGCGCCACGAGCGGCGGGGCGGCCTGATCGTCCGGCGGCAGGGGAGGGGAGATCGCCGGTCCCTCGCCCTGGGGCGCGGCGGAAAGCGGGCCGCTCGGCGCGTCGGCGACGGCGCTCGCCACGCCGCCCTCGATCGGGCCAAGGGCGTCGGAGGGCGAAGCCGGGGCGCCAAGCGGCGCATCCGCGGCTTTGGCGGCGGTCATGGGCGCGACGAGGCCGGCCGGATCGGCCGAGGCGGCCGGCCCGCCGACGCCGACGGCGGCGGTCAGCGCGACCGAGCAAAGCCATAGCGACTTGAAGAACCCGCCCATGAAGAAGCCTCCGCGCCGCGCGCCGAACGAAGAACGCTCATCAGATCGATAACGGTCCGCTCCTCCCAGGGGAACGCCCCATCCTAATCAAGTTTATGGGAAAAGTGCGAGCGCTGGGCGCCTCCCAGGGGCGGCTAGGCCGCCGCGTCGCCGAAGCCTTCGGCGTCGATGCCGATTTCCTTCATCTTTCGGTAGAGCGTCGAGCGGCCGATGCCGAGCTTGCGCGCCATCTGGGACATCTGGCCGCGATAATGGGCGAAGGCGAAGCGGATCGCCTCGGCCTCGATGTCGTCGATCTTGCGCACGTCGCCGCTGTCGTCGATCAGGCGCATGACATGGGGATCGCGCGGCTCGAAACGCGGTTCGTCCGCGCCGCTCGGCGCGGGCGTCTCGGCGATCCGCTGCGGCACGGGCGGAATGCGCACTTCGAAGCCCTCGACCTGCGCCGCGATCTGCGGGAATTCGGCCACCGTCAATTCGTCGCCGTCCGCCAGGACCACCGCGCGAAACATCGCGTTTTCGAGTTGGCGCACGTTGCCGGGCCAGTCGTAGGCGCAAAGCAGCGCGTAGGCGTCGTTGGCGATGGCGCGGATGCGCTTGCCTTCCTCGACGCAGAAGCGCGCCAGGAAGCGCCGCGCCAAATCCGGGACGTCCATCGTGCGGGCGCGAAGCGGCGGTATGGTGATCGGGAAGACATTCAGGCGATAAAAGAGATCCTCGCGAAATCGGCCGCTCTTGACGAGTTCGATGAGGTTTTGATTGGTCGCCGAGACGAGCCGGAAATCGACTTTGACCGAGCGTCGCGCGCCGACGGGATCGATTTCGCCGTCCTGCAGCGCGCGCAGCAGTTTGACCTGGGCGTCGAGGGGCAGTTCGCCGATCTCGTCGAGAAACAGCGTCCCGCCGTGCGCTTCGGCGAACTTTCCCACATGTTTTTCCGTCGCGCCGGTGAAAGCCCCCTTTTCGTGCCCGAACAGGATCGATTCAACCAAGTTTTCCGGCAGCGCGCCGCAGTTGACGGTGACGAAGGGCTTGCCGCGCCGCTCCGAGGCGCCTTGAATGGCGCGAGCCATCAATTCTTTGCCGACGCCGGATTCGCCTTCGATCAGCACCGGAATGTTCGACTTGGCGGCGCGCTCGGCCAGCCGAAGAGTGCGCGCCATGCTCTCGACCTTGGTGACGATGTCGCGGAACGTCAGTTCGCCGGCGCGCCGGCGCGTCGCGCGCCGCAACTCGTCTTCCAGCGCGTCGACCCGCAAGGCGTTCTTGATCGACACCTGCAGACGCTCGGCGCCGACCGGCTTGACCACGAAGTCATAGGCCCCGGCGCGCATCGCCGAGATCACCGCCTCGATCGAACCATGCGCCGTCTGGACGATCACGGGAATGGCGATGGCGCGCTGGCGCATGCGCGTGAGCACCCCCATGCCGTCGAGATCGGGCATGACGAGGTCGAGGACGAGGAGATCGACCGAGGGCCCCTCGGACGCCTCCAGGCGCGCCAGGCCCGTCTCGCCCAATTCGGCCGTCTCCACCTCATAGCCGAAGCGCCGCGCCATCGCTTCGAGAAGTCGGCGTTGAATGGGATCGTCGTCGACGATGAGGATGAGGGCGGCCATGAAAATCCTGTCGTCAGCGGCCTTTGCCGACCGCTTGCCGTCCGACACTCGGATATCGCGGTAAATGTCGTGTTAATGGCGTCCCGATTTGGCGCGACGGTCGAGGCGAGCGGCGCATTGAAGACGCGCCGACATTGGGCGATATAGGATTAGTCTTTTTCGCAAGGACCGATCCGATGCTATATCGCGGGCGCGTTTTCGAAGCGGGCGTCTTCCAGGCCGTCGCCGCGGGCGGCGGTCAAGTCCCGGCCGTGCAAGAGGCCGGCGGACTCGACTTGGGCGTGCTGCCGCAGTGGCGGCTCGACGATCTCTACGAGAGCATGGACTCGCCGCGCTTCGCCGCCGATCTCGCGCGCGCCGCCGCCGAGGCGAGGAATTTCGCCGCGACCTATCAGGGCAAGCTCGCCGAACTCGTCAAGGCGTCGGACGCCGGCGAGCGCTTGTTTGCGGCCGTCGGCGCCTATGAGGCGTTGCAGGACCTGATGGGGCGAATCCTGTCCTACGCCTCGCTGCTCTACGCCGGCGACGCCAGCGACGCGGCGCGGGCGAAATTCTATGGCGACGCGCAGGAAAAGGTCACCGAGCTCGCCGGCCAATTGTTGTTCTTCGAGCTCGAACTCAACCGCCTCGACGACGCCGCTCTCGACGCGGCGATGCGCGACTTTCCGCTCGCCCATTATCGCCCGTGGCTGGAGGACATCCGCAAGGAGCGCCCGCACCAGCTCGCCGACGACATCGAGCAATTGTTCCTGGAAAAGTCGGTGTCGGGCGTCGCCGCCTGGAACCGGCTGTTCGACGACACCATCGGCGCGCTGCGCTTCGCCTTCGAGGGCGAGGAGCTGACGCTCGAGCCGCTGCTCGCCAAACTGCAGGATCCCGACGAGAGCAAGCGCGAGGCGGCCGCCCATTCGCTCGCCGCCACGCTCGGCGCCCATCGACGCGTGTTCACGCTGATCCTGAACACGCTCGCCAAGGACAAGGAAATCTCCGACCGGTGGCGGAAGTTCGAGGACATCGCCGATTCGCGCCACCTGGCCAATCGGGTCGAACGCGAAGTCGTCGAGGCGATGGTGGCGGCGGTCGTCGACTCCTATCCCAGGCTTTCGCATCGCTATTATGCGCTGAAGGCGCGCTGGTTCGGCAAGACCGCGCTCAATTACTGGGATCGCAACGCGCCGCTGCCGGACGCGCCGACGCGCCTGTTCGCCTGGGACGCGGCGCGTGACACGGTGCTCGACGAGCAATACGTACTGGTTGAGCGTACCAGACATAGAACTTCTGCCCTCCTCCCGATCCGTTGCTCTGGTAATTGATGCTGACAGTCGGGTCCACCTTCCGGTATTCATAAGACCACTTGGAATAAATAGGATAAGGAAAAGTGGCTCCCGCCCCGTTGAGGAGCAGTTGGCGGAACCCTTTTGACCGCACCCAGCCAGCGCCGCAAGCCCCAGAAGCGCAGCCAAAATGTTCCGATGCCTCATAATGTTCATAAAGACTTCCACTGCCAGTCACGATAGGCTGTCGCCTTCTCTCCCGTCAATGCGGCCCGACTGTAACAATTGAGTGACACTGCCGCCCGCTCCGCCGG
>CAVWKL010000056.1:0-16168 GCA_963755075.1 uncultured Alphaproteobacteria bacterium
TGGTGGAGGGCGAAGATCTCGTCGACGCGCAGCCGAGCTTCGATTCGCGCAGCGGCGAGCCGGACGTCAGCTTCCGCTTCAATTTGAGGGGCGCTCAGCGCTTCGGCCAGGTCACCTCCGAGAACGTCGGGCGGCTCTTCGCCATCGTGCTGGACGGCAAGGTGATTTCCGCGCCGCGCATCCTTTCGCCGATCACCGGCGGCTCCGGCCAGATCACCGGCAATTTCACCGTCGAGCAGGCCAACAATCTGGCGGTGCTGCTGCGCGCCGGCGCGCTGCCGGCCAAGCTCACCGTGATCGAAGAACAGACCATCGGCCCCGGTCTCGGCCAGGATTCGATCGACGCGGGCAAGCGCGCGGCGCTCGTCGGCGCGTTGCTCGTCGTCGTCTACATGCTCACCACCTACGGCGTGTTCGGCGTCTTCGCCGATCTCGCGCTGGCGGTGCATATCCTCTTCATCTTCGCCTCGATGGCGCTGCTCGGGGCGACGCTGACCTTGCCCGGCATCGCCGGCATCGTCTTCACCATCGGCATGGCGGTGGATTCGAACGTGCTGATCTACGAGCGCATTCGCGAGGAGTCGCACCTCGGCCGCTCGGTGATTTCGGCGCTCGACGCCGGATTTAAGCGCGCCTTCGCCACCATCATCGACTCGAATGTGACGATGTTCGTCGCCGCGGTCATTCTCTATCTCTTCGGATCGGGCGCGGTGCGCGGCTTCGCGGTTTCGCTCGGCCTCGGCATTCTCACCTCGGTAATCACCGCGGTGACGATGACGCGCATGATGATCGCGATGTGGTATCGCCGCAGCCGCGCCAAAGTCTTGCCGATCTGACCGCGGGCGAAGGAAGTCGACGATGAAGCTGAAGCTGCTGCGTCTCGCGCCGGAAAACACCAAGTTCGGCTTTATGCGGCTCCGCCGCGTGAGCTATCCCCTGTCGGCGTGCCTGTCGATCATCGCGGTGGTGATGTTCTTCTCCGTCGGAATGAATTTCGGCATCGACTTCGCCGGCGGCACGCAGGTCGAATTGCGCGCCAAGAGCGGCCCGGCCGATCTTGCCGATCTGCGCGGCAAGGGCGAGAGCCTCGGCCTCGGCCCGGTCGAAGTTCAGGGCGCCGGCGTCAAGTCCGACGTGGTGCTGCGCCTCAACGTCCAGCCCGGAGGCGAGGCCGGCCAGCAGACCGCGATCGCCAAATTGCGCCAGGCGTTCAGCGGCGCATACGAATTCCGCAGCGTCGAGGCGGTGGGCCCGCGCGTTTCGGGCGAACTGGTGCAGAGCGGCACGCTCGGCGTCGTCGTGGCGATCCTGGCGGTGCTCGCCTATCTCTGGTTTCGCTTCGAATGGCAGTTCGCGGTCGGCGCCATCATCGGCACGATGCACGATTTGCTGCTGACGGTCGGCTTTTTCAGCGTCACCCAGTTGGAGTTCAACCAGACCTCGATTGCGGCGATCCTGACCATCGTCGGCTATTCCCTAAACGAGACCGTGGTCGTGCTCGACCGCATCCGCGAGGTGATGCGCAAATACAAGCGCCTATCCACCGCCGAGATCGTCGACATGTCGGTCAACGCGGTGCTGCCGCGCACGATCATGACGGCGACGACGGTGTTCCTGGCGCTGCTCGCCTTGTTCTTCCTCGGCGGCGACGTCATCCGCTCGTTCTCGGCGGCGATGATCTGGGGCATCTGCGTGGCCACCTATTCCTCGATCTTCATCTGCTCGCCGATGCTGATCTATCTCGGCGTGCGCGCCGATGCGTTCGACAGGGCGAGCGAGTCCGAGGCGGACGCCGCCGCCAAGGCGAAGGCGTGAACCGCCCACCGCCGCGGCTGAACGCTTACGTTCCCGGCCGCCACGCGATCGAGGCCTATGGGGCCGGCGGCTTTCGTTTCGCCGGCCTTTCGCATGTCGGCTCGATCCTGGCGACGCCGAAGGGGGTCGGCGCCGTGGCGATCGCCGCGCCCGAGGCGATCGACGCCGCGGCGCTCGCGCCGCTGTTTGCCGAGCTTAAGGCGGCGCCGGGGTCGATCGAGTTCCTGGCGATCGGCACGGGAGCGCGGACGGCGCCCTTGTCGCCGGCGCTCAAAGACCGCCTGCGCGCGGCGGGCCTCCGCTTCGAGGCGATGGCGACGGGCCCCGCGGCGCGGGTCTATAACGTCATGATGGACGAGAACCGCCGCGTCGCGGCCCTGCTCATCGCCGCGCCGTGAACGCCGAGGCGCTGGCGCGGGCCTACGATCATTGCGCCAGGCTCGCGCGTGAGCGCGACCGCGACCGCTGGCTCTCCGCCCTGTTCGCGCCGGAGGCGGCGCGACCCGCCCTTCACGCGATCGCCGCCTTCAACGCCGAGATCGTCCGCGTTCACACAGCGGTGCGCGAGCCGCTCGCCGGCGAAATGCGCCTGGCCTGGTGGCGCGAGGCGCTCGCCGGCGCGCGCGAGACGGAAGCCTCGAGCCACCCCGTCGCCGCCTCGCTGCTCGACGTCAAGATGAAGTTCGCGCTGCCGGCGGCGGCGTTCGACGACTTGTTGCAGGCGCGGGCTTTCGACCTCTACGACGATGCGATGGCGAGCCTCGCCGATCTCGAGACCTACTGCCGTCAGACGGCTTCCGCGCTCTTCCAGCTCGCGGCGCTGATCCTCGGCGGCGGCCGCGACCTCGACGCGGCCGGGGCGAGCGATGCGGCCGGGCTTGCCTTTGGTCTGACCGAGGCGTTGCGGGCCTTCCCGCAATCGGGCGCGCGCGGCCCCATCTACCTGCCCCGCGACATGCTGGCGCGGCGCGGCGGCGCGATCGAGGCCGTGCGCGCCCGGCGCGACGAGCCCTCCTTGCGCGCCGCGCTCGCCGATCTCAGCGATATCGCCTCGCTGCGGCTCAGCGAGGCGGAGGCGCGCGTCGCGGCGCTGCCGGCGATTCTCGCCCCCGCCTTCATCCCGCTTGCCGCCGTGCGGCTCGACCTCAAGCGTCTGGCGCGACCGAACGCCTCGCCCTTCGCGCCAATCGCTGCGGCCCCGGCATGGCGGCGCCAATGGGCGCTGTGGCGCTGGGCGAGGACACGACCAGGCGCCTAGCGGCTGGCGCGGATCGCCGCGAGGCAGCCTGCCGACAATTGCGCCGCGTGCGCGTGCATGCAGGCGTGGCGCTTGGCCTCGTCATGGACGACCGGGCCGCAGAGCCGATAGGCGTCGCCCCGACAAGCGGCCGAAACGGCGGCGCTGACGGCGAACGCCGGACCCGACGATGCGATGCAAAGACACACGACGACCGATGCGATGCGGATCATGGGGAGCTCTCTGGCGGTTGGCGGCAAGGGCGATAGCGTGCCGCATGCCCGCTTGGTTGACAAGCCAGGACTTGTAGCCGCGCTCGCCGAGCGCGGCCGGGCGCGGATCGACCGGTTCGGCAAAGGACGATCGGAGCGTTGCATCGGGGCAACGCGCACGCTAGCATTTTCGCCGGGGCGCGAGACGCCGGGTCTCAGCGACGGGAGTGACCCATGATCGCATTGCGCGTGGCATTCGCCAGCGTCGCCGCCGCGCTGGCCCTGGCGCCGGCTTGGGCGTCCGACAATTCCAAGTCGCATATCGACTCGGACGTGAAGGTGTACGGCCACGCCGACCAGATGAGCGTCAGCGACCAGAGCTCCGACCCGACCAGCAACGACCAGCAGGTCGCCAACAACTCAAATCCGAGCGGGCCGGACCTCAGTCAGTTGAATCAGCAGCTTGTCGCGCAGCAAAACATGCTCAGTCAGGCGCAGGGGGCGCTGTCCTCAGCGCAGGCCCAGTTGGCGCTGGCGCAACAAACGCTTGCCGCGGCGACCCAGGCCCAGATGGCGATGGCGACCTCGATTTCATCCGCCCAGAGCACCCTCGCCGCCGCAAAGAAGGCCTACGCGCTCGGCTACGGGTCAGCCGCGACGGTCGCGCAAGCGCAGGCCGCCTATGACGCGGTTTCTCTGCAAGTTACATTTTCGCCAATCGCGGTATATGACAGTTCTGGAAATGCAGTTCCCGACAACTCCGTCCCCTCGATCGGGGGCAACGCCACCGGCCAGACTACGATTCTCGCTCAACAGGCCGTCGCCCAGTGGCAGCAGGCGGTGGCCGCGGACCAGGTCCTGGTGGCGAGGGCGAGCGCAATGGTGGCTCAAACGAAGGCGCAGATCAACGCCGCGCTCGGGCTGCCGAGCCAGCAGAGTCCGCCTAGCCAAACCGGGGACACCGACACAACCACAACCGACACCGCGAGCGTCTCCGACCCCTCCAACGTCGCCAGCGCCTCGGTCGACGGCGGCGGCGCGGCGGACGACGGCGACTGAGCGCGAGGGCCGCGGTGACGAAGCGTCATGCAGCCGTGTTCGGTCTTGCCGCGGTCTTCGCGATCGCCGCGAGCGCGGCGAACGCCGACGTCTTCAGCAGTCCCGACGGGTCATTCACCGTCGAGTTTCCCGGCCGGCCCGCGCTGGTCAAGACGCAGGGCCGGACCGACAAGGGAACCGCCTACGAGGAATCGCGCTGGTCGGTCCGCGCCAAGGACGGATACTGGGCGGTCGCCATCTTCGCCTACGCCACGCCACGCAAGGCGGATTACGACGCCGCCGTCAACGGCGCGGTCGCCGCCGCGAAAGGACGCCTGGCAAGCGACGAGCCCATCCGACAGGATGGGGTCGAGGGGCGCGAGATCCTCATCGACGCGGGCCCGTCCGGCGCCATCCGCGAGCGCATCTTTTGGGTGGCGGGGACCCTCTATTTCGTCGTTTATGGCGGCGCCAATCTCGCCGCCGCCACCTCCCCCGACGTCGACGAATTCCTCATTTCCTTCGAGGCTGCGAGATGAGCGGGCGCCTGCGATGGCTTTCCAACGCTTTTGGGCGTCCCGCAATGACGGGAGTGGCGACGCTCGTCGCGCTAACGGCGGCCCTTATGGGTTTTCCCGCCCACGCCGCCGACATCGACCATTGGTCGGATTGCATGGGGCGCAGCGGCCCTTCGACGGCGATCAAAGCGTGCGCCGCCATCATCGACTCGAATAAGGAGCTGCCGGACAGCCTGCCTTACGCCTTCGTCTACCGCGCCAAGGCGCATTTGGCCTTCAAGGAGGGCGATCTCGCCTTCAAGGACTTCACCGCCGCGCTCAAATTCGAGCCGCAGCTCGCGCATGCGCATTATGGGCTAGGGCTCATCTACAAGGCGCGCGAGGACTGGCCGCACGCCATCCAGGAATTCGCCAAGACGATCGACAGCCAGGCCGAGGACGCCGACAACGACGACTTCGCCGCCGACACGGAGGGCTCGCTGCGCGCCGCGGCGCTGACCGAGCGCGGCTATGCGATGTTCAAGAACGGCGACGCGTCCAAGGCCATCCCCGACTTCGATGCCGCGACGAAGCTCTGTCCGACCTGCAGCGCGCCCTGGCGCGACAAGGCGCTGGCGCTCGACGTGGAGCAAAAGAACGCCGACGCGATGGAGGCCGCAAATCGGGCGATCGCGCTCGATCCGCGTTCCTCGCCGGCCTTCCTCGTGCGCGGGTTCCTCAAGGCTCGCGCCGGCAAGGCCGATGAGGCGGTCGCCGATTATTCGGAAGCGATCCGCCTGCTGCCGAGCTTCGAACTCGCCTACAGGGCGCGAGCCGGCGCCTACGCCAAACTCGGCAAGCGTCAGGAAGCGGCGGCCGACGACAAGATCGTCGCCCAGCTGTCGCAAGGCTCGGTGGATGCGTTGGCGACAGCCGCGCCGGTCGAGCCCGCCGCCGCCAAGGCGATCGCGGCGCCGCCGCTCGGCGACGCGGCCCTTTTGAAGCTATTCTCGGCAAAGACTTGGCAGGCGCGCCAGGGCGTCTGGCTGGTCCGGCTCGAATTTCGCCGCGATGGGACGTATCGCCAGCAGGCGAAGGACGCCTCGCCGGGCAGCACGCTTGAAGTGACCCAGGACGGCGCGTGGGGCGTTTCGCGCGGCGAATTGTGCGTCTACACCAACATCGGCCTTTGCCTGACCGGCCATCAAGCCGACGGCAACATCGCCTTGATCCGCTCCGAGATCGTCGGCAGCCACGCCGCCGAGGGCCTGGCGGGCGGGGGATCGCTCGAATTTTTTGGCCCCGCCGACGCCTTGGCCGACCTCAAAGCCGACGCGGTTTCGGACCCGGTGGCCGAGTTCCCGGTCGACGAGGTTTTCCTGCCCGGCCCGCCCGGCGTCGCCAGAGGTCCGAAGACCGTATTCTACTATATGCACGGCTTCGACGGGCGGGCGCGGGCCCATCCGCCGCTGCCGGAATATTTCGTCAGCGAGATCCAGGCGACGCGCGGCTGGGATGTCATCGACGGCGCCTATCCGCGAACGGGGGTCGATGCGATCCGACGCTTCGGCGGTTCGAACTGGGGCGCGGCCGAATTCGTTGCGCGCCGGCTGAAGGAGCTGAAGGCGCAGGGCTACCAGCGCATCTACGTCGGCGGGCAATCCTGGGGCGGCTGGAACGCCCTCGATCTGGCGACGATGTCCGGGCTGCCGCTCGATGGCGTGGCGCTGGTGGTGCCGGCCTGCTGCGGCTGGCGGCCGACCGGCGCCAACGCCGACGATCCGAACTACGCCAACAACAAGTTTTACTTCGATCAGGAAATTCGGAATGTGCGCTATCCCACAGTCGGCGTCTTTTTCCTCGACGACGAATACGAGCCCGCCGATCGCGGCAAAGGCGCGGCGGAAGCCTTGGCGAAGAACGGCGTTCCGAACCTGATGATCGACCATCCCCCGGGCTTCTCCGGCCACGGTTCCGCTTGGTTCCCGGTCTTCGATTACGAATATCGGCCGTGCATCGTCGCCTTCTTCGTCAAACCCGCGACGACGCGATGTCTGGGCCGAAGGATCGCCGAACGGGGCGGCGACTACCGCGCCATTCTGACGGCAAATCAGGTCGTCGATTGGCAGAAGCGCGCCGCGACCTTGCCGGAGATCATGGGCAAGCGCTTCGCCGTCTATCCCGACGGCGCCGTGCGCGCCATCGTCGCGCCGGACAAGACCGAGGTCCAGGGCTACGGCATGGGAGAGAGCGTATTTGCGTCGTCGTTCCGCGGCGACCTCTACTGCGTGCGCGCGCGGGTGAAATACGCCCAGCCGCAAACGACCGACGAGACCTGCGTGAACTTAGTCAAGTGGTCGGACCACAGGTTCCTGGCGATCGACAAACAGAGCGGCGACGTCGTCCAATGGTGGGTTCGAGCAGAAGTAGCGCCCCGGCTTCCGTCTATCGCGCCGCCGTCAGTTCCGCCACGAAACGCTTCAGCTCCGCCGTCCATTTCTCCGTCTGGTAGCCGAAGGCGAGATGGCCGATGTCGCTGTCGATCTCGACATAGCGCGCCTCGACCCCTGCGGCCTTGAGCGCAGCCATGACCTCAGGCGCAATGCGCGGCGGAAACTGGTTGTCGGTGCGCGACAGCATATAGAGAACCTTGGCCTTGATTTGCTTGAGCTGCGGCCGGACGTCGAAGGTCTCATGGGCGCGCAGCAGCGCCAACAGGCCGTTGGCGTCGAAACCCTGCGCCCAAGCGCGCGCGGCGGTGACGATGGCGGCTTCGCGCAGGACGGGATTGGCGATCCTGTCCTTGAACAGTTCGTCGACGCCGTAGGACTTGAGAATTTCGACCCGCAGCTTGGTCAAGGTCGCAACGACGCCGCCGCGATCGTAGTAGCGCCCGCCGTTCCAATTTGGGTCCTTGGCGAGCGCCGCCGTCAATTGCTTGTCCGAATTCGGCGGGGTCAGCGAATAGGGTGCGGTGACGATCGGCGCGACGCCGGCGACGAAGTCGGGATAGCCGACCGCCCATTGAAAGGTCTCGAAGCCGCCGTATGAGGGCCCGGCGACGAGGACCAGTCGCTTGACGCCGAGCGAGTCGACGAGCGCCCTCTGCGCGCGCACGATGTCGGCGACGGTGAAGGCGGGAAAGTCCGGGCCGTACGGCTTGCCGGTCTTCAAATCGAGGCTCGCCGGGCTGGTCGAGCCGTAGGATGAGCCGAGCGCGTTCGAGGCGATGACGAACAGCTTGTCGGTGTCGATCGCCTCGCCCGGACCGATCACCTTGTCCCACCAGCCGGCGGCGCCGGGATTTTCTCCCGGCGGCGCGCCGCCTTCGGCGTAGTAGCCGGCGGCGTGCTGGCTCGAGGTGAAACTGTGCTCGATCAGCACGGCGTTGCGGCCGTCGGCGGCGAGCGCGCCGTAGGTCTCGTAAGCTAGCGTCAATTCGGGCAGCTTTGCGCCGCTGTCGAGCTTGAAGTCGCGAAGCGTGAAGAGCTTCGTCTCCACCGCGTCGAGGGACGAGGCCTCCGCATGGCAGGACGCCAAGACCACGGCGATCAGCAAGGCCAATAGGCGCATCTTCACCCTCCGTCGGCGCAAGTGCGCAATCTACCGCGGCGAAGCGTCAAGTCGAGCCGGAATCGCGACGGCCGGGCGTCAGCTTTCGCCGCGCCGACGCCGGCGGTGGCCGATGTCGCCGCCTCACTTGGCTTCGCTTATCCACCGCGCCAGATCGACCTCGGCGCGCGCCGACAGCGCGCGCTTGCGCGCCGCGCCGCGCTCGGGCCGGCGTGGGCCACGGCCCGCCTTGTCGAGGCGCGGCGCCTCGATCGGCGGGAACAGGCCGAAATTGACGTTCATCGGCTGGAACGAGCGCGGCCCGGCGTCGATGGCTTCGATGTGGCCGCCGGTGACGTGATTGAGGAGGGCGCCGATGGCGGTGGTCGGCGGGGGCGGCGTCAAGGCCCGCCCTAGCCGCTCCGCCGCCGCGAAGCGGCCGGCGATCAGGCCGATGGCGGCGCTCTCGACGTAGCCCTCGCAGCCAGTGATTTGGCCGGCGAAACGCAGCCGCGGCGCGGCCTTCAGCCGCAGGCGGGCGTCAAGGAGGCGCGGCGAATTGAGAAAGGTGTTGCGGTGCAGCCCGCCGAGCCGGGCGAATTCGGCCCGCTCCAAGCCGGGAATGAGGCGGAACACGCGGGCCTGCTCGCCGTATTTCAGCTTGGTCTGAAAGCCGACCATGTTGAAGAGCGTGCCGAGCGCGTTGTCCTGGCGCAGTTGCACGACGGCATAGGGCTTGACCTGCGGCGCGTGCGCGTTGGTCAGACCGACGGGTTTCATCGGCCCGTGGCGCAGGGTCTCGCAACCGCGCTCTGCCATCACCTCGATCGGCAGGCAGCCGTCGAAGTAGGGCGTGCCCTCGAACTGGCGAAATTCCGTTTTCTCGGCCGCGAGCAGCGCGTCGACGAAAGCCTCGTATTGGTCGCGGCTCATCGGACAGTTGAGGTAATCGGCGCCGGTGCCGCCGGGGCCGGCTTTGTCGTAACGCGACTGCGCCCAAGCCACCGACATGTCGATGGAGTCGCGGTGCACGATCGGCGCGATGGCGTCGAAGAAGGCCAGCGCGTCCTCGCCGGTGAGGGCGCCGATCGCCGCCGCGAGCGCCGGCGAGGTCAGCGGTCCGGTGGCGATGACGACGTTGTCCCAATCCTCGGGCGGGGCGGCGATTTCGCCGCGCTCGAGGCGAATGCGCGCCTCGCCGGCGATCGCCGCCTCGACCGCGAGGGAAAACCCGTCGCGATCGACCGCCAGCGCGCCGCCGGCGGGCACCTGATGGGCGTCGGCGGCGCGCATGACGAGCGAGCCGAGCGCGCGCATCTCGCGGTGGATGACGCCGACGGCGTTCACCTCGGCGTCGTCGGAGCGAAAGGAATTGGAGCAGACGAGTTCGGCGAGGCGTTCGGTGCGGTGCGCCTCGGTGCCGCGCAGCGGGCGCATTTCATGAAGAATGACGGGCGCTTCGGCCTGGGCGATCTGCCAAGCCGCCTCGCAGCCGGCCAGGCCCCCGCCGATGACGTGAATGGGTTCCATCACAGGGATGTCGCAGCGCGAGGCGTCCCCGTCAACTCGCCAGGGCGCGCGCCGCCGCGATCAGCGCCGCGTTGCTCGGCGCGGTCTCGCCCGAGGGCAGGCGCAGGCCATCCTCGAAGCCGATTCGCGCCTCGAGCCCGAGGCGCAGCGATTGGCGATAGAGCGGCCATTGGGTTGCATCCAGCCCGTGCAGCAAGCGCGGCAGGACGAGCCCGGCGTCGTCGAGGACGGCGATGATCGCGCGCGCGACGTCGAGGCCCTCGTCGGCGTCCTGTTCGTTGATCTCGATCAGCGCGCGCAGGCATGTCCCGGCGAGCGGCAGCGCCGCGAAGCGGCGGGCGTCGGCGACCGTCCAGAGACCGGCTTCGACGCCAATGCCTTTCTCCGTCGCCAGCGCGATGACTTCGGGAGCGTCCTCTTCGACGAGATTGACCGAGACGTAGTCGGGCAGGATCGACCAGGCGCGGATCGCCGCGCGCCGCGCCCTCCCGCCCGGCCTGATCCACGCGCCGGTCGAAAGGCCGATCGGCGCGCCGGGCGCGCTGGCGCGCACCGCCTGAAGCGCGGCGGCGACGTCGTTCGGCGCCAGGCTCTCCAGGCCGTCCGCGCCGCGGGGGTGGATGTGGAATTCGGCGACGCCGAGCCCTAGGCAAGCGCGCGCGTCGGCGGCGAGCTCCTCCGGCGTGCAGGGGATCGCGATGTGCTCGCTCTTGGCGCGACCGCCGTTGAGACAGGCCTGAAGCATCGGCGAGACCCGCAGTTTCCGACGATCGGCGGACGGTCGAGACGCAATTCGAGCGCTTGGGATTTTATTTGCTGCGGCTGGAACGGCAAGATCGACGGCTGGTTCGCGCCGATTGGGCGCCCGGGGGCGGACTTGATGATCATGAAAGGCTCGCCGAGGCGCGGCGAGTTAAGAAAACGCCCGCCAGGGGAGGGCTGGCGGGCGTTTTTTGCATCGGGCCTGGCCCGACGCTGCGGACGCTTCCGGTGGGAGGATCCGGCGCGTCCAAACTTACTCGGCGATCGCTCCGCGCACGACGTAGGGGATGTCGCCGCGGCGGATGCCGATGTCTTCCAATTCGCGATCCGTCATCTGCTCCAACTCGCGAACGGCTTCGCGATAGCGGCGCCAAGCGTTCAACTTCTCGGCGATGGATTTAAGCGAGGTCATTTGACCCTCCATTTTGAAACTCTCGGCCGTCGGACCCTTTGAGACGATCGCCTCGGCCAGTGCGGCGCAACATAGGCGCGTCGAGGCTTTTGGAAAAGTGCCAATGCCGCTATCCAGCCATGCGTAATTAGCATATCTAAATTCAGCAGACTTTAACAATTTGATTGTTTTGCGCCACCTTTCAGCAGTCAAGATGCTGTAAAATCGGCAGGAAGCATGTTCGATGTCGACCCGGCTCGGCGTCTGGGATAAGTACGATCGCTTTAGCAATGTGAAATTTTCATGACTTTTATGTTGCGGCGCCGCAATTCCGGACCGCCGCGCCACCGTTGACCGCCCGGGCGCCGCCGGCGAAGCTCCGTCCCCGCCCGGTCGCGCGCACGGTCTCAGCCTTTTTTCCAGCTTCGGGGGCGCGAGCGAACGGATATAGCTGTTCGGAGCGCTTGATTTTGCCGCCCGGAGCGGCGACATCCGGCGAGGCGCGCGCCTGTTGGCGGCGCACACTCGATGGGAGCCGGAAATGGACAACTTGATCGCCCGTGTCGCCACAGCGGCCAACACGACGCCCGACACGGCGCGCCGGGCTGTCGCGCTGGTGCTCGATTTCATCAAGCGCGAGGCTCCGGAGAGCGCGGTCGACGCCATGCTCGCCAAGGCCCCGGAGCTCAACGCGATTGTCGCCTCCGCCGCTTCGACGGTCGGCAACGGCATGAGCGCGTCCGTCAAGGGCCTGATGGGGACCGGCGCGGGCGCGATGGGCGGCGGCGGCCTGATGGCGCTCGGCGCCGATCTCATGGCGCTGGGCCTCGGACTGCCGCAAATCCAAGCGGTGGGCAAAGAAATTTTCGCCTACGCGCGCCAGACGGCGGGCGACGACGTCGTGGGCGGGATTTCGGCGGCGATCCCGGAGCTTTCGCAATACATCTGAAATGCGAGGAGCCGAGTGGCGGAGTTTTCGGGCGCGTTCGCGCCGTTCAGCGAGACCGATTGGCGCAAGGCGGCCGAGGCCGCGCTGAAGGGCCGGGCTTTCGACACGCTCATCTCGCGGACCGCCGATGCGATCGCGCTCCAACCGCTCTACGCCCGCCGCGAGGGCGCGCGCGCCTTGCGCGAGGAGGGCGGCGCCTGGCGGGCGTTGGCGCGCCTCGACCATCCCGACGCCGCCGCGGCGAACGAGCAGGCGCTCGACGATCTTGCCAACGGCGCCGATGGGCTGCAGGTCGCTTTCGCCGGGGCCGGCGGCGCCTATGGTTTCGGCCTCGGCAAATTTGATTCGGCGACTTTGCATCGGGCCTTCGACGGGGTGCGCCTGGATGCGCCGCTCCGCATCGAACTCGATCTCGGCGCCGACCCCGAGGGTCAGGCGACCGGCTTCGCCGGCCTCGCCCAACGCAGCGGCGTCAAGCCGGCGAGGCTCGATCTGAGCTTCGGCCTCGACCCCATCGGCGCCCTGGCGCGCAGCGGGCGCGCCGCGCGCCCCTGGTCGCACGAAGCCCCGGCGCTCGCCGAGCTCGTCGCTTCTCTCAAGGCGAAGGGCTTTGCCGGCCCGTTCGTCGCCGCCGACGCGCGATGCGTTCACGCCGCCGGCGGCGCCCCGGCTCAGGAGCTCGCCTTTGCGCTGGCGGCGGGGCTCGCCTACTTGCGCGCGCTCGGCGAAAATGGTCTTGACGTCGATGCGGCGCGCGCCGCGATCGCGTTTCGCCTGACGGCGGACGCCGATCAATTCGTCACCTTGGCGAAATTCCGGGCGCTGCGCTTGCTGTGGGCGCGAGTTTGCGAGGCCTGCGGCCTCGCGCCGCGCCCGGCGCGGATTCATGGCGAAAGCGCCTGGCGCGCTTTGAGCCGGCGCGATCCTTACGTCAACGCGATGCGCGGCGCGATGGCGGCGTTCGCGGCCGGGCTCGGCGGCGCCGACAGCGTCAGCGTGCTGCCGTTCACCCAAGCGATCGGCCTTCCCGATTCGCTGGCCCGCCGCTTGGCGCGCAATACGCAGCTCGTCTTGCTGCAAGAATCGCACTTGGGCTTCGTCGCCGACCCCGCCGCCGGGGCGGGCGCCTTTGAAGCGCTGACGCAAACGCTGTGCGAGACGTCGTGGACGCTGTTCCAAGGATTGGAAAGCGAAGGCGGCCTGCCGTGCGCTCTGCGCAACGGCGGCTTTCAGCGCGCCGTCGCCGAGGCGGCGGGGCGCCTCGCGCGCGAGGCGGCCTGCCTGAAGGCGCCGATCACCGGCGTCAGCGCCCATCCCGATGTCGACGAGGCCAAGGCCGAAGTCCTGCCGGCGACGCCGCCCGCCTTCGCCTATCCCGGCGAGGCGCTCGCGCCGCCGATGACGCCGCTGCGGATCGCCGCGCCGTTCGAGCGGCTCCGCGACGCCACGGACGCCGCCTTGGCGCGCGACGGCAGGCGGCCCAAGATCGTTCTGTTCGCCATCGGGCCGGCCGCCGCGCACGGGCGGCGCGTCGGCTTTGCGCGCGAAGTTTTCGAAGCGGGGGGCCTCGAGGCGCTGGTCGAGACCGGCGCCGCCGACGCCGCGGACGCCGCCGCGCGCTTTGCCGCGAGCGGCGCGGCGATGGCCTGCCTTTGCGGCAGCGACGAAGCCTATGGCGGATGCGCGGAAGCTTTCGCCGCGGCGCTCAAGGAAGCCGGCGCCCGCCACGTCGCGCTGGCGGGCAAGCCCGGCGCGCGCGAAGCGCGGTTGCGCGAGGCGGGCGTCGACGACTTCATATTCGCCGGCGGGGACGCCGTCGGCGCGCTCGAGCGGAGTCTTCGGCGGTTGGACTTGGCCTTGTGAGGCGGCTTCGAAGGATCGGCTTATGAGTTCGATACCCAATTTCGCTTCGATCGCCTTCGCGACGCCGTCGCCGCCGGCGCCGCCCCCGCCGCGCCATTGGCGGACCCCTGAGGGAATCGAGGTCAAGTCGTTCTACGACGCGCGCGATTGGCAGGGCCTCGATTGTCTCGACAGCTGGCCGGGCCTGCCGCCCTATCTGCGCGGCCCCTATCCCACGATGTACGTCAATCAACCCTGGACGGTGCGGCAATACGCCGGCTTCTCCACCGCCGAGCAGTCGAACGCCTTTTACCGCGCCAACCTTGCCGCGGGACAGAAGGGGCTCTCGGTCGCCTTCGATCTCGCCACGCATCGCGGCTACGATTCCGACCACCCGCGCGTCGCCGGCGACGTCGGCATGGCGGGCGTGGCGATCGACTCGATCTACGACATGCGCACCTTGTTTGACGGCATCCCGCTCGACACGATGAGCGTGTCGATGACGATGAACGGCGCGGTCTTGCCGGTCCTGGCGCTCTACATCGTCGCCGCCGAGGAGCAGGGCGTGCCGATGGCGGCGCTGTCGGGCACCATCCAGAACGACATCCTCAAAGAGTTCATGGTGCGCAACACCTATATCTATCCTCCAGCGGCCTCGATGCGCATCGTCGCCGACATCTTCGCCTTTGCGGCGAAGCATATGGCGAAATTCAACTCGATTTCGATTTCCGGCTATCACATGCAGGAGGCGGGCGCGACGCAGGACCTCGAACTCGCCTATACGCTCGCCGACGGCGTCGAATACCTGAGGGCTGGCGTTGCGGCGGGGATGAGCGTCGATCAGTTCGCGCCGCGTCTGTCGTTCTTCTGGGCGATCGGCATGAATTTCTTCATGGAGGTCGCCAAGTTGCGCGCCGCGCGCATGCTCTGGGCCGGAATTGTCAACGGCTTCGGGCCGAAGTCGGCGAAGTCGCTGCCGCTTCGCGCCCATAGCCAGACCTCCGGCTGGTCGCTGACCGCGCAAGACCCGTTCAACAATATCGTGCGCACGCAGATCGAGGCGATGGCGGCGACCCAAGGGCATACCCAGTCCCTGCACACCAACGCCCTCGACGAAGCGCTGGCGCTGCCGACCCCCTTCTCGGCTCGAATTGCGCGCAACACGCAGCTCTTCCTCATCGAGGAAAGCGGCACGACGCGGGTCATCGATCCCTGGGGCGGCTCCTATTACGTCGAGCGTCTGACCGCGGAACTCGCGGCGCGCGCGCGCGCCCACATCGACGAGGTGGAGGCGCTCGGCGGCATGGCCAAGGCGATCGAACTCGGCTTGCCCAAGCGGCGCATCGAGGAAGCCGCCGCGCGCACGCAGGCGCGCATCGATTCGGGCCAGCAGACGGTGATCGGCGTCAACAAATTCCCGCCCAACGTCGAGCGCGAACTCAACGTCCTCAAGGTCGACGCGGCGAGCGTGCGCGTCACCCATGAGACATCCGCCCCACCCTCCTTCAGATCGATACCTATCGCTACTCCGGCCACTCCGTCGCGGACGCGAATGCCAAGAAGTACCGCCCACCGGAGGAGATCGAGCACTACCAGACCCTTCACGATCCCCTCCGGCTCTGGAAGCAGCGGCTCATCGACGAGGGCATCCTGGATGAGGCCGCCGCGGCGACGGACGGAAGCCCGCGACGAGGCCGACGCGGCGGCGCACTTCGCCGATGAAAGCCCCTTCCCAGCGAGAAGGAAATCTTCTCCGATATCTATGGGAGGTCGATAACAACGCCGAGAGCGACCGCGCGGCAGACATTTCTTCAACGACTAGCGGCGGCACTGTCCATCAGGATTTTTTTATAATGGCACTTACCACTTACAAAGACGCCAGCAATACGTAGTTTTTTTTTTTTTTCCTGTACTTCGTAGGTTGGTCTTGCTAGAGGGATAGTCCCGCCGCCAACAATGGCCACGTCCGAAGCTGTGTGATGGGGCGCCCTAAGGGGCGTTGGGTGATAATACCGTCGGAATTTTTAAGCAGGCCGGCTACCGAATGGATCTGGGTGGTTTGAAGTACTTCGGCAGGCGTCATATCCGGTAAAATCGTGGTCAGACGTTTGGCCAGATGGTTTACCGCTGCCGGGAGCGCCGATGAGGAGAACATTGTGCCCGCCGGCAGCAGCCACCTCAAGGCCCCGTTTAATGTATTGCTGGGCTTTTACTTCGCTAAAATCCAAACGGCTGCGGTGTGGCTCTTTAAGCAGAAGTTCAAAATCTGTTTTCACGGCGCTTAGTGTTTGCGGGTCCATCAAAAATGCCACCACCTCGTTTAAATGCCGTGCAGGGAAAACC
>CAVWKL010000057.1:0-4813 GCA_963755075.1 uncultured Alphaproteobacteria bacterium
AAAGTGTCAAGTAAACGGCAAGGAAATTCCTGATGCTGTAATTGCCATTCTTGATAACAGCCAAGAGAAGAAGCCAACTGGTTACTTAGCGGAAATCATGCTTCCAGCCAAAACTGCATGGAAAATTGATGAACACCAGGAGAAGTTTGTTGCATTGCCAATAGAACAACTTAGCTGCACTGTAAGTGGCTCTAGTGCAGATGTGAAACCATAGCTTAGCGCCCCATCCTTTCGCGTTTTTTGCGATAGGGTGGGATACCACGAACCGACGATCGAATCAGATTTCCTACCGCGCCTTGAAGGGCCGCGCCGCCGCAGGCTGTTCCGCGCCCGCTTGGCCAACTTGACCAAAGCCTCGATCGTCTTCATCGTCGAGGTGACTTCGGTGTGCTCCTTCTTCGCGATCGAGGAAGAGACGAAGATGCCGAGGTGCCCGACCTTGTCGTGGACCATGTAGATAATCCGCTGCCCGCGAATCTTGATTTCCTGCTCGTCGGCGTAGGTGTCGACAATCCAGTTGAGCGCCTGCTGCGGCGGCGTGATGTTGTCGCCCCAGGAGGCGAATACGATGATCGGCGACCGGATCGTCTTGAGGTCGAGGTGGCGACCGTGCTCGATGCGCGCCTCGCCGCGCGAAAGCCTATTGCCGATGAACAGCTGTTCGACGATCCAATGGATCTCGGCTTCGTTCATAAAATGAAAGCCGCCCCACCAGCGCTCGAAGTCGAGGAAACTGCCCCGCGCGCGTTCCGGATTGGCGTAAAGATCGAAGTACTTGCCGAAATAATTCCGGCCCGGATTGAGCATCTCGAAATTCGACACGAGGTAGGCGCCGTCGAATTGGCCGTCGCCGAGGTCGGCAAGGAACAACGCCGGCAGGGCGCCGCCGAGCAGACCGCCGTTGTAACGCATCGGGTTCTCGCCGAGCCGCCCCGACCAATAGGCGAGCGGCGCGCCGTTGAGGACGAGCGGTCCCGTGATGTCGGGGTTGGCGGCGGCCATAATCATCGTCGCCCAGCCGCCTTGACAATTGCCGACGATGATCGGCTTGGGCGCGTCGGGGTGGCGGCGGTGGATTTCGCCGACGAACTCGGCCTCGGCGTGCATCACGTCGGCGAGCGTTTGGCTGGGTTCGGGATGCGGACGGAAGACGACGAAATAGACGGGATGGCCGTCGTGCAGGGCGACGCCGACCTGGCTGTCGGACTTGAAACCGCCGATGCCCGCGCCGTGACCGGCGCGCGGATCGATGATCATGTAGGGTCGCTTCCAGTCGAACGTCGTCACGCCCGCCGGCGGGAGAATCTTGAGCAGCATGTAGTTGACGGGCCGCGCCAAGGCGTGCCCGTCCATGGCGACCTCGGTCTCGTAGATAAGGACCGGCGGCGTGCCGGCGGCCTCGTGCTCGATGTCGTTTTCGGCGCGCTCGCGCAGCGTGTCGAGCGTAAGCAGCCCGCGTTGCGCAGCGTCGATCGCATAGTCGCGCGCCGCTTCGACCAGCCGACCTTGGCGCGCCGCCTCTTGAAACGCATGCTGAGTTTGCACCGCCTCGTCCCAGAATTCGCGCAGGCGCTCGCCGTGCTCGCGCCCCGCCTTCTGCGCGCGGCGCCCGATGCTGAATAGGACGTGTTGCGTCTGCGTCGCGATCGTGGCGCCGTCCTCGGCCAGGCGGTTCGAGGCGTTCATCGGGCTGTAGGTCGGGATCATGGCGGAGTTCCAGGTTTGCCGCGCCGCGGAAGGCGGGGGAGGGCGAGCGTTCATGGCGCCAAGGCCGGCGCGATCGTGGCGGATGACCGCGTCGCAAGGCCGGCCGTCGCCACCGTATGTTCGGCGATCATGCGTTCTTCGTCTGTGGGCACGACGAACACCGTCGCGGGGGAATCGGCGGCGCTGATGATAGGCGCGTTGTCGCGGTTGGCCGCGCGGTCCAGGCGAACGCCGAGCCATTCCATGCCCGACAGCGCCGCCTCGCGAACGCGCCAAGAGTGTTCGCCAATGCCGCCGGTGAACACGATCGCGTCGACGCCGCCGAGCGACGCCGCCAGGGCGCCGATCTCGCGGCGGATGCGCGCGACGAAATAGGCGATCGCGTCGCGCGCGGCGGGGCTGTCGGAAGCCTCGAGAACGCGCATGTCGTGCGAAAGGCCGGACATGCCCTTCAGTCCAGAGTCCTTAAAGAGAAGATCGCTGATGGCGCTTGAGTCCATTCCCTTTGCGGTCATCAAATAGAGGATAACGCCGGGGTCGAGTTGACCGCACCGGGTGCCCATCGGCAGGCCGTCGAGCGCGGTGAAGCCCAAGGTCGAGTCGATTGATCGGCCCTCGCGCATCGCGCATATCGAGGCGCCGTTGCCCAGATGGGCGACGATTGCGCGCCCCGCGGCGGCCGCGGGCGCGATCGTGCGCAGCCGCCGCGCGATGAATTCGTAGGACAAGCCGTGAAAGCCGTAACGCCGGACGCCCTCGTCGTAATAGGAGCGCGGCAGCGCATAGGTGTCGGCGGTGAACGGGTGGCCGCGGTGAAACGCGGTGTCGAAGCAGGCGATCTGGACCGCATCGGGGAACAACGCGAGCGCGGCGGCGACGCCGGCCAGGTTATGGGGCTGATGCAGCGGCGCCAGCGGGACGAACCGGCTGAGCTTGGCCAGCATGGCCTCGTCGACTCGGACGGGTTGGGAAAAATCGGGGCCGCCGTGGACGACGCGGTGGCCGACGGCGGCGACGCCGTGATCCAGACGCGCCTCCCTCAGCCACCTCACGATCGCTTCGATTGCAACGCGATGACCGACACGCCCATGGCTCTCTTCGAACGCATATTCGCAGGTCTCCCCCGAGGCAATTTTGGCGGCGAAGGTCGCCACGGCGCCGAGGCCGTCGACCTGGCCGGACGCCAGCGCCTCCAGGCTCGCGGCCGCGTGGGCGAACGCGGCGAACTTGACTGAGGAAGAGCCGGCGTTGAGCGTGAGGATCAGTTGGCCCATCCCGTCACTCCGCCGCCCCGGCGGCGCCGGGCGCGCCCTCGAAAGCCCGGCCTTCGCGGCGCCAATATTCGTAAAGCTGCGCCAATGCGCAGGACGCCAGACGGGCGCGATCGTTGTCGGCGCGACTGGTCAAGATGATCGGCGCCGAAGCGCCCACCACCAAGCCGGCCGCCTCCGCCCGCGCCACGAAGGTCAGCTCCTTGGCGAGCATGTTGCCTGATTCGAGATTCGGCACGATCAGGACATTAGCATGGCCCGCGACGAGCGAGGCGATGCCTTTCGTGCGCGCCGCCTCGACGTCGATCGCGTTGTCCATCGCCAACGGTCCGTCGACGACGCCGCCGCGAATCTGGCCGCGTTCGGCCATCTTCGACAGGATCGCCGCGTCCAGCGTCGAGGGAATGTTGGGGTTGATCGTCTCCACCGCGGACAGCACGCCGACTTTCGGCTGCGCGAGGCCGCACGCGCGGGCCAAGTCGATGGCGTTTTGCACGATGTCGACCTTGGCGAGCAGATCCGGCGCGATGTTGATCGCCGCGTCGGAGATGAACAACAGTTCGTCGAGCGACGGCACGTCGAGAGCGAAGACGTGGCCGATGCGACGGTGCGTGCGCAAGCCGCCGTCCTTCTTGACGATGGCGGCGAGCAATTCGTCGGAATGCAAGGCGCCCTTCATCACCGCGTTCGCCTGGCCGGCCAAGACCATCGCCACCGCGCGCGCCGCGGCGGCGTGCGGGTCCGATTCGGCGATCAGAGCATAGGCGGAGATATCGGCTTCGAGCTCCGCGGCGGCCGCGCGGATGCGCCCGGGGTCGCCGACCAGGATCGGTTCGATTAGAGCGTTCGTCGCGGAGAGCAGCGCGCCGCTCAGCGAGTTGTGGTCCTCGGGGCAGACGACGACCGTCCTGAGCTTGGGCAATTGGGCGGCGCGCGCAATGAGGCCGGCGAAGTGGTCCTTGGTTTCGACGATCAGCGCGGGAAGGTCGCGCGCCTCGGTGGTGAGGCTTACCCGCGGCGCGTCGACCTCGGCCAGGCCCTCGCACACCATGCGTCCGTCGGGGTCGACGATGCGCGTGTCGAAGACGGCGATCGGCTCTTCGCGCTTCTCGCGGCAGACGACCGATACGGTGAGCTTGTCGCCGACGTGAACGCGCCGGCCAAAATGCAGATCCTGAGAGCGGTAGAGCGTGCCCGCGCCCGGCAGAATATTGCCCAGCACCGCCGAAATCAGCGAGCCGACCCACATCGACGGCGCCACCGGATCGCCGCTCCTCGGCGCGCCTTCGCGGCTCGGCAGCATCAGCGGATTGACGTTGCCGGAGACGTGGGCGAACAAAAAGAGATCCTGGACCGAGCAGGTCCGCTCTAAGCTCGCCGAATCGCCGACTTGCAACTCGCTCCAGGTCTTGTTTCGGATCGCGGCTTTGGCGTTCACATCCGTCCCCTCGGTTGGCCGGGCCGCTCAGCCCATGATATGGCGGCCGGCGTCCACGTGAAGCACGCAGCCGGTGATGTTGCGCGCGATGTCGCTGGAAAGGAACGCCGCTGCGGCGCCGACGTCGTCGATCGTCGCAAGGCGGCGCATCGGCGAGCGCTCGACCGCCTCGGCCATCAGACTGTCGAAATGCGCGATGCCGCCGGCCGCCCGCGTCGCCATCGGCCCCGGCGACAACGCGTTGACGGTGATATTGCGCGGCCCGAGTTCGGCGGCGAGCTCGCGCGTCGTCGCTTCGAGGGCCGCCTTGACCGGGCCCATCAGATTGTAATTGGCGACGACCTTTTCCGCTCCGTAGAAGCTCAAGCAATACGCAACCGAACCAGTAGAGGACACA
>CAVWKL010000058.1:0-4320 GCA_963755075.1 uncultured Alphaproteobacteria bacterium
TGCTTATTGCGTTCCGCGTCGTCAGCGACGACGACTATCGCGCCTGGCTGGTCGACTCGAAGAAGAGATTCGCCGCGTCGGCGAGCGCGGTCCGAGTGGCCGACGTCGACGCCGCGCCGCCGCGCCAGTAGTCGGCGCGCGAGGAACAGGCCACCGACGCAAACCGGCGACTTATGCAATACAGACGTGTCTCGAGGAAGGGATTCATGGCGAGCGAGGCTGCTATTCACGACGACGATCGCGCCGATGACGGGCACGGCCATCCCACGGGCTGGCGGCGATATCTGTTTTCGACCAATCACAAGGATATCGGCACGTTGTATCTGGTCTTCGCCGTGATGGCGGGCTTGATCGGCTCGGCGCTCTCCGGCGCCATCCGCATGGAGCTGATGTATCCGGGCGCCAAGGTCTTCCCGGTGATCTCGGCGATCCTCGCCGGCGACGGTTCGATCGACGCCGCCAAGAACATGTACAACGTCTTCATCACCGCGCACGGCGTCATCATGATCTTCTTCATGGTGATGCCGGCGCTGATCGGCGGGTTCGGCAATTGGTTCGTGCCGCTGTTGATCGGCGCGCCCGACATGGCGTTCCCGCGCATGAACAACATCTCGTTCTGGCTGTTGCCCGCCTCGTTCGCGCTGCTCCTCATATCGATGTTCGTCGAGGGGTCGCCGGGCATGCACGGCTTCGGCGGCGGCTGGGTTCTTTATCCGCCCTTCTCCTCGACGGTCGGCACGCCGGGACCGGCGATGGACTTCGTCATCCTGTCGCTGCATCTGGCCGGCGCCTCGTCGATTCTCGGCGCGATCAATTTCATCACGACGATCTTCAACATGCGCGCGCCGGGCATGACGATGCACCGCATGCCGCTGTTCGCCTGGTCGATATTGGTGACCGCGTTCCTGCTGGTGCTGGCGCTGCCGGTGCTCGCCGGCGCCCTGACGATGCTGCTGACCGATCGCAATTTCGGCACCACCTTCTTCAATCCGGCCGGCGGCGGCGATCCGATCCTGTTCCAGCATTTGTTCTGGTTCTTCGGCCATCCCGAAGTCTACATCCTGATCCTGCCCGGCTTCGGCATCATCAGCCAGATCGTCGCCACCTTCTCGCGCAAGCCGGTGTTCGGCTATCTCGGCATGGTCTACGCGATGGTGGCGATCGGCGCGGTCGGCTTCCTCGTCTGGGCGCACCACATGTACACGGTGGGTTTGTCGCTGAACACCCAGCGGTATTTCGTCTTCGCGACGATGGTCATCGCGGTGCCGACCGGCGTGAAGATCTTTTCCTGGATCGCGACGATGTGGGGCGGCTCGATCTCGATGCGCGCGCCGATGTTGTGGGCGATCGGTTTCATCTTCGTCTTCACCGTCGGCGGCGTCACCGGCGTCGTGCTCGCCAACGCCGGCGTCGACCGCGCCCTGCACGAGACCTATTACGTCGTCGCGCATTTTCATTACACGATGTCGCTCGGCGCGGTGTTCTCGATCTTCGCCGGGTTCTACTACTGGTTCCCCAAGATGACCGGCTACATGTACAACGAGGCTCTCGCCAAATTGCACTTCTGGCTGCTGTTCATCGGCATCAACGTGGTGTTTTTCCCCCAGCATTTCCTTGGCTTGGCGGGCATGCCGCGCCGCTACATCGATTATCCCGACGCCTATTGGCAGTGGAACTTCGTCTCCTCGATCGGCGCCTATATCGCCGGCGTCGCGACGCTCGTCTTCCTCTACACGGTCTATGACGCGTTCGCCCGCAAGCGGCTCGCCGGCGACAATCCGTGGGGCGTCGGGGCGACAACCTTGGAATGGACGTTGCCGTCGCCGCCGCCCTTCCACCAATATGAAACCCTGCCGCGCATCGCCGGCTTCGATCACTGATCTTTGTCCCACCATCTGGCAAAGCCACGCTGATGAGTTTGACAGGCCAAGGAAGTTCTCGTCTCGGCGCGGCGACGATCGGCTACGTCGCCGGACCGCGGGAATTCGTGTCGCTGCTCAAGCCGAGAGTGATGTCGCTCGTCGTCCTCACCGCCTTGGCGGGCATGCTCTGCGCGCCCGATCGCATGCACCCGGTCATCGCATTCGCCTCGCTGCTGGCCATTGCGGTCGGCGCGGGCGCGGCCGGCGCGCTCAACATGTGGTGGGACGCCGACATCGACGCGCTGATGGCGCGGACGCGCTCGCGCGCCATTCCCGCCGGCCTCATCGAGCCGGGCGAAGCGCTGTATTTCGGCCTGACCTTGGCGTTCTTCGCGGTGATGACGCTCGCGGCGGCGGCCAATCTTCTCGCCGCCGGCCTGCTCGCCTTCACCATTTTCTTCTACGTTGCGATCTATACGATGTGGCTGAAGCGATCGACGCCGCAGAACATCGTGATCGGCGGCGCCGCCGGGGCCTTGCCTCCCGTCGTCGGCTACGCGGCGGCGAGCGGCGCCGTCACGCTCAACAGCCTGCTGCTCTTCGCCATCATATTCGTCTGGACGCCGCCCCATTTCTGGGCGCTGGCGCTGGTCAAGAGCCGCGACTACGAGCGCGCCGGCGTGCCGATGATGCCCAACGTCAAGGGGCCGTCGCGCACGCGGCTCGAGATTCTGGCCTATGCGTTGCTGTTGGCGCCGCTCGGCGTCGCGCCTTGGCTCACCGGGCTCGGCGGCGCTCTTTACGGCGCGGCGGCGGTCGCCTCGGGCCTCGGCATGGTGATCATGGCGGCGCGCGTCTATCGCATTCGCGAGGGCGCGCCGGCCAACAAGGCGGCGATGCAATTGTTCGGCTATTCGATCGGCTATCTCACGCTTCTCGTCGCCGCGCTCATCGTCGAGCATGGGTTCGGGCTCATCGCGCGCTGGGGCCTGTGAGGGAAAAATCGATGGGGGACAAGCCGCTGCAAGCCAACCTCGCGCTCACCGTCGACCAAATGCGCAATCGACGCCGTCGCAATCTCGCCATCGGCCTCAGCGTCGCGTTTCTCGCCGCGCTCTTTTACGCGATCACCATCGTCAAGCTCGGGCCGAACGCCCTGCGGCCGCTGCCGTGAAACGCGCCGCGCGGCCCTTTGCCCCTGCGGATCGACGGCCGGGGAACCGGCGCGTCGGGGCGATCGTGGCGCTTTCCGCGCTGGCGATGATCGGCGCCGCCTATGCCGCGGTTCCCCTCTACGCAGCCTTCTGCAAGGCGACCGGCTTCGCCGGGACGACGCAGGTCGCGAGGATCGCCTCGGGCGTCGAGGGCGCACGGCGGCTCACGGTTCGTTTCGACGCCAACGTCGCCCCGGGTCTCGACTGGAGCTTCGAGCCGGAGACGGCGTCGGTGACCGTGCGCACCGGCGCCACGGCGACGGTGTTCTTTCGCGTGCGCAATCGCGCGGCGGGCGAAACGGCGGCGGTCGCCGTCTACAACGTGACTCCCGAGGTTTCCGGCGCGTGGTTCGACAAGGTTTCGTGCTTTTGCTTTTCCGAGCAGCGCCTTGTCTCGGACAAGCTCTCAAGCGTCGCGCGTATTCGCGCTGGCTGTCGTCCCCGCGCCCTCGTCGATGCGGCTGCCCAGCAGCTTCGAAGGCGTCGCCAATGCGCGCTCGGCCGCACTATTGCAGTAGATGCGGCGCAGATCGACGTCGTAGCGGACGACGATGTCCGGCGTCACTTCGAACAGCGACTCGAACTCGCGCGCCTTCATCTCGGTGGCGGCGATGGCGCGCCTGAGAGCGCTGACGTCGCGCGCCACGCCGATGACGCCTTCGACGCGTCCGGCCGCGTTGCGCTCGGGGTGGAGTTCGATCGCAAGATCGATCGCCCGGCCGTCTCGGACGGTAGCGTGTTGGGCAACATGATGAACTTGGCACAGGACCGGATTGGCAGCTACGTGCGATTTTCCAGTGAGTAGTACAGGCCCGCTTCATGAAAACCGGCACGGCCGACTTGCCCCTTCATCACGGTCACGTGCCGTCGTGGTTGGCGGGCCGGATGGCGCGGCTGGGCCGCGTGGTGGTGGAGGCGTTGGTGCTGGAGTACGGCCGCGATCAGGTTCTTCGGCGGCTGGCCAACCCATTCTGGTTTCAGGCGCTCGGTTGCGTAATGGGGATGGACTGGCATTCCTCGGGCATCACGACCAGCGTGCTGGGGGCGCTCAAACGGGGATTGGCCCCGGTAGAATGGGAGATGGGTCTGCATGTCTGCGGCGGACGCGGTCGCCACTCGCGCCATACACCGGCGGAACTGCTCGCGATTGGCGAGCGCGTGTCGGTCGACGCGCCGGCCCTGGTGCGAGCCAGCCGTTTGGTCGCGAAAGTGGACAGCGCAGCGGTGCAAGACGGGTTTGCTCT
>CAVWKL010000059.1:0-4133 GCA_963755075.1 uncultured Alphaproteobacteria bacterium
GGCTCGTCGCAGCGGGTGATCGGCGGGATCGGCCCGCAAGTCGTCGTCACGACCGCGGCGTCGCGGCAAGTCGTCGAGTTGCGGTTCGATCCGCTCCGCGTTCCGCTTGCCGCGCCTGCCGAACATCACGATCCTGCCCCGGGCCCTTCAAGGGCAGAACCCCCGAAACGCCGCCGCCCGACCCCATCGAAGCTAAAGGCGGCGATTTAAGGGCCGGTTAAGGTTGCCCGGCGTTGAACGCGATCCGGCGAAATTCGATTGAATCGATGGGGACGGCGGCCGCATCGCTCTTGCGCATCCCGCGTCTCCTTGGCACAGTTCGCGCCCCGCGCGATAAGGCGGATCGTGTCGCCGGGACGACGGAGCGACGACGAGCGGCGTTCAGGCGCGTTCGAGACGCTTATTTCTAGGAGACGACGCCGCGAGCGTAATAGTTTAGGATACAGCGATGAAGGTCACCATAGAGCGAACCGCCCTGCTCAAGGCGTTAGGCCACGTCCATCGCATCGTCGAACGGCGCAACACGATCCCGATTCTCTCCAACGTGCTGATCGAGGCGCGCGAGCGGCAAGTGACGCTGAAGAGCACCGACCTCGACCTCGAGGCGACAGAATCGACGCCGGCCAACGTCGCCCTGCCGGGCGCGACGACCGTGCCCGCGCATGTCATTTACGATATCGTGCGCAAATTGCCGGAAGGCGCGCAGGTCAGTTTGGAAATGACAGGCGAGACGGGTCAGTTGCTGCTGCGCTCGGGACGCTCGCGCTTCTTTCTCCAAAGTTTGCCGGCCTCCGACTTCCCCGATCTCGCCACAGGCGAGTTCACCCACCACTTCGTCCTCGCCGCCGTCGACCTCAAGCGTTTGATCGACAACACCCAATTCGCCATTTCGACCGAGGAGACGCGTTATTATCTCAACGGAATCTTCTTCCACACGGTCGAGGTCGGCGGCGCAACGCTGCTGCGCGCCGTCGCCACCGACGGCCATCGCCTCGCCCGGGTGGAGATACCCGCGCCGAAGGGCGCGGCCGGCATGCCCGGCGTCATCGCGCCGCGCAAGGCGGTCAGCGAAGTGCAGAAGCTGCTCGAGGACATGACCCAGGAAGTCGTCGTCGAGATTTCGACGACCAAGGCGCGCTTCCAGTTCGGCGAGGTGGTGCTGACGACCAAGCTGATTGACGGCACGTTTCCCGATTACAGCCGGGTCATTCCGACGCACAACGACAAGCGACTCGTCCTCGACAAGCAGCCTTTTGCCAATGCGGTGGACCGCGTCTCGACGATCTCATCGGAACGCGGCCGCGCGATCAAACTGACGATCGCCGACAACAAAATGACGCTCTCCGTCAACAATCCCGATTCGGGTTCGGCGAGCGAGGAGATCGAAGTCGACTACGATTCGACGCCGATCGAGATCGGCTTCAACGCCCGCTATCTTCTCGACATCGCCGGGCAACTGGCGAGCGACACGGCGCTGATCAAATTGTCCGATCCCGGCTCGCCGACGATCATCCAGGATCGCGATGGCTCGGCGGCGCTCTATGTGCTGATGCCGCTTAGGGTGTGAGGGCTCATAGGGGCGGTCCGCCGTCCACATATGACGGCCCTTGAACGCGCCGGAACGCCGCCGTGCCCCGCGCCGCCCGACGCGCTTCAAGCCCGTCCGGCCCTCAGCATTCTCAGCGTCATCGCGACGATCGTCTCGAAGCGGCTCGCCAGCGCCGCGCCGGCGATGTCCTTGTCGAGCCGCAGCGCGATCGGGTGGATGAAGCGATGCGCGGCGTCGAAGATCAGCGACATGGCGCGGCGCCGGTCGGTCATGGCGAAGGCGCGGGAGGCGACTCCCTCCTCGACAACGCGCTGGATTTCCGATTGGACGCGCGCGCGGTGACGCCGCGCGCTGCCGCGATCCTCCTCGAGCGCCTCGATCAGCAGGTCGAACACCGCCGGGTCGCTCTCCAGCTTATGCCGGTAAGCGCGATGAACCGTCGTCAGCATATTCTCGAGTTTGTCGTACGCCGGATCGGCGCCTTCGGCCGCCTCCCGCAGGCGCGTTTCGATTGGGCGAAGCCAGGACGCCGTGATCTCCTCCAGCAGCGCCGCCTTGGAGGGGAAATAGCGATAGACGTTGGCGTGCGTCATGCCGGCCTCTTGCGCGACGCCGACCACGGTGACGCGCGCCGAGCCGAATTTGCGCACATGAGCCCGCGCGATTTCGAGGATCCGCGCTTCGACGGATTCGGCGGCTGACGATTGTGACACGTCCGGCCAGTCTCCGGCAGAGGCGCGATGCTGGCACGAAAGACGGAGGCGCGCCAGCTAGGTTTCGACCAAGCCGCCGAGGTCGGCCGAGGCGGAGCGTTCCGCGCCGCCGTGCGGCTCGCCGAGATAGTCGACGGAGCGCATCTCGATGAGGCGCGAGGCGGCCCGGGCGAATTCGAACGCCTCCGCGCCGCTCGGCGCCGAATAAAGATCGGCCGGTTCCGCCGCGGCCGAGGCGATCAGTTTCACCTTCATGTCGTAGAGCGCGTCGATGAGCGTGATGAACCGCCTCGCCTCGTCGCGCTCGTTGTCGCCGAGCCTGGGGATATGGTCGACGACGAGGGTGTGAAAGCGTTCGGCGATGGCGAGGAAATCCGCCGAGCCCAATGAACGGCGGCAGAGATCGTCGAAGGAAAGGCGCGCGACGCCTTCGAGCGCCTGGGGAACGCGCAAGTGGCGGCCGAGCAGCGCGATGTCCATCGGCTCGCCGCGTTCCGCGCCGGTCAGGCTGAGGAAGGTCGCGTCGAGCGCCGCTTTCGCGCGAGCATCGTCAGGGCAATAATAGACCGGCGCGCGCACGAGCTTCTCCAAACGGAAGTTGGTGCGCGCCTTGAGTTCGACGACATCGAGGCGCTCGCGCAGCAGCGCGACGAAGGGCAGGAAAAGCGCACGGTTCAGGCCGTCCCTATAGAGTTCTCCGGGCGCGACGTTCGACGTCGCGACGACCACGACGCCTGCCGCGAACAACGCGGCGAACAATCGCGCCAGGATCATTGCGTCGGCGATGTCGCGCACGCCGAACTCGTCGAAGCACAAGAGCCAGGCGTCGCCGGCGAGCGCCGTGGCGACCGGGGCGATCGGATCGTCGCCGAGGACTTCGCCGCGCTTGCGCATTTGCCGCCAGCGGTGCACGCGCGCATGGACGTCGGCCATGAAGGCGTGAAAGTGAACGCGCCGCCTGCGCGCGAGCGGCGCGACATCAAAGAAGAGGTCCATCAGCAGGGTCTTTCCCCGCCCGACCGCTCCGTAGATGTAAACGCCGCGCGGCGGATCGTTCCGTCTGGCGCCCATCAGGCGACCGAAGGCGCCGGCGCGGCGCTCCGGCCGATAGCCGGCGAGCGCCGCAGCGAGGCCGTCGAGGCGCGTCGCCAGTTCGGCCTGCGCCGGATCCGCTTCGATGCGCCCATCGGCGACGAGCGACGTGTAGCGCGCGAGCACGGAGAGGCTCATTGCGGCGACTTCTCGCGACGAGGCCCGTCCGCGGCGGCCAGGGGATCGCGCGCGCTCCAAAATGGGGCGCCTGGCGCGGTCGTCGAGAGCGAGACGTCAACCATCGATGAACATTCCACTGCTGCGCGAGTGAAAAAGCGGGAAGTCGCTCGCGGCGGGACAAGGGATTGGGCCGGCGCGCACGGGCGGAGATCGGAGTTGCCGCCCCTGTCGCCGCCGGTTTTTGTCTTTTTGCCGCGCCGGAGTCAAAGGCCGGACGTCGCCGCAAGGGAAAGCCGACGCGCGACGATAGCCGCCGCCGCGCGCATTGTTTAGACTGTCGCCATGACTCAGAGCCCCCGTCCCGTAGGCCCCGGCGATCACGTCTTTCTCGTCGACGGTTCGTCGTTCGTCTTTCGCGCCTATTTTCAGTCGATCCGGCAGGATCAGAAATACAATTACCGCTCCGACCGGTTGCCGGTCGGCGCCGTGCGGCTGTTTGCGACCAAGGTGCTGCAATTCCTGCGCGACGGCGCGGCGGGGATAAAGCCGACCCATCTGGCGATCATTTTCGACAAGTCGGAGAATTCCTTCCGGCGCGAGATTTATCCGCCCTACAAGGCCCAACGGCCTGATCCGCCGGAAGATCTCGTGCCGCAGTT
>CAVWKL010000060.1:0-4861 GCA_963755075.1 uncultured Alphaproteobacteria bacterium
GGCGGACGTCGATGAAACCTTTGTCGGCGGTCGAGCGGATGGTGCCGTCGAGGTCGAGTTCCTCCGCCGCGCCTTCGCGCGCGAATCGGCGCAGCCGGCGCAGCGCGATGCGGACGTTGCGCGGCCCGAATTCCTCGTCGCCGGAAAAATCCTTGAACTCGCGCCGGTCCCAGACCTTGACGGCGCTGCCGCGACGGCCCGTCTCCTGGCCGATGCGCACCCCCTCGGGGTGGTCGCCGTAAGCGCCGAACGGCGAGGTCCCGGCCGTGCCGATCCACTTGGAGCCGCCTTGGTGGCGCCCCTTCTGTTCGGCGAGGCGTTGGCGTAGCGTCGCCATCAATTGATCGAAGCCGAGTTTGGCGATCTCGGCGCGCTCGTCGGGGCTCAGATAACGCTCGGCGAGCTTGCGCAGCCACTCTTCCGGGAGTTCCGCGGCCTCGACCGCCTGCGAGAGCGACACAACGCCCCGGAAGGTCGCGGCGAAGACGACGTCGAACTTGTCGAGATGGCGCTCGTCCTTGACGAGCAGCGCGCGCGACAGGCGATAGAAGTCATCGACGGACTTCTCCGCCAGATCGGCCTCCAACGCGCCCATCAGATCGAGGTACTCGCGCGGCGTCACCGGAACATCGGCTTGCCGCAACGCGGCGAAGAAGGAGAGGAGCATGGAGGCGATGCTAGCGCGCCGCGGCGAACCGGCGCAATCGCTTCGCGCCGACGCGAACGTTAACCGCTGGAAACCGGCGCGCGCAGGCGCGATAGTGGGGTCGCCGCCGAGGCCGCTCCTCTCGGGGCTCGAGACGCCCTCCATGTCCGTCGTCGTCGATCGCCAATCTTTTCTGTTGCCGCGCTCGGGCGCGCGCGACGTCGAGATTTTCGCCATCGGCGACATTCACGGGCGCGCCGATCTCCTCGCCGCGCTGCTCGACGCCGCCGCGCGCGAACCGCGCCGCGCCGCGCGCCGGGCGATCGTGTTTCTCGGCGACCTCATCGACCGCGGCCCGCAATGCCTGGGGGCCGTCGATCTGGCGATCGGCGCGCAAAAGCGCGTCGGCGCCGAGGAGTCGATCGCCCTGATGGGCAATCATGAAACGATGATGCGCCTGGCGGTCGACGCCGCGACGGAGCCCCGGGAGGCGATCGATGCGCTGGAGACCTGGGTGGCCAACGGCGGCGCCCGCGTCATCGCCGAGATCGTCGACCTCGACGCGGCGCCTTCGACGCCGGAAGCCTTGCTCAGCGCGATTCGCGGCGCGCTGCCGGGGCGCATCGCCGAGTGGCTCGAAGGCTTGCGGCCGTATTGGCGCTCGAACGCCATCCTCTTCGTCCATGCCGGCGTCAATCCGCGCCTCGACCTCGAAGCCTTCCTCGCCGCCCCGTGGAACGCGCCGCTGCGCCGCCTCGACGGGGATCGGCATTGGGCCTGGGTGCGCTGGCCCTTCCTCGATCATACGCCGGGCCCGGAAGGGTGGAGCGGCCTCTTCGTCGTCCACGGCCACACCCCCAACGACGCCAAGCCCTATGCTTCGCACGCCGATCAGATCGAAGCCTTCCGCCTCAATCTCGACGCCGGCTCAGGCCTCACCGGGCTCGCCAAGATGGCGATCATTCGCGGCGACCGCGCCGAGGTGGTCACCGCGCGCGGGCCGACCAACCGCATGCTCCGCCTTTAGGCGGCGGCGCTCGGCCAGCCTCATGCGACGTCGAGCAATTTCGCCACCAGCGCATCGATCGCGTCGGCGAGGCCGGCCTCCTTCAACGCCGCGCGCACCAGCGAGCGGGCGCGCTGGAATTTGACGCCTTCGGGCAACGCCACCGCGGCGGCGACGCGCTCGGCTTTGGCGGCGGCGTCGGCGAGGTCGCGGTGGAGTTTGATTTTGGAGTCGTAGCGGGGAATGGGGAGATTGAAGACGACCTTATCGAAGTCGCGGGCGCCCCATTGGCCGCGCGACTGGTATTTCGCCGTGCGCTCTCGTGCCGTTTCGCTGTTCAAGATGGCGACGAGATAGCGGGCTTCCCCCACGCTCGCGGCGGAGGACCAATAGAGTTTGTGCTCGATAACGGCTTTCGAATTCGCGCAACACGCACGCTGCAGGCGCCGTCCCCGAGGCGGCGTAAACGACGCGCAGCGGCGCCAAGGGGAATTGAGCGCCTAGCTCGTTGTGATAGTTCCATCGCTCTTGCAGCGTCATGTCGCCGCCCCCCGAGCGATGCCCGTTCCAGATCGCTTCTGCCTTTCGCATCCAACCCGAAAGATGGTCAAATCCGCGATCGAGCGCCGCCTTTGCGTTGAACGTTTCTCCTTTGTCGGTGACGGGAACGACGCCTTCGACCGGATTGAACACCGCGAAAGGCGCAATGCTTTCGCCGAGCAGGACCGGGTGCAGGAACTCAGCTTCTACTCTGTTTTCGATGCCCGGCAATTCCTTCCACGGCGATTTTTCCTGTGAGTTCCTGCGGCTCAAAACCGGCGGCGCGGAAGCGTCGACACCGACGCGTCCCATCGCCTTGCGTTCGACAAGGCACAGCATTCTCGGCACCAAGGTCGCGCCCTGACGAAACGCGGCGCGATAGGCCGAGCCGCCGGTAAAGACCGATTCTGTCGGCTTCGGCGCGCCCTCGGTTACGCTGAACTTGCCGTCCGCGATGAGCCTGTCGACCACCGCCTCGGGCGCGTCCCGCATCGGCAGCGCGCCCGAATAGGCGCGCACGGTCTCCGGCATCGCCTTGGCGGTCGCACGGCGGCGGCCGAACACGGCGCAGGAGGGGACCGGAAACAGCGGTTGCACGCGGTCGTCCATCGTCCAGGCCTCGTCCCACTGGACGGAGCCCGCGTGGTAGACGCCCGAGCGCAGGCGCTCGTATTGCCCTCGCGTGAGCGCGGCCAGCGGCAGCACGAAGGCGATGCGGCCCGATCCGCGCAAATAGAGTGTTGCCGACCGAGCGGTGAACAAGGCGCAGAGATCGTTCTGCGTCGCCAGTTTGCCGCCGACGTAAACGCCCAATCCGCTCGCCAATTCCTTGAAGCGCTTCTGCAAGTCTGCGCTCATGTGGCGGAACGCGACCCAAGGCGGATTGCCGACGATCACGTTCGCCCAGCCCCCGCCGGCTGAAAAGGCCAGCGGGCGCGAGAGGTTGCGCGCGACGTAGGCCCAAATCGAGTCACGGCCCTCCCGGCGCAGGCGGTCGTAGAGGAGATAGGTCGCGCCGATGTCCGTGACCGCGTTGCGCTCCTCATCGCCGATATCGCGCCGGATCGGGTTCGGGAAGCGATTGCGCAGCCGGAAGTAGAACGCTTCGATCGCTCCCGTCACACGCTGCTCGATCGCCTGGCGCGGAAGCTCGGTCTCGGAACCGCGGCGCATGATCTCAATCGTCTCATCGAACACTTCCGGGTCGCGGCATAGCAATTCGGGGAAATCGAGTTGGGCGGGCGGCGCGCCGTTGAAAGCGGGCACAATGATCGTCAACTGTTTTTCGGCGAAGTTTTGCGACACGGATAGCTGCAACGCGTCGCCGAGATAGACCGGAATGGTCAATGGCCCCTTGCGGCGCGGCAGAACTGGAGCCAGCGCGAGCAGATAGGTGACGCGCGCGATGATGACGGCGACGGGATGAATGTCAATTCCTGCCACATGCTGGGACGCCTCGATGGCGCGCGCGGCCGGCTCCAGGCCGCTCTCCTCCGCCTCCTCGAGAAAGCGCCGTATCGCGTGAAAGAGGAACGCGCCCGAGCCGCAGGCGGGATCAAGAACTTTCTGTTCAACCGGCGCCGTGACCGCATGCTTGACCATCTTCGCCGCCAGCCAGTCCGGAGTGTAGTATTCGCCCAGTCCGTGCCGCTCCGTCCGGTCGATCAGCGACTCATAGAGAACCTTGAGCACGTCGCTTTCGACTTCGGCGAGGCGGAATCGCCGAACGTGCGCCATGATCCGCCGCAGAAGCTTGACGCCCTCCGCGTCGGCGACGACCCAGTCGAAGAAGTCGCTTTCGACCGCCCCCGCGACGCCGGCGCTCGCCAGCGCCTCGCCCGACAAGAGGCGGGCGGGGTCGTCCTCTTTCATCCCGAGCACGGCGAACGCGATGCATTTGGCGACGATGACGAGATAGCTGTGTTGAAGCCACAGTGCGTCGCTGTCGGCGTCGCGGCCATAAACGATCTTGAGCAACTGCGCCCAGAGTTGACGTTTTAGTCTCGCCGCGGCGTCGCCTTTCAGCTTCTCCCACAACGCGCGCAGCGCCTTGTCGGCGGCCCGAAAGGCGACCGAGTCGGCCCCCAGTTCGATGCGCACGGTCTCAGGGTCGGGCGGCAGCGAGACTTTCAGCGCCAACGCGCCGTTGAGCCAGGCGAGAAACTCACCCGGCTTTTCCGGATCGAGGATCGTTTCCTTAATCGTGACCAGCGCGCCCTGTTCGAGCGCCATCACCACCCACTTTCGCCCATCCGAGATAGGAGCATCATGATTTTTAACAGTATCTGTCCTAAAATAGAACTAGGAAATTTAGGAGCATCATGATTTTTATCAGTATCTATTCTAGGATAGAACTAGGAAATTTAGGAGCATCATGATTTTTAACAGTATTTGTTCTAGGATAGAACTAGGAAATTTAGGAGCATCATGATTTTTGGTGGTATCTGTCCTAGAATAGAACTAGGAAATTTAGGAGCATCATGAGTTTTATTAGTATCTGTCCTAGAATAGAACTAGGAAATTTAGGAGCATCATGAATTTTATTAGTATCTGTCCTAGAATAGACTAGGAAATTTAGGAGCATCATGAGTTTTATCAGTATCCGTCCTAGGGCAGATCTAGGAAATTTAGCCTCCGTTTAAGCAATACGCAACGGTACAGTAAACATA
>CAVWKL010000061.1:0-6856 GCA_963755075.1 uncultured Alphaproteobacteria bacterium
TATCTGGGCGTTGATCTGACCGCATTGGGGCGGCGGCGCCGAACCGAAGAACAGGAATTGCTTGCGATCGCAACCGATCGAGCGGGCGTAGGCGGTCGTGCGATCGAGTTCGTCGCGCTGGCGCTGGGCGGCCGCCTGATATTGGGCGGCCTGGTCGTCGCGCGAGGCGTCGGAAATCGCCTGGCGCAGCCGCGTACAGTCGGCGCTTTGCGGCTCCGCGACGTCGGCCGCGGTCAGGGCGGCGAGGATGACGACGATGGCGCTGAGGGCGATGCGCCAGGCGGTTTTGTCAATCATACGCTTCGTCATCGTTCCGCTTCAGCGCGCCCACTATTTTCGTCGAGACCGTCCGCGCCGCCGGAATCGACCGCCGCCGATCGCATCGACGAATCTATGACGAGACAAGAGGGCAAGATCATGACCTCCCGCCATCGGGCGAATCGCCTGCGGCTTTTAGAGGATGCGCGGCGCCGACGCCATAGGCGAGCGCGGCCTCGCCGCGCTGGCCCCGCCCGCGCGACTGCGCCATAGTCCGCCCTATGAGCGAATCCGCGGCCCCCGGCGCCAACGCCCCCGAATTCAGCGTCAGCGAATTGTCGAGCGCGCTGAAGCGCGCCATCGAAGACCGTTTCGGCTACGTCCGGGTGCGGGGCGAAATCTCCGGCTACCGCGGCCCGCATTCGTCGGGCCACGTCTATTTTTCGCTGAAAGACGCCAACGCCCGCCTCGACGCGGTGATCTGGAAAGGCGTCTTCTCCCGGTTGCGCGTCAAGCCCGAGGAGGGGCTCGAAGTCGTCGTCACCGGCAAGATCACCACATTCCCCGGCAAGTCCGCCTACCAGATCATCGTCGAATCCTTGGAGCCGGCCGGCGTCGGCGCGCTGATGGCGCTCCTGGAGGCGCGCCGGCGCGCCCTTGCCGCGGAGGGCCTGTTCGACGCCGCGCGCAAGCAATTGCTGCCCTACTTGCCGCGGGTCATCGGCGTCGTCACCTCGCCGACGGGCGCGGTGATCCGGGACATCCTGCACCGCCTCGCCGATCGCTTTCCCGTCCACGTGCTGGTGTGGCCGGTGCGGGTGCAAGGGGAGACCTCGGCGGCGGAGGTGGCGCAGGCGATCCGCGGCTTCAACGCGCTGCCGCCGGGGGGGGCGATTCCCCGCCCCGACCTCATCATCGTGGCGCGCGGCGGCGGTTCGCTCGAGGATCTCTGGAGCTTCAACGAAGAGACGGTGGTGCGCGCCGCGGCGGAGAGCGACATCCCGCTGATCGCGGCGGTCGGCCACGAGACCGACTGGACGTTGATCGATCACGCCGCCGACGTGCGCGCGCCGACGCCGACCGCGGCGGCCGAGCTCAGCGTGCCGGTGCGCGTCGAACTCATGGCCAATCTCGCCGATCTCGATGGGCGATTGCGGCGCGCGGCGCTGCGGGGCGCCGAGCGCCGGCGGGCCGAGCTGCGGGCGATCGCCCGGGCGCTGACGACGGGCGAAGCGATCCTGGCTGCGCCGCGCCAGCGGCTCGATTCGGCGACCGCGGCGTTGCGCGCGCGCGCGCGCGCAGCCTCCGACACGCGCGCGCTCGCCATTGCGCTGATTTCGCGCCGGCTGGGGCGCCAATCGCCGCGCGCGCGCCTTGCCAGCCTGCGCGAGCGCCAGCGCGGCCTCGCCCAGCGCCTGGCGCGCGCCGCCGCCGCGCTGACGACGCGTCCCTCGGAGAGGCTGCGCCAAGCCGCGGGCGATTTCTTGCGCGAGGCGAAAGGCGAAAGGCGCGCGCGCGCGGACCGCTTGGGGGCGGCGGCCCGCGCGCTCGGCGCTCTGACCCTTGTCGAACGACGACGCGCGCAGGAGCGCGCGCGCGCGTTGGCTCAATTCGAGGCCCGCCTCGGCCGCGCCGTCGCCGAGGCGCAGCGCCGGCGTCAGACGCGTCTGGCGGCGGCGGCGCAGATCCTGGGCGCGGTCAGCTATCGCAGCGTCCTCGCGCGCGGCTTCGCCCTCGTCCGCGATGCCACGGGCGCGCCGCTGCGCCGCGCCGCCGCGATCGCCGCCCGCCAGCCGCTGCGCCTCGAATTCGCCGACGGCGAGATCGCCGCAACGGCCGACGGGCCGGCAAGCGAATCGCCGCCGCGGCGCGCCAAGGCGCGCCCGCGCAAGGACGAGCAGGGCAGGCTGTTCTGAGCGGGATCGCGGCGCAGGGCGGCTTCGGCGACGTTTGTCCCAATCTCGAATTCAGCGCCGTCGCGGCGCCGGGCCGCGCCGGAACTGGGCCGACATTCGCCAGAGGTTTCGGAAAATGCTCATTCGTCCCAATCAAAACGCCCCACGCACAAGCGGCGTGACCGTCGGGCGTCGTCGTGGCGCCGGCGTCGTCTTGCGCAATCGCCGCCGCTTGATCTGACCGTCCAAACGTCCGCCGGCTCGTCATCGCCAGCGGTCGGCAAAATTGCCGCCGATGTCGCCGGCGGTGGCGACATTATATTGTTATTGCACAAGTTATGAGCATTCTCGGCGATTGCTTCGGACGCTGGGGGCGACGATGCCGAAACGAATCGTTACTGTGACAAATCAATGCTCAGCGCATCGGCCGCCGCTATTTTGTCACGCCCGCCGGATAGGCTTCAATTGCTTGGGCTATCCCTGCGCCCGGAGAGAGGCGGACGATGGAGGCGAGACGATCTTGAATTCGGGCGTGAGTTGGGAGTTTCGACTCCTCGGCCATCCGGCGCTGCGCTGCGATGATGGTCGCCCTATCGACTTGCCGAAAAAGGCGTTCGCAATCGCGGCGCGCCTCATGCTCGATCGACCAAACCATCAATGCTCCCGTTCCGATTTGGCCGAGTTTCTGTGGTCGGACGCCGACGTTACGCATCAACGGACGAATTTGCGGACATTGCTGAAGCGCATTCGCCTCGGGATCGGCGGCTCGGACGCGTCGCCCTTCGTCATCGACGGGGAGATCGTCGCGCTCAACCTGGGCGAGATGCGCTGCGATCTCACCGAATTCAAACGATTGCTCGCCACCGGAGACGCAACGGACGTCGTCGAGGCGGCGGCGCTGTACTCGGGCGAACTGATAGAAAAGTGCGATAAGGGATCGGCCGCCTTTGAGCATTGGCTCAGAAATCAGCGATCGTCCCTGTCGCAAACTTTTCGAGCGGCGGCGTGCCGAGCGCTCGAAAGCGCCGATTTGGACCAACTGCCAAAGCAGAAGGAAGCGCTCGCCAAACGCTTGATCGAAGAGAACCCGAATGACGAGGCGGGTCATCGCGCTTTGCTTCGGGTCTATGCGTCGCAGGGGGATTTCGACCGTGTTCGATCCACTTACGATCGTCTCACGCGCAGCCTCAAGGCGGAACTCGGCTGCCAGCCTTCGGACGAAACGCGGGCCCTGTACCGCACGTTGGCGACGCGCGTCGATGCGGCGCCCGACGCCTCAGCGTGGCAAGGGCGCGATTTCAAGAGCGGCGCGTCACCCCTCTTGACGCCGTCGATTTCGGCCGATTCGCGCGGGCCCGTCCTTCTCGTGCCCTCGGCGCCGGTTTCGGACGGCGGACCGACCTTCAGCGGCAGCGCCGACATCGTCGACGATCTGCTCATCCACTTGTGGAAAACGCGCGCGCTGAGGATCGCCGTGGTCGGCCGCGACGATTCCTCCAGCACGGCGGGCCAGAGCTTGGACGGTTCCGACGTCTATCGGCTGCATTTCGGCGTGCGAACCGCGCAAACCGTGCGTTTTTCCGCCCGGCTCGTTCACGAACCGGCGTCCGATCTCTTGTGGGCCGAGTCCTTCCTGCTGACGGAGGACCGTTACGACCAAGTGGTCGCGCGCGTGGCGGAAGCGATTATCGGCAAGATCGAAGATCACCAGATCGAGGCCGAAAACCTGCGGCCGGAGAAGTCACGCTCCGGCTTTGCCCTCATCGCGCAGGCCGAGCGCGCCCTGATGAATGTCGATCTGCCCTCGGTGCGCCGCGCGCGGCGGCTGCTGCGGGCCGCCGTGCATACCAGCGCGAACCCGGCCCGGGCGCAAGCCCGCCTGGCGCGAACGTTCTGGATGGAATGGATGCTGCGCGCCGGGCAGGATTCGGCGTTGTTGACGACGGCGCGGAGCGTCGCCCGCACCGCGCTGGAGGCCCAGCCGGACAGCCACATCGTCCATCAGGAACTCGGGATGACCGCGCTCTATCAGGGCCAATATCAGCTCGCGCTCGAACATCTGAGCCGGGCGCGCGAACTCAATCCCTTCGATGGCCAACTGCTTGTTGATTTCGCCGACGCGTTGATCGCCAACGGGCACGCCAAGGAAGCGTTGGCGTTGGTCAAGGGCGGCAAGGTGACCGGCTATCGATTGGCCGATTTCCGCAATTGGGTGGCCGCCACCGGCCACTACGTGCTCGGCGAATATGACGCCGCCATCGCCCAAATTCTGGAAATGAAACATCCCGCCCCGACATATCGGCTTCTCGCGGCGAGCTACGCCATGCTGCGCGAAAGGGAGAAGGCCGCCGAATTCAGAGGAAAGTATTTGGAGGAGAATCCGAATTTTTCGACCGACGATTGGGCGTTGCGGGCCCCGATGAGTTTGGAAGATGACATCAAGCATTTGCGAGAAGGGTCGCTGCTCGCCGGGTTCAGATGAAGCGTAACGCAGGAAACATTCCCCACCAACGAGGAGAGCCACATGACGGAGTATCTCACCCCTATTTCGGCCGACGGCGCCGAAGCGACTGAGGCGCAGACGGTGTCCCAAGCGATCGGAAGCGGACCGATCGTCGCGCGCGCCGAGGCCGTCTCGCACGCCTGGTTCAGCCCCCGCGCCGAAGCCGCCTCGCACGCCTGGTTCAGCCCCCGCGCCGAGGCCGCTTCGCACGCCTGGTTCAGCCCGCGCGCCGAGGCCGCCTCGCACGCCTGGTTCGACCGCTGAGCGGCTGCGACGGCGCCATCGCGCTCCGCCTCCCCGAACTGGAGGCTCTCGCCGGCGGGTCCGAGGGAGGCGGCGCTACGCCATACAGCGACCGACTTGTTCCGGCGGCCGAAACGGTCGCCAGAATGAGGCCGTTCATGCGGGAATTCGGCGTCACGCGCCTGGCCCGCGTGACCGGTCTCGACTCGGTGGGAATCCCGGTGTGGTCGGCGATTCGACCGAATTCCAAAACGCTCGCCCAATCGCAGGGCAAGGGGCTCGACGACCCGGCTGCGCAGGCGTCCGCGCTGATGGAGGCGATCGAAGTCGCCACGGCCGAGCGGTCGGATTTCGACTCCGTGCGCGCCTCGCCCGGAGACCTCGACCGAAGCGGCGTCGGGTTCGACACGCTGGATTGCCTGTTGCGGCGCGGGCGCCCGCCGATCGCCGATCACGAACCGGTCGCGTGGCTCGAAGGCTTCGACTTGGCCCAGGATCGGTCCGTGCTCGTCCCCTACGAGGCGGCGACGCTGGGGGACGCGGAAATTCAGCCCCGCTACTGGCAGTCGACCGACGGGCTGGCCTCCGGCAACACGCTGTGGGAAGCCGCCTTCCACGGTCTCTGCGAGCGCATCGAGCGCGACGCGATGGCGTTGTGGCCGTTGCGCTCCGACGACGACGTCACGGCGCGTTGCGTCGACCCCGATTCGTTCGCCGATCCCGCGCTTGACGCGCTTTGCGGCGCCATCGCCAGGGCTGGCCTGCAATTGCGATTGTTCGACGCCAGTTGCGACACCGAGACGCCCGTCTTCGCCGCGTTCATTTCTCCCCCCCGCGACGGCTTCGAGGATCGCTGGAAGCACTTCGACTTGTCGAGCGGCTCGGGCTGTCATCCGGCGCCGCTGCGGGCGGCGATCCGAGCCGTGACCGAGGCGGCGCAGACGCGCGTGACGACGATTTCCGCCGCCCGCGACGACTTCGATCCCCGACAATATCGTCAGCCGATCGATCCGTCTCTGCTGGTCTATCCGCGCGCCCGGCCGCGCCGGCGTGGCGATTTGGCGGATGCCGCCCCCCTCGGGCGCGGCGCCTATCTCACGATTTTGGTCGATCGCCTTCGCCGCGTCGGCGCCGCCTCGATCATTCTCGTTCCCTTCGAAGGCGGCCAAAGAGGCTTCGCCGTCGCGCGCGTCTTCGTTCCCGAGCTGGAGAACCCGTCCGGCGACCGGCGCCAGCGCTTTGGCCCGCGCGCCAGGCGGTTCGTCGAGGCGCGATCGTGAAGGTTCTCTTCGTCGGACCGACCCTTCACGACCTGATCGAGGACGGACGGCTTTCGTTCGCGCCCGAAATCCAATGCTTGCCGCCGGCGGCGCAGGGCGATCTGGCGCGCGCAGTGCGCGACGGCGCAACGGTGATCGGGCTCGTCGACGGGCGCTACGAAGACGTCGCCGCGCCATGGCACAAGGAAATCCTTTACGCGATCGAGCAAGGCGTCGCAGTCCTCGGCGCCGCCAGCCTCGGGGCGCTGCGCGCGGCGGAATGCGCGCCCTTCGGCATGATCGGCGTCGGCGCCATCTTCGAACGCTATCTCCAGGGGGATCTCGTCGACGACGCCGACGTCGCCCAATGCCATGCCCCGGACGAACTGGGAAACGCCCCGATGACCGAGGCGTTGGTCAACGTCGAGGCGACGATCCGCGAGGCCGAGGGAGTCGGCGACCTCGAGGCCGGGGAAGCGCGGTCGCTTCTCGCCGTCGCGCGGGGGATATTCTTCAAGGACCTGACGTTCGAGCGTCTGGCGGTCCTGCGGCATGGCGAAGCCCCGGCGGCCAAGGATCTGCTTGAGCGCCTCATGCGCAATCGGGTGGACCTCAAGCGGCGCGACGCGCTCGCGCTCGTCGCGGCGATGTCGGCCTTGCCGGATGCGATCCAACCCGGGACGCGCTCATGGCGGCTC
>CAVWKL010000062.1:0-6480 GCA_963755075.1 uncultured Alphaproteobacteria bacterium
TCGGGTGAGTTCGCCGACGGCGGGCGGCGCGAGGGCGCTGAAGCTCTCCTGCGGCTCGGCGAAGCCCAATTCGTCGCGCGTCGGCTCGAAGGCGCCGAGGGGCGCGATGCGCGGCAGGACGAGGCTCTTGCTGGGGCTCGCTTCGACCAGCGCGCGCGCCAACGCCGCCGCCGCGCGCTGGGTCGGCACGTAGATCGTCGCGTTCGCCAACGCGAGCGGCCCGCCGGCGCCGGGAAAGCCGGCGATCAGCGCGCCCTCGAGCAAAGCGCGGCTCAGCGTCGCCAAAAACGGCGCGCCGGCGGGGATGGTGAAGACGTTGGCGTCGGTCAGGGCGGACTCGGGGGAGATTCGAACACGTCGTCGTTTGTCACGCGCGGCGCAGGGGAAGGCAAGCCGGCCGCAAGACGATGAGGAAACGCCGGCGGTCGCGAAGTCCGGCTGCGACCGCGCATCGAATCCTGCGTGGAGCGCCTGGATCTGCCTTGTACGGGGCGGCGGCGGGAACGCGCTCAGCGAGCGCGTCGACAACGGCGCGCCCGCCCTCACCGCGCCAGCGCGAGCAGCGCGTCGAGATCGACGTGCCTGCGCGAGATGCTGCGGCGAGTTCGTCGAGCGTGCGCTCCACCGTCGCCTCGTAGGAAAGATCGGACGCGGCGCCGAGCGCGGCGAGCCAGGCGGCGCGCTGGGCGTCGTCGGCGAACAGGCCGTGCGCATAGGCGCCCATGACGCGCCCGTCGCGGCGAAATCGCGCCGTCCTCGCGGCCGTCGGCAAAGCGCAGCAGCGGACGCGCGCAATCCGGCCCGCGCGTGCGGCCGACGTGCATTTCGTAGCCGGAGAACGGAGCGCCGTTGGCGAGGCAAGTCCCGGCAACGGCGCGGAGCGCCTTCTCGCCCGCCAGCACCGTCTCGACGTCGATGAGCCCGAGCCCTTGAACTTCGCCGGCCGGCCCTTCGAGGCCCTGCGGGTCGGCGATGGCGCGCCCGAGCATCTGATAGCCGCCGCAAATCCCCAGCGACCCGCCCGCCGCGCCGGACATGGGCGAAGAGATCGATGTCCCAGCCCTGGGCGCGAACAGAACGCGAGGTCGGCGATCGTCGCCTTCGTGCCGGGCAGAATGACGAGATCGGCGATCGGCAGCGGCTCGCCCGGCCGGACCATGACGAGCCGCACGTCGGGCTCGAGCCGCAGCGGATCGAAATCGTCGAAATTGGCGATGCGCGACAGCATCGGCACGGCGATCGTGACGCCGGCCGCGCTTCGTCGTCGCGCGCGGCGTCGAGAACCACCGCGTCCTCGGCGGGCAGGCGATGCGCGCGGCGGCGAAGAACGGCACGAGGCCGAGCGCGCGCCATCCCGTGCGCTCGGCGATGAAGCGCATGCCGTCGTCGAACAGGCTCGCGTCGCCGCGAAACTTGTTGACGAGGAAGCCGACGATCATGTCGGCGTCCTCCGGCGCGATGACCGCCTTCGTGCCGACGAGCTGGGCGATGACGCCGCCGCGATCGATGTCGCCGATCAGGACGACCGGCGTTCCCGCCGGACGCGGGCGAAGCCCATGTTGGCGATGTCGCGCTGCGCGCAGATTGACCTCGGCGGCGCTGCCGGCGCCCTCGATCAGCACCAGGTCGGCCTCGCCGCTTGAGGCGGCGCGAAACTGTCGAGCACGGCGCCCAGCAGCCGCGGCGTCAGGTCGTAATAGTCGCGCGCCGCCGCCGCGCCGACGACGCGGCCGTGCACGACGATCTGCGCGCCGATGTCGCTCTGCGGCTTCAACAGGACCGGGTTCATGTCGACGCTCGGCGCGACGCCGCAGGCGCGCGCCTGCAGCGCCTGGGCGCGGCCGATCTCGCCGCCGTCCGCGGTCACCGCGGCGTTGTTCGACATGTTCTGCGGCTTGAACGGCCGCACTCTCAGCCCGCGCGCGGCGAAGGCGCGGCAAAGCCCGGCGACGATCAGCGACTTGCCGACGTCCGAGCCCGTGCCCTGAAACATCAGCGCGCGCGCCCGGCTCAAAACTCGATGCCCTCCTGGGCGCGCACGCCGGCGTCGAAATGGTGCTTGACCAGCCTTCATCTCCGGCACCAGATCGGCCGCCTCGATCAGCTCCGGCTTGGCGTTGCGCCCGGTGACGACGACGTGCAGGCCGTCTCGGCGCGCCCGCAGCGCCGCGACGACCTCGGCGATCGGCAGATAATCATAGCGCAGCGCGATGTTGAGCTCGTCGAGGATGAGGAGGCGGATCGTCGGGTCCGCCATCAGCTTCAGCGCCTCGGCCCAGCCGGCGCGCGCCGCGGCGACGTCGCGCTCGTGGTCCTGCGTCTCCCAGGTGAAGCCCTCGCCCATCGTGCGCCAGACGATGGAATCGCCGAAGCGCTCGAATCCGGCGCGTTCGCCGGTCGCCCAGGCGCCCTTGATGAACTGCACCACGCCGACGCGATGGCCGTGCCCGAGCGCGCGCAGCGCCAGACCGAAGGCGGCGGTCGACTTGCCTTTGCCGGCGCCGGTGTGAACGATCAGCAGACCCTTGGCGAGAATGGGCCGCGCCGCCACCGCCGCGTCCTGCAACGCCTTGCGCCTCGCCATCTTGGCTTTGTGCTTCGCCGCATCGTCCGTCATCGCCGCTCCTTGCCGCACCCGACGGCTAGCAGGTTTGGCGCGGCGAGGCTATCGGACGCGCCCGAGGCGGAAATTTACCGTGGCGCCAATTGACGCGCGGCGCGCGCGGCAAACCGGTGTACTATAGGCGAATCCCCTCAACCCAAAGGTTCGCCGGTTCATGACGACGCGGTCAACGATCCTCACGCATATACGCGAAGTCGCGACGGAACAGGGCAAGACGCTCGCGCCGTTGACCGACGAGCTGCCCTTGACGGAGTCCGGGCTCGAACTCCTTATGCTTCGCCATTCTCGTCGCCCGGCTCGAGGACACGCTGGGCGCCGACCCCTTCACCTCGGCGGGCTCGGCGCATTTTCCCGTGACCATCGGCGACCTGATCGCCCTATACGACGACGCCCTTGTCTGAGCCGCTTACCCTCGCGCGACTGATGGAGGCGGGCGCCGGCCGCGGTCGGGCGATCGCGACGCGCGCCGGGCGCTTGTCCCTCGACGATTTCGCCGGCGCGACGAGTTTGGGCGCGAACCTTGCTCGCCTCGAAGGGCGCTCGGTCGTCCTCGCGGTCAGCGGCATGGCCAAGGCGGCTGCGGCGCTGATCGAGCTCGACGGCTGGGCCGAACGCATCGTGCTCTGCCCGCCCGCCTTCGCCGGAAGCGGCCTCGACGCGGTGATCCGCGACGCCGAGGCGGACGCGCTCGTCTACGATTCCGACGCCGCCCCTCCGGAGTGCCGGGTCGATCTCGTCGCGCCTTGCCGCCTGCCGCTCGAACCGTTGAGCGCGCCGCGTCGCCCGCGTCTGGCGAGCGAATGGGTGATGCCGACGTCGGGCACCAGCGGTCCGCCGAAGATGGTCCTGCACAATCTCGCCACGCTCACCGCCGCCTTTCGTCCCACGCCTGCGCAAGCCTGGGCGACCTTCTACGACATCAGGCGCTTCGGCGGCTTGCAGATCTTCCTGCGGGCGCTGGCGGGGACCGAGTCGCTGACGCTGACCGGCGCCGGCGAGGGCGTCGAGGCGTTCCTGATCCGCCTTGCCGAAGCCGGCGCGCGCCACATCTCCGGCACGCCGTCGCATTGGCGAAAAGTCTTGATGAGCGGGCAGGGACGCCGCATCGCCCCCGAGACCGTGCGGCTCTCGGGCGAGATCGCCGACGATTCCGTGCTCGCCGCTTTGGGCGCGCTCTATCCGAGCGCGCGCATCGAGCACGCCTACGCCTCGACCGAAGCCGGCGTCGCCTTCGTGGTCGACGACGGCCGCGCCGGATTTCCCGCTTCCCTGATCGAGACGAGCCACGAGGTGGCGATGAAGGTTCTCGACGGCTCGCTGCGCATTCGCTCGAACCGCACCGCGCTGCGCTATGTCGGGCCGAACGCGGCGGCGCTGCATGACGACGACGGCTTCGTCGACACCGGCGACATGGTCGAGCGGCGCGGCGATCGCTACGTCTTCGTCGGCCGGCGCGGCGGCGTAATCAACGTCGGGGGCGCCAAGGTCCACCCCGAAGAGGTCGAGGCGGCGATCAACCGGCATGACGCGGTCAGAGCAAGCCGCGTCTTTGCGCGCCAGAACCCGATCACCGGGGCTTTGGTCGCCGCCGAGGTGGTGCTGCGCGAGGGCGTCGCCGCCGACGACGATTTGAGCCGGGACATCCTGAATTTGTGCCGCGCGCTGCTGCCCGCCCATCAGGCGCCGTCCTCTCTTCGCTTCGTCGCCGACCTGCCGATGACCTCGGGGGGCAAGCTCGCGCGCCATGGATAACGTCGTGGTCACCGGCGCGAGCCGCGGCATCGGCCTCGCCATCGCGGCGCGGCTGGCGCGGGTGGGCTTTGCAGTCGTCGCCGTCGCGCGCAAACGAGGCGAAGCCTTCGATCGCGTCGCGGCCGAAATCGCCGACGACGGCGTCGCGGCGCTCCAGTTCGAGCCGTTCGATCTCAATGACGTCGACGCGATCCCCGCCTTCGTTCGCGCGTTGCGCGCGCGGCGCGGGCCGATCTATGGGCTCGTCAACAACGCCGGCGTCGGGACCCAGGGCCTCTTGGCGACGATGGCCAACGCCGACATCGAGGCGTTGCTGCGGCTCAATGCGCTCTCGCCGATCGTGCTGACCAAGTACGTCGTGCGCGGCATGATGGCCGAGGGGCGAGGGCGTATCGTCAATATTGCTTCGATCGTCGCCTCGCGCGGCGCCAACGGCCTCTCGGTCTACGCCGCGACCAAGGCCGCCCTCGTCGGCTTCACCAGATCGCTGGCGCGCGAAGTCGGCCGGGTCGGCGTCACGGTCAACGCCATCGCCCCCGGCTTCGTCGACACCGAATTGACGAGCGGCCTCGATGCGGACGCGCGCGCGCGCATCGCCGCCCGCAGCGCATTGCGCCGTCTCGCCGAGCCCGAGGACGTCGCCGCGATGGCGGCGTTCCTGATGGGCGAGGGCGGGCGGAATATTTCCGGCGCGGTGATGACGGTGGATGCGGGCGGGACGGCGTAGGGGACCCGCTTGGCTCGCCAAGAATTCGCCTTGAAGGCGATTAGTACTAACGCGATCAACGGCGTGTCAATTGGCCGCGCGCGCAAAAATAAAAATAATAATGACTTGAACTTGCATTCGGATCTATTTCGCACTATATACTTGAATCATCGATTATTATTTTGGCCGCGATGACAGAGAGACGGATTGCGCTCCCGCCGAATAGGGCAGGAGTCCGTCGTGGAACAGCATGATCGCCCGCCAAACGATTTCTTGACTTCGATCTCGTCGGCGGATTTCGAGTTGCTAAGGCCGGGGTTGAAAATCGTCGAGCTCATCGGCGGAACGACGCTGGCTCATTTCGGAAAAACGCTTCCGCGCGTCTACTTCCCGCATAGCGGCGTCATTTCCTTGGTGGTGGCCCTTGGCAACGGATTGCTGACGATCGAAGTGGGCATGGTCGGCCGCGATAGCGTCTTTGGCGCGAGCGCGGCGCTTGCCGACGTCCGTTCTCTGAACGAAGCGATCGTCCAGTTGCCGGGGACGGCCTCGGCCATCGACACCGCGAGCCTTCGCCAAGCGGTCGAGCAGAGCGATTCGCTGCGCAGAGCGCTCATTCGGCACGAACTGTTCCAACACGCTCAAGCGCAGCAGTCCGCCGCCTGCAACGTCTCGCATCACGTCGAAGCGCGATTGTCGCGTTGGCTGTTGCGGTCGCGCGACTTGGTCGGCGGCGACACGTTGCGATTTACGCAAGAGTTCTTGGGGCAGATGCTCGGCGTTCGGCGCAATGCGGTTGCCCTCGTCGCTTCCGAGCTGATGCGGAATGGAGATATCCACTACCATCGCGGGAAGATCAAAATCACCGATCTGAATGGCTTAATCGGACGCTCCTGCGAGTGCTACAAGGCGGTCAAGGCGCAATACGAGATGCTGGTGCGCCAGGACTAGCCCAGATTGATTCTGTCCGAGTCGGGTCTCTCGCCTCATCGCGAGCCCATCGCGCCGCGCCCCCTATCGACCAAGTCCAACCCCGTCAGCGGTTTGGCTGGGCCGGCCGCCCCTCCATCTGATCGAGCCAATCCTGGCTATAGATCGGATCGAACGCGCCGAGTCGATCCAATCGTCCCGTCGACACGTCGGTCACGAGGAGTCCTTTATCGCCAGCCGCCGCGCGGCGCCGCTGATGAACGTCGGCTTGCCCTCGTCGTCGCGGGAGCCCCTGAAACGGGAAGCCCACGCACATTGCGTTCAAACGATCCCGGGAGCGCCGAGGCGCGATCGTTACGCACAAAGAAGGCGTTGCAGCCGGAGCGGCCCGTGCCGATGAAGGTATAACCTTTCTCGCGCGCCAGATGGCGAAGCGCGCCTATCGAAGCGCCGAAATAGAGGCCCGACT
>CAVWKL010000063.1:0-6005 GCA_963755075.1 uncultured Alphaproteobacteria bacterium
TCGCCATCGCCTCGTCGGTCGAAACCGCGATAATCTCGTCGGCGATCGACGCGCTCCAGAGAGGTGCGACAAAGCCGGGCCCGATGCCTTCGATCTTGTGCACGCCGGTCCGTCCTCCGGAAAGGACGGCCGACTCCTTGGGCTCGACGGCGACGATGTGAATGTTCGGCTTGGCGCCGCGCAGGAACTCGGCGACGCCGCGAACGGACGCGGCGGTGCCGGCGCTCTGGACGAAGGCGCCGATCCGACCGTCCGTCTGCTCCCAGATCTCGCGCCCCATTTCGTGATAGGCGACCAGTTGATCGGCGTTGTTGAGCTGGTCGGTCCAGAACGCCCCGGTTCGCGCCGCGATCTGACGCGCGGCTTCGATCATGGCGCGCGTCAGCGCCGCGTCCATGCCGCCGCCGGCGCTGGGGACGATCGTAAGCTCCGCGCCGAGCGCCGCCATGTGATTTCGCTTTTCCGCGCTGAAGGCGTCGGACGTGACGATGCTCAGGGGGTGCCCGCGCGCGGCGCAGACGAGGGCGAGGGACACTCCTGTGCTGCCGCCGGTGTATTCGACCACCCGCCCGCCGGGGCGCAGCCGCCCGTCTCGCTCCCCAGCCTCGATCATCGCCAACGCCATGCGGTCTTTCATGCTGCCGGTCGGATTGGCGCTTTCGACCTTGATCAAGATGCGCGCGCAACCGCTCGGGACGATGCGATCGAGGCAAAGAAGCGGCGTGCCGCCAATGAGCGAGAGGATGGATGAATCGATCTTCGCCGTTGCGCTCACCGAATCGCCCCCTCGCAATGCGGACGCGAACGCATCGCTCTGCATGTATTTACACCGAATGTATATACATGCAACGACGTTCCGATCGAAGCAATTTTTCTCTAAGCGACTGCCGCCGCGGCGGCGCGGCCGGCGACGCGGCCCGAGAACAGGCAGCCGCCGAGAAACGTGCCCTCCAGCGCGCGGTAGCCGTGCATGCCGCCGCCGCCGAACCCGGCGACTTCGCCGACCGCGTAAAGGCCGGGCACGATCTTGCGGTTCTCGCCAAGCGCGCGCGCCTCGAGATCGGTCTCCAGGCCGCCGAGCGTCTTGCGGGTGAGGATATTGAGGCGGACCGCGATCAACGGCCCGTGCCGGGGATCGAGGATGCGGTGCGGCGACGCGACGCGGGCGATCCGGTCGCCGAAATACCGCCGCGCGTTGTGGACGCCAAGGATCTGCGCGTCCTTGGCGAAGGGATTGTCGAATTGGCGGTCGCGCGCTTCGATCTGCCGGCGCAAACGCGCCACCTCCAGCAACGGGGCGCCGGCGAGCGCATTCATGCCGGCGACGAGTTCGTCGAGGGTGTCGCGAACGACGAAATCCGCGCCGCGCCGCTTGAAGGCGTCGACCGGCGCCGGGGCGTTCGTGCCGATCGCGCGGCGCGCCGTCAGGGTCCAGCTGCGGCCCGTCAGATCGGGGTTCTGCTCGGAGCCGGAAAGCGCGAATTCCTTGCGAAGTATGCTCTGCGTGAGCACGAACCAGGAATAGTCGTAGCCGGAGCGCATGATGTGGGCGAGCGTGCCGAGCGTGTCGTAGCCGGGATAAAGCGGCGGCGGCAGGCGCTCGCCCGTCGCGTCGAACCACATGGAGGACGGCCCCGGCAGGATGCGGATGCCATGATTGGGCCAGATCGCGTCCCAGTTCTGCAGGCCCTCGACATAGTGCCACATGCGGTCGGGATGAATGAGCCGCGCGCCGGCGCGTTGGGCGATCGCGATCATCCGCCCGTCGACATGGTCAGGCACGCCGCAGAGCATGTGGCGGGGCGGCTGGCCCAGGCGCTGCGGCCAGTTTTTTCGCACCAGCTCCCCATTGCCGCCGATGCCGCCCGAGGCGATGATCACCGCCTGCGCGCCAAGCGCAAATTCGCCGACGACCTCGCGGTTGCTGCTCTTGCCGCGCGGCGCCGCATTGGGCGCCAGGATCGAACCGCTGACGCCGTCGACCGCGCCGTTGGTCACGCTCAAGGCGTCGACGCGATGGCGAAAGCGGAACGTCAAACGGCCGCGTCCGGCGGCCTCCTTGGCGCGCTGTTCGAAGGGTTGGAGGACGCCGGGGCCGGCGCCCCAGGCGATATGAAAGCGCGGCACGGAATTGCCGTGCCCCGTCGCGTCGCCGTCGCCGCGCTCGGCCCAGCCGACGACGGGAAAGAAGCGAAGGCCCATCGCGCGCAGCCAGGCGCGCTTTTCGCCCGCGGCGAAGGCGACGTAGCTTTCCGCCCAGCGGCGCGGCCAAAGGTCGTCGTCGCAGTCGAAGCCCGCTGCGCCGAGCCAGTCCCGCCAGGCAAGATCCTGGCTGTCGCGAACGCCGAGGCGGCGCTGCTCGGGAGATCCGACGAGAAACAGGCCGCCAAGCGACCAGAACGCCTGACCGCCGAGACTCTGCTCGCTCTCCTGTTCGACCACGATCACTTTGCGGCCGGCGTCGGTCAGTTCGGTCGCCGCGACCAGGCCGGCAACGCCGGCCCCCACGACGATGACGTCGGCGTCCCCGGCCATATTCGCTCTCCCCATTTACGCGCCGTTGCGCGCCCGCCTCGAATTGTGGACGATGGCGGCGGGCTTGGCCAGTGCGGACCGGACGCGCCGCAGGATTGCGAACGCGGGTTTGCGGCCGCGCCGCGGCGATGCGAGGCTTCTCGCCAAGGATGAGCGCCAGCAGCCGTCGCACGCCTTTCACGTCGGGCGGCGAAAAGCTAAACGAAATGGAGCGGCGTCGGAAGGCGCCGACGCGATCCGTTCCAAGAGCCCCAAGGGAGAAGCCCGATGAAGACCCGCGCCGCCGTCGCCGTCGCCGCCGGCAAGCCGCTTGAAGTCATGGAGGTCGACCTCGATGGCCCGCGCGAGGGCGAGGTTCTCATCGAGATCAAGGCGAGCGGCGTCTGCCACACCGACGATTTCACCCTGTCGGGCGCCGATCCCGAGGGATTGTTCCCATCCATTCTCGGTCACGAGGGGGCGGGAATCGTCGTCGACGTCGGCAAGGGCGTCACGAGCGTCGCCAAGGGCGATCACGTCATCCCGCTCTACACGCCCGAATGCCGGCAATGTCCCTCGTGCCTGTCCCGCAAGACCAATCTCTGCACGGCGATCCGCGCCACCCAGGGGCAGGGCCTGATGCCCGACGGCACGAGCCGCTTCTCCGTCGGCAAGGAGCCGATCTTCCACTACATGGGCTGTTCGACCTTCGCCAATTTCACCGTGCTGCCGGAAATCGCCGTGGCCAAGATCGATCCGGCCGCGCCCTTCGACAAGGTCTGCTACATCGGCTGCGGGGTCACGACCGGCATCGGCGCCGTCATCAACACCGCCAAGGTCGAGGTCGGCGCGACCGCGATCGTGTTCGGGCTCGGCGGCATCGGCCTCAACGTCATCCAGGGCCTGCGGCTCGCCGGCGCCGACATGATCATCGGCGTCGATATCAACGCCGACAAGAAAGGCTGGGGCGAGCGTTTCGGCATGACGCATTTCGTCAATCCCGGAGAGATCGGAGGCGATCTCGTCGCCCATCTCGTCGACCATGACCAAGCGCGGCGCCGACCAGATCGGCGGCGCCGACTACACCTTCGACTGCACCGGCAACGTCAAAGTCATGCGCCAGGCGCTGGAAGCTTCGCATCGCGGCTGGGGCCAGTCGATCGTCATCGGCGTCGCCGGCGCCGGTCAGGAAATCGCCACCCGCCCGTTCCAGCTCGTCACCGGGCGGGTGTGGAAGGGCACCGCCTTCGGCGGCGCGCGCGGCCGCACCGACGTGCCGAAGATCGTCGACTGGTACATGGCGGGCAAGATCGAGATCGATCCGATGATCACCCATGTCCTGCCGCTCGACGAGATCAACGACGCCTTCGCGCTGATGCGCGAGGGCAAGTCGATCCGCAGCGTGATCGTCTATTAGCGCGCGCCGATTTCGCCGCCAGCGGATCGGCGATGACGCCTTTACATTGTGGCCGTCAGCCGTCCGACCTCCGCCACGACCGCGTTGCGCGCATCGTCGGAAGCGGGCGATTCCGCGTAATAGACGGCGACGACGATCGGCGCGCGGCCGGGCGGCCAGAGAACGGCGATATCGTTGGTCTGCCCGTTGCCGCCGCCCCCCGTCTTGTCGGCGACGCGCCAATCCTTGGGCAGCCCGGCGCGCAGCCGCTTGTCGCCGGTCTTGTTGGCGGCCAACCACGCCGTCATCTGATCGCGCGACGGCGCGGAAAGCGCCTCGCCCAGAACGATCCGTCTCAGGGTCTCCGCCATCGCCGCCGGCGTGGTGGTGTCGCGCGGGTCGCCCGGCTTCGCCTCGTTCAAGGCCGTCTCGGAGCGGTCGAGCCGCGTCACGCCGTCGCCGAGCCCGCGGGCGAATAGGGTCAGCTCCGGCGGACCGCCGAAGCTCTCGAGCATGAGATTTCCCGCGGTGTTGTCGCTCAGCGTCAACGCCGCCTTGCAGATTTCGCCGAGCCTCATGCCGTCTTCGCCGACGTGTTTCTCCGTCTCGGGCGAATAGGCGACAACTTTGTCCCGGGAGTAGACGATTTGCCGATCGAGGCTCTCTTCCCCGCGGTCGACGCGGGTCAGAACGAGCGCGGCGGCGAGGACCTTGAAGGTGCTGCACATCGCAAACCGCTCATCGCCGCGGTGGGCGGTTCGTCGGCCGGTCGCGCTGTCGAGCACGCAGACGCCGAGGCGGCCGCCATGCTGATCTTCGAGATCGGCGATGGCGCTTTGCCAGTCGCCGACGTCGGCCCGCGCCGCGGCCTTGAAGCTCGCGATGGCGGGAATGGCGAGAAGGCCGTGCAAGAGAAGTCGGCGGCGCGAAATCAAGGCGTCATTCCTGCTCTCGGCGTCGATGGGAATAGCGCAGCCATCCATAGACGCCGCCGCGCATAGCGGCAATGGCGCCGTCGACGCCGCGGCAAAGCCTATTCCGCGAGCGCGCTCAGGGATTGGCTTCCCCGAATCGGGGCTCTCGACTAACCTTCTGTCGAGGCGAGATCCTTATCGCATTCAGGCGGGAGTGCCCTCACTGGAAACTGCGCTCTACCTCCCGGTCAAGCGGCACCTGGAAGGCCTCGGCTATTGCGTCAAAGGGGAGGTCGGCGGCTGCGATCTCGTCGGCTTGAGCCGTGGCGACCCCCCGCTCGTCGTCATCGGCGAGTTGAAGCTCGCCTTTAGCTTCGAACTGGTGTTGCAGGGCGTCGATCGGGCAGGGGTCGGCGACGAAGTCTGGCTCGCCGCGCGGCTTTCGCGCCGCGGCAAGGGCCGCGAAGGCGATCCGCGCTTCCGCGCCTTGTGCCGTCGGCTCGGTTTCGGGCTCATCGGCGTGGCGGCGAACGGCGAGGTCCATGTCTTGCTCAGTCCCTGCGCCCCGGCGCCGCGCCGCGATCCCAAAGCGCAGGTCGAGGCTCGTCGACGAACATCGGCGCCGACTGGGCGATCCGAACGCCGGCGGCGGCTCGCGCCGGCCGATCATGACCGCCTACCGCCAACAGGCCCTGATCTGCGCCGCGGCGCTCGCCGCCGGCCCGTCGCGCCCGCGCGATCTCAAGGCGCGTGCGCCCGACGCGGCGAAGATTCTCTTGAGCAACGTCTACGGCTGGTTCGACCGGCCCGGCCGCGGCCTCTACGCGCTCAACGAGGCGGGCAGGGCGGCCCTGCGGCAATGGCCGCAAGCCGGGTGAAGGCGGCGCTCGACTTTGCCGGCGGGGCGGATCAAGATTTCTGGGGCGCCGCGCCCCGCCATAACTTGCGCTAAGGAGCCTTGCTTGACCTATCGTCCATCGGAAACGCGCTACGACGCGATGATCTACAACAGGTGCGGGCGCAGCGGCTTGCGCCTGCCGGCGATTTCGCTGGGGCTATGGCATAATTTCGGAACCGACAGGCCGGCGGATGCGGGGCGCGCCATTTGTCGGCAGGCCTTCGACCTCGGGATCACCCATTTAGCAATACGCAACGAGTCGAGTAGAGGAGCAGAACATATA
>CAVWKL010000064.1:0-13575 GCA_963755075.1 uncultured Alphaproteobacteria bacterium
CTCTCTCTCTCTCTCTCTCTCTCCTCTCTCTCTCTCCTCTCTCTCTCTCTCTCTCTCTCACACACACACACACACACAAGAGGGCTCCCACTATCATATTGTGCTCCGTGCGGCCTGCGCCGGCATGGCCGTGCTTTTGCTTGGGCCCGCGACGCCTTTGTATGCTGTGCAGGCTGTCATGCGAGGTCGACGTGAACACTGTCCATTCTGATGTTTATCAAGGGCTTCAACGCCCAACTATGGCGGCCACTACGGTGTCTGGGCTATCTCACGATGCAACGCCGAGCGCGAGATCGCCGCGCCTGTTCTTAGCGCAGTGCCGCGCCTGTGCTGCACGCCAGGCGCCTTTCGCGAAGCAGCCGCCGACACCCTCGTAGCACGCTTGATGGGCATGCCGTATTGCCCTTACCGAGCCGGGGTCGCTCGTCTCGTGCCGCTTTCGCGCAAGCCCCTGGTCTGCTCCCGCCCGCAAACTAATTTAGAAAAGCTGCTTATTGAGGTGACGCGGACCGCGCCAAGACCGTGCCTATAGCGTCTCTCGGCGCGGACCGGGAAGTTTGACGTCACGGGAACTGCACGACCTCAGAACCGCTGCAGCGGCGAAATATCAACAATTTTCCTCGCCGGAAGGTCGCCGCCGCGCCCCCGGGCGCGCGGCGGTGACCGTCTATCTCGCCGGGTCTGGCGTCGCCTGCCGGGGAATCGTGAATGTTACCGCCCGTTGATGCTGCAGATGGCGCGGCTCTCCGCATGCTGCCGCCGATCGCGCTGACGTGCGTCTTACGGGAACGATGGATCTTGCGCAGACGGTCCCCGCCAGCTGCGCCTCGTCACGCTCGACGCGGCCGCGCCCCATCCCGCCGGAGCGTCAGCGTAGCGGCTGGGGACCGATTTCTGTGAACCCGCCCGCACATTCGGGGATTTCCGCCAAATGGACGACTTCATCTGCTTAAAACAAGGCGGCGCACGCCGAACGATGCTAATACGGGCTCCTCTCGCGGCCCAGCAGAGCGCGCTTACCGATGCTCCGAGACGGCCTGATGCGCCTAGGCGCGCGTCGTCGCGCACCAGCTGAACTCCCGGCTCCCTCCCCAACAACCGCTGCGGCAGGCCGGCAACGACACGTCGCCTCACGCCGCCCTTCACCTTCCCGCTCAACGCCGACCCGGTGCAAGTGCAGCGGCCGCGGCGCGCCTGGAATCCTCGACGGCGCTCTCCACTGGATGTTCGACGATGGGCTGCTGGGTCATCGTGAATTCCATTTCTGGATTATCAGGCCTATCTCGCCGCGTTCTCAGAGGCGCGCACCTTGTTCGCCCGCCTGGAGCCCAACTGCAGTGTGGCCGTTTGCTGAACCTAGCGTTATCGCGGGCGCGGAGCGGCTTCGTGCGGCAAGATGCTTCAACCGCTGCGGTGCCTCCAATGCCCGCCGGGCTTTTCGACGCATCGTCACCGACGACGGAATGGCCTGCAGCCTATTTTGTTCCCCGCCTGTGCGCGACCTGCCGCCTTATGCTTTTCGGCGCGCCCCCATCGCGTGCCCTACTACGCCTGCCGCTTGCTGTGATGTTTTTTCGCATTGGTATTATCTTTATGGGGTGCTGACCTGGTGGCGGGGGGCGGCCCCAACTCGGCCGTCCCATTGGTCCCATTGGACAGGAGAAGGCTACTCGTTGTCGGGATCCGCCGCCGCCAATCAATTGTGCCCGGCAGGCCGGATTGGCGTGATGGTGGATACTTTATCTCAATCCCGCCATGCCCAGGTTAGAATTCAAGCGAGGCCTCATCTGCCGGCGCTGCGTTACACCCAGGAGGTTACTCATTGCCCGAGAGGGTGGACGCGCCCTCGGTCCCGGTGAACCGCGCCTGTGCGAACGCCGCTCGGCCTGGGCAACTGCCTTGCCTGCCGGGGCGCGGCCGAGCGCCCGCCGAATGGTCGAAGGGGCCCCCGCGCCCTTAAATGTGGCCCCGCACCCTGCTGGTACGGTCGGTGGCGCTCCACCGCCGACCCCGACGGCTGCGGTTGGTGCTCAAAGAGTCAAAGGGTTGCGCAAAATCCGTCGGCGGGCGGAAGGGACCATTTTGGTGCCAACCGACCCCTGATACCACTCCGACGCCCGGCGCCTGCCCGCCGGGCACGGTGGAGGGGAGCCAAGGGCTGCGGCAACCGCTTCGGCCGGTGAAGCCGACGATTTCGGTGCAGCCTGACCCCGACAGCCCACTTGACGCCCGGGCGCCTGGCCCGCGGGTATGTGGCTAGGGAGCCAAGGGCGGCCGAACCGCTTCGGCCGGTGAAGCCGACGATTTCGGTGAACCCACCCCGACACCCACTCCGACGCCCGGCGCCTGCCCGCCGGGCACGGTGAGGGAAGCCAAGGGCTGCGAACCGCTTCGCCTCGAGAAGCCGGTGGCGCCGTTGAAACCCGCCCCTGTCGTGACAACCCCGCCGCCGGTCGTGCATCCGGCGGTCGTCCCGGCCGGTCACGCCGCCTAAACCGGCCGTTGTGGAAGCCGCGTCCTGCCTGCGGCGGACCCAGATAGGCGCCCTGGTCGCCGGCGGGTCTCGCGGCTCGGTCGGACGCCCGTCCGAGCCGCGAGGCGTTTCCCCTCATTTCGGGCAGGGCGGCTCTCGGGTCCGCCGCAGGCAGGACGCGGCTTCACAACGGCCGGTTTAGGCGGCGTGACCGGCCGGACGACCGCCGGATGCACGACCGGCGGCGGGGTTGTCACGACAGGGCGGGTTTCACGGCGCCGCCGGCTTCTCGAGGCGAAGCGGTTCGCAGCCCTTGGCTCCCCTCACCGTGCCCGGCGGGCAGGCGCCGGGCGTCGGAGTGGGTGTCGGGGTCGGTTGCACCGAAATCGTCGGCTTCACCGGCCGAAGCGGTTCGCAGCCCTTGGCTCCCCTCACCGTGCCCGGCGGGCAGGCGCCGGGCGTCGGAGTGGGTGTCGGGGTCGGTTGCACCGAAATCGTCGGCTTCACCGGCCGAAGCGGTTCGCAGCCCTTGGCTCCCCTCACCGTGCCCGGCGGGCAGGCGCCGGGCGTCGGAGTGGGTGTCGGGGTCGGTTGCACCGAAATCGTCGGCTTCACCGGCCGAAGCGGTTCGCAACCCTTGGCTCCTTTGACCATGCCCGGCGGGCAGGCGCCGGGCGTCGGGGTCGGCGGAGCGCCAGGCCCGACCGCGCATCCTTTGCCCGGCAGCGGGAGTTGGCCATTGGCGCATTTAAGAGGCGCCAAGGTTCCCTTCGGCGGCGCGCCGTTCGGCGGGCAGCCGGCCGCGCCCGGCAGGCAAGGCGGATTGCCCAGGCCGAGCGGCGCTCGCACGGGCGCGCACAGCGTTCCACCCGGACCCGAGGGCGCGTAGCCTCTCGGGCAATGAGGCTGACCTCCTCGGATGACGACGCCGCAGATGAGGCGGCCGTTCGCCCACTTGGCGATCTGACCATTCGGGCATGGCGGAGCCGGCGGATTGACGCAGATCGATCCGCCGTCGCGCCAATCCGGCCTGCCGGCGCCGCAATTGATTGGCGGCGGCGGATTGCCGACGCAGACGTAGCCCTCTCCTGTCCAAATGGGATGCGCGCCGATGGGACAGCCGGGGGAAGCGGGCCGCCCCGCACGCAGGTCAGCACCCCGTCATGCCAAATCGGACGGAAGCCCGGCGGGCAGAACGGCGGCGGCTGGTCGGGCACGCAATAGGGGGGCGCGCCGAAAACGTGGAAGAAAGGCGGGCAGGTCAGCACAGGCGGGGGAATCCATGGGCTGCAGGCCATTCCGTCGTCGGTGACGATCGTCGAAAAGCCCGGCGGGCATTGGAGCACCGGCGGCGGCGCCAGCGGCACGCAATAGGCGCCGTTGAAGCCGTCTTGCGGCACGAAGCCGTCCGGGCAGGCCGGGCCCGCGATAACCGTCAGCGGAGGCGGCGGAGGCGGCGCGGCGGCGGCCTGACACTGCGGATTGGGCTGTTGCAGCAGGGCGAGCAATTGGGTGATGCGCGCGGCTTCATCGGCCGGCGCGCTCGTTGAGAACGCGGCGAGATAGGCCTGATAATCCGGAATGGAATTGCGCCAGATGGCGGCCCAGTAGGCGCTCTCGACGTCCAGAGTGGAGAGCGCCGCGGTCGAGCTCGGCAGGTTCGCCGCGGCCGCCTGCATTTGCGCCGGGTCGGCGTTGAGCGGGAAGGTGAAGGGCGGCATGACGATATTCGTCGCCTGCCACGGCGTCTGGGCGCCGGAGGTCGCTTGGTGCGCGACGACGCGCACCTGGCGCATGGCCGTCTCGACGTCGGTAAGCGGCTGTTGGGCCACAAGGGCGAAGGCCGAGGCGTAGGCGTCGTTGGCGTCGCCTTGTTTCGGCGGCGCCTCGAAGTCGTGGATTTCGGCGGAAATCCCGAACGTCGTCGCGGCGGGCGGGTTCAGCGGAATCAGTCCGCGCGGAAAGCTGGCCGCGCTGACGCTCGGCGGGATCGGGCGCGCGCCGTCGAGCATGACGAGGCGCAGCTGCGAGGACGTCTGCGCAAGATCGTTCATAACGCGCGTCATGCTGAGCGCGATCGGCGGCACGTCGGAAGCCGCGCGGATCTCGGCGTCGACGGGCAGCAGATAATCGTCGCAACCGACGGCGACGCCGAGACCGGCGAGATAGACGGTCACCGCCGCGCCGGGGGGCGCGGCGGCGACCTTGGCGAGGAACGCCTGATATTTCGCCGCGAGGTCGGGCGTATTGAGGTCGTGCAGTTCCGTGACGTCGAAGCCGTCCGCGCCGAGCGTCTGCGCTATCAGCGCGGCGTCTTGGCCCGCGGTCGGCAGCGCGTCGCCGTTATAGGCGGCTTCTCCGATCACCAGCGCCAAACGGTTGGCGGGCGGCGGAGCGGCCGCCGGGGCTTGCGCGAAAGCGGGCGCGACGAGCAACCCGGCGACCAGTAATCCGGCGAGGGCCGAAGCCCGCAATCGGCGCATGCCCATCGAGCGTCTCCGTGACGAAGCGGGGTCTAGGCTCACGCCGAGGCGGCTGCTTCGCGGGGCCGCGGGCGATAGGTTTGAATCGAAGGCGCCTCACATGCCGGCGCGGGCGCGGCACTCGCTCAGACGGGCGCGGCGATACTCGCGCTCGGCGTTGGCCTGTTCGTAGGAGACGCCCAGACACCAGCCGTAGTGGCCGCCATAGTTGCGGTTCCAGCGGGCGTTGAAGCCCTTGAAGCAACCCGGAATCGACATGTTCACGTCGACCTCGTGGACGGCCTGCCGCGCGTACTCGCCGCAGAAGCCAGGGTCGGCCGCCAGGGCCGGCGCCGAAAGCGCGGCCATGCCGGCGCAGGCCGCCGCGAGGCGCGCAATTGTCTTGATCATCGGAAAGCTCCCTCTTGGAAAAAGCGAACGGTCCCCGGCGAGCCGGGAACGGAACGGCGATGGCTTACGGTCTGGCGGCGCTTTCCTCCCATGACGCCGCGCTTTCAGCGTCGCGGTCGGCTGGCTCTCGGCTCAATACGACATATGTCGCCGACTTGCCGGCATTCGTCAATTGCGCGCCACGATTGGCGAACGCCGAGATCGCGCCGCCAGCCCTCCTCGTCGGATCGCGTCCGAGGGCCTCGCCGAGCGCGACGAGGCTCTCTCCTACGTTTGGGCGCCTGTCAGCAGCGTCCGGGTCGCCGCGGCCACGTCCTTCTTGCGCATCAGCGTCTCCCCGACCAGGAAGACCTCGATGCCGGCCTCAGCCAACCGACGGCAATCGCCATGATCGCCGATGCCGCTTTCCGCGACGACGATCCTGTCCGGGGGGACCAGCCGTTTCAACCGTTCGCAGACCTCCAGCGAAGTCTCGAACGTGCGCAGGTCGCGGTTGTTGACGCCGATGAGCCGACCTTCTAGCCCCAAGGCGCGCTGGAGTTCGCTCTCGTCATGGATTTCGATGAGCACGTCGAGCCCGAGGTCGTGCGCGCTCTTGTTCAACGTGCGCGCGGTTTCATCGTCGACCGCGGCCATGATGATGAGGATGCAATCGGCGCCCCAGGCGCGCGCCTCCAGAACCTGGTAGGGATCGAAAAGGAAATCCTTGCGCAGGATCGGCAGCGGCGTCGCGGCGCGCGCCTTGATCAAGTGCTCCGGCGCGCCCTTGAAGGAGGGCGCGTCGGTCAACACGGAGAGGCAGGTCGCCCCGCCCGCCTGATAGGATTCTGGCGATTTCCGCCGGCTCGAAATCGTCGCGGATGAGCCCCCTCGACGGGCTCGCCCTCTTGATTTCGGCGATGAGCGCGAATCGTCCGGCCTCCGTCGCGCGCTCGAGCGCCTTGATGAAGCCGCGCGGCGGCGATTGGTCGCGGATCTCGCGCTCCAGGGTCGCCCGCGGCACGCGGACTTTCAATTCGGCGATTTCGCGCCGCTTGTAGGCTTCGATTTTGCGCAGGATATCGGTCATGCCCGCACTCGATCATGCATTGGAGACGGTGACAAGCCGCTCGAGTACGCGCCCCGCCGCGCCTGTTCGCAGCGCTTCGTCGGCCAGCTCAACGCCTTCGTCGAGTTCGCGCGCCTTGCCCGCCACGATCAGCGCGCCGGCCGCGTTGAAGGCGGCGATGTCGCGGTAGGCGTTGCGCGCGCCCTCCAGCACCGCCCGCAAGGCCGCGGCGTTGTGCGCGGCGTCGCCGCCCTTCAGCGCCGCGAGGTCGGCGCGCGCAAGGCCGGCGCTTTCCGGCGCGACCTCGAAGCTCCGAATGACGCCGTCCTTCAACTCGACCACCTTGGTGACGCCGGTCGTCGACATTTCGTCGAGCCCGTCCGCGCCGTGAGTGATCCAGACGCGCTCGGAGCCGAGATTGCGCAGGACGTGCGCCATCGGCTCGAGCCACGCGGCGGAGAAGACGCCGATCAGCTGGCGCTTGACGCCCGCCGGGTTCGACAAGGGACCGAGCAGGTTGAAGACGGTGCGCGTCCCGAGTTCGACGCGCGTCGGACCGACGTGGCGCATCGCCGCGTGATGGGCGGGCGCCATCATGAAGCCGATTCCGGCCTCGCGGATGCATCGCTCGACCGCCGCCGGCGCGATGCCGATCTTGACGCCGAGCGCGCTCAGGGTGTCCGCCGTGCCCGACTTCGACGAGGCGGCGCGATTGCCGTGCTTGGCGATCGGCACGCCGCAAGCCGCGACGATCAGGGCGGCAAGCGTCGAGACGTTGTAAGAGCCCGAGCCGTCGCCGCCGGTGCCGACGATGTCCATCGCATCGTCGGGCGCGCGCCACGCGCGCCATCTTGGCGCGCATCGCGCTGACCGCGCCGGTGATTTCCTCGACGCTTTCGCCGCGCACGCGCAGCGCCATGAGGAAGCCGCCCATTTGCGAGGGCGTCACTTCGCCCGACAGAATCGCGTTGAAGGCGTCGACCGCTTCGGCCCGCGACAGGTGCGAGCCGGCGGCGACTTTGGCGATCAACGGTTTGAAGGATTCCATGCCGCGGCTCTTCTCGTCAGTAGGTCTTGGCCTGGTTGAAGGCGCGCGCGAGCTCGAGAAAATTGCTCAACAGGGCGTGACCGTGCTCGCTTGCGATGCTCTCGGGATGGAACTGCACGCCGAAGACGGGCAAGGCGCGATGCGCGACCGCCATAATCAGGCCGTCGTCGCTCTCGGCGCTGACCTCCAACGATTCGGGCGCGTTTCCGCGCTCGATGATCAGCGAATGGTAGCGCGTCGCGTTGAACGGGCCGTTGAGACCGCGAAAGAGACCCCGCGCATTGTGCGATATGCGGGAGACCTTGCCGTGCATCGGCGCGGGCGCCCGCACGATCTCGCCGCCGAAAACCTGGCCGATCGCCTGATGGCCGAGGCACACCCCGAGAATGGGGGTCGAAGCGCTGGCCTTGCGCACCAGCTCGAGGCAAATTCCCGCGTCGTTGGGCGTGCAGGGGCCGGGAGAGAGCACCAGCGCGCCCGGGTCTTGGGCGAGCGCGTCGGAAACCGAAATCTCGTCGTTGCGCCAGACCGAGACGTCGGCGCCGAGCTCGCCCAGATAATGCACGAGATTGAAGGTGAAACTGTCGTAATTATCGATCAGCGTAACGCGCATCGGCGCCTCGGCTCGGGTTGGCCTCGTCTTTTCCATGGCCGCGCCGGCCGCGTCAAGCGCGCCGCGCGACGCCGAGGCGTGCTAGAATGCTGAATCGACGATCGCGGTTCGATTGAAAAGGGCCCTCCATGACCTACCGCGCCAAGCCCGCCGACGGCGCCGCCTGGGTGACCGGCGCGAGCGCCGGCATCGGGCGCGGCGTCGCGCTCGAACTGGCGCGACGCGGCTATGAAGTCTACGCCACCGCGCGCCGCGCCGACGAACTGGCGTCGTTGGCGAACGAGGCGCAAGGCCTTCGGGGCCGCATCGTCGCGGCGCCCGGCGACGTGACGGACCGCGAGGCGATGGCGCGCCTCGTCGCCGACATCGAGGGCCGGCGCGCGATTGCGCTCGCCTTCCTCAACGCCGGCGGCAATTTTCCCGACCCGCCCGGCGATTTCGGCGGCGACGGCTTCGTCCGCACCTTCGCGCTCAATGTGCAGGGCGTCGCCAACAGCCTCAATCCGGTCTTCAACGCGATGCAGGGGCGCAAGCGGGGCCAGATCGCGATCACCGGGTCGCTCGCCGGCTACGGCGGGCTGCCCAATTCCGGCGCTTACGGGCCAAGCAAAGCGGCGATCATCTCGCTGACCGTCGGCGCGAAATTCCGCGCCGACCCGCGCGGCGTCACCATGCAGATCGTCAATCCCGGCTACGTCAGGACGCCGCTCACCGCGAGCAATGCGTTTCCGATGCCTTTCCTGATGGAATGCGAGGACGCGTGCCGTCGGATTTGCGACGGCTTCGAGCGCGGCGGGTTCGAAATTCGCTTTCCACGTCGGCTCGCCTGGTTCGTCCGGGCGATCAACCTGTTGCCCTGGGCCGCCTATTTCGCCCTGCTGCGGCTGGGCGGCCCGCGCGGGAAGGCCAAGGATTAGCGGCGCGCGGCGCGCCGCTCGCAAGCGCCGCTCATGACGGCGCGTCGCCTTGCGGCGAAGGCGAAGCGGCGGCCGGACGGGCGAACACCAGCTTCTGATAGACCAGCCCGACCCCGATCAACGCGGCGCCGAGACCCATGAAGGAGAGCGCGCGCAGCACGCCCTCGAGGCCGGCCAGATCGAACAGGAAGACCTTCAGCGTCGTCGCGATGACGAAGAAGGCCGAGGCGTAGCGCGCCTCCCGCGAGCCGCGCCACACGCCGTAGGCGAGCAGCGCCAATCCCAGCAGCAACCAGACGGCGGAAAGCGCATACCATTCGCCGTCGCTCGTCGCCCGCTCGAAGCCGATCGCCGCGCCTTGGAAGGCCCGCCGCGTCTCCAGACTGGCGTAGGCGAACAACAGCAGGATCGCTACGAGGCTCGCGGCGACGGCGAAGGCGGCGGGCTGCGCACGACGGGCAAAGCGCGCCGAGGTCGCCGAAAGCGCCGCCGGCATGAGATAGGCCAGGATCAGCGCGTTCAAGGCAAGACCGCCGTCGACGGGCTTGCCGTCGAACAAGGGGTTGTAAATCAAAAGCAGCCCGACCGCGGCGACGCCCATGCCGATCGCGCTCGCCGCGAGCGAGGCGAAGCGAAAGACCGCGTTGGCGCGACCCAAGTCGAGCCGCCTCAGCACGAGGGCGAAGCCGAACGCGGAGACGCTCATCAACGCTCTGTTCGACGAGGCCCGATCCCCGCGCGAAGGGGTCGCCGCCGTTCATCGCGTGGCGGATTTCGAAAAACGTCAGGAACGCCGCGAACAGAACCGCCAGACCGTCGCAGACCCGCGTCGGCGTATCCTCGACGCCACGGCGAAGGAACCGCGCGGCCGCGGCGAACGCCAGCGCCGGCGCGCCATAGCCGAACAGCAGCCAATTGAAGATCGGCGTCGGCGAAAGCGCCGCCCCGACGATGCGGGGCTCCCAGGCGAGACGGGCGGCGACGCCGACGCCGAGCGCCGCTGTCGCCCAACGCAGCGCGCCAATCTCGAGCCGCCTCGACACATACGCGGTCGCCGCCGCGCCGAACGCCAGGGCGACGGTGAGCGCGCCCCCGTCGAGGGCGAACACCAGTCCGGCGGCGAGCGCGGCGATCGTCCCGGCGGCCAAGGCGCCAAGGCCGAGCCGCGTCGCCGGCGATTCCTGGGCGGCGAGGCGAAGCCGAAAGGCTATGGAGGCCGCGACGAGAAGCGCGGCGACGATCGCCGCCGCCGCCGCCATCGGCATCGACACGGCGCCTTCGGACAGGCGCGCATTGGCGATCAGCAGAGCGCCGAGCGGCGTCACGGCGGCTGTCGCCGCGTAGGCCGAGGCGGGCGCGAGGGGCAGATCCGCGCCGTCGAAAAGACGTTTGCCGGCCAAGCCGGCGACGCCGAGGCCGGCGGCGATCGAGACGAGGACAAACAGGCCGGGTTGCGTCGGCGCCGCCCATTGGGTCATGAGCAAGGCCTCGCGCAGCCCCGACGCCAGATCCGCCGCGCCGGCGCTCGGCCATTCCGCCATCGCCGCGAGCGCCAAGGCGCCGGCGAGCGCGCTCGCGCCGGCGACCGCCGCCCTGGCGAAGCCGGTCGCGGCGAAAATCGCGATCTCGACGGCGAGCGCCAAGATCCAGACGGCGTCGAAAAGCCCGGCCTGACGATCGACATAGAAGACGGCGGCGGCCACGATCGCAAAGCCGATCAGCACGAGCCGAGCGGCGCCATCCTGAGGCGCGTTGGCGTTCTCCCGGCCGCCATGCGAGCCGAAGGCGAAGGCCGCCGCGGCCAGCGCGGTCTGCAAGCCCAGCGCGGCGAGCGCGCCGTGATAGAAGTCCGGCCCTTCCTGCGACGCGCCGAGGCGCAGCGCGAGCGCCCACGCCGCCCCGCCCGCCGCGCCGCAGAGCGCGAGCCACAGCCCAGCGGCGCAGCCGCGCGAGCCAGTATGCCGCGGCGACGACGACGCCGACATAAACGGCCACCGGCCAGGCGTTGGGCCGCTCGGACGCGACGAGAAGCGGGGCGGCGAGCGAGCCGACGAGGCCGAGCGCGGCGAGCGCCGGCCCATGCAATGCGGCGGCCGCCATCGCCGCCACGCCGATCGCGCCGAGCGCGACAAAGGCGAGCCCTGGACCAATGAACCCGTAGAGCGCGTGCGCGGCATAGACGCTGCCGAAAGCCGCCACGGTTCCCGCTGCGGTCAGGGCGGCCGGAACATCGGCGGAAGCGACGCCGGCGAACCGGGCGGGGGCGCTCTCGCGCCGGCGCATCGCCTCGCCCGCGCCGACGAGCGCGCAGCCGAGCGCCAACCCGAGCAGCACGCGCAGGCCGGGGCCGAAAAATCCCTGCTCGATCGAATACCGCACTAGGAGCAAGGCGCCGAGCGCCAGCGCGACGCCGCCGACCCAAACGGTCCAGCGCGCGCCGAGCGCTTCTTCGAGCGACGAGCTTCTCGCGCGCGCCGAGCCTGGCGGGGCGGTCGCGTCTTCGGCGACCTCGGCGGACGCGGCCTCTCGCGCCTTCTCCGGCGCGGTTATGGCGGGCGCAGAGACGATTGGCGGCGGTCCTTCGACGATTGGCGGCGGTGGCGCGAAAGCCGGCGCTCGGACGAGCGGCGGCGGCGGAATGTTCACCGCCGATTTCGCGCCGACCTCAGCGGCCTCGAGGCTCGCGATCCGCGCCTCCAAGGTCGTAAGGCTAGCTCCCGCCGCGCGCTCGAGCTCTGCGATCCGGCGGCCATGGCCGATCGCGACAAAAAATCCGATCGGCCCGAGCAACAGCGCCGCCGCCGCAACGAGCCCGAGCAAGACGAAATCATCCATCGCGATCCCGACGCGTTCATCGGCGCCGTCGGTCGGCGACCGGACGTTTGCGCGCCATTGTCCAAGCAGCGGCGACAAAGTCAAATGGCGTCACGCGCGCGGCCAATGGCGCGTTACGGGATGCGCGCAACAAAGAAGCGCGCGGCGCCTTGGCAAGCGCCGCGACGACCGCATCGTGGAAATGTCGAGGACGCGGGCTGGCGGCGCCTGCGCGCGATCAACGCGCTTCACGGCGGACGCGACGCGCCCGCCTACCTTCGACGCGCAGGGATGTTCGACCCGACCCGCCCGAACGGTCGCTTGGGATCAGCGCAGCGCGGCGTCGCGCTCGGCGATGGTCATGCCGACGTCCTCGAGATAGCGGCGCGGCAGGGCGGCGTAGCGGCTGCGTTCCGACGCGCGGGTCGCCGCCTCCGCGACAAGGTTAAGCAAATGTTGACACGCGGAGCCGATCCGACGGATGCCCGATCCGTCGAAGGGATGGTGAATTTGGTGAAAATGGGCGCTAGCCTGGGCCATAGTTGTTGCGTTTCATGCCGGAATGGACGATTGATGCGTCGAGTTGGCGGTTCTTACAGTCTCGACGGGCGTCGTCGCAAGTCATAGTTTTTTCCCAAAGGGGTAGAAAATATTGACGGCCAGCGGCCCTCCGCGCTTACCTTCTCTTAACGCATTGCGGGCCTTCGAGGCCGTGGCGCGGCGTTTGTCTTTCGCGCGCGCCGCGGAGGAACTCTTCGTCACCAAGGCCGCCGTCGCCCAACAAGTCCGTCTGCTCGAAGAGGAGATCGGCGCGGCGCTGGTCGAGCGCGCCGGCAGGGGCCTCAAGCTCACCGAATCCGGGGCGGCGGGGGCGGGCGCGCTCGCCGACGGCTTCGCCATGCTGGCGCGCGGCGCGCGCGCGATGCGCGAAGCCAAGGGTCGGCGGTTTCTCGTCATCAATTCCAGCGCCTCGTTCGCGGCGACCTGGCTCGTCGGCCGGATCGGCAAATTCAAATGGGCCCATCCAGAGATCGACATGCTGGTCGACGCCAATCCGCTGGAGGACTCGCTCGATCGCGGCGCGGTCGATGCGATGATCCGCTGGGGGTCGGGCGAATTTCCCGGCCTCGCCAAGACGCTGCTGTTCACCGAGGAGGTGTTTCCCGTCTGCGCGCCGGCGATCGCGGCAGGGCCGCATCCGCTGCGCGCGCCGCAGGACCTCAAACATCACACGCTGCTGCACCTCGAATGGCATCCGAGCTTTTCGTCGTGGCCGGCGTGGTCGGATTGGCTGAAAGCGGCCGGCGCCAGCGAAGTCGACGCTTCGCGCGGCGTCTTCTTCAATCAGATGTCGATGGCGATCGGCGCGGCCGCGCAGGGGCAGGGCGTCGCGCTGTCCTCGCTCGCCATCGCCGCCGACGATCTCGCCTCGGGGCGCCTCGTCGCCCCGTTCGCCACCAGCGTTCCGACGCCGTTCGGCTATTATTTCCTGTGTCGTCCCGCCGACGCGGAAACGCCTCGAAATCAAGGCTTTGCGCGAGTTTCTTGTGGCGGAGGCGGCGCTGTCGGCGGGGTGAGGACGGGGGGCGGCGGAGCGGCCTCGCCTCTTCGTCGCGGTCGACGTTTCGATGACGCGGCTCATCGATAAGCGCCGCAATTTTACGCACGCGCTTGCGCATATAGAGCGCCACGTCACGATGATGCGCCGTCGCATGGGGCGCGAAGGGCGGCGCGTGGCGGATATTTTCGTCAGCCACACCAGCAAGACCAACGGTCAGGGTTACATAAA
>CAVWKL010000065.1:0-3390 GCA_963755075.1 uncultured Alphaproteobacteria bacterium
ATTCCTGGATGGGAGGCAATACCATCACGCCCGCATTGGAGGAAACTATCGACCGGATGGCGCGCTGCTTCGATGGCTTCTTCTTCGGGCGCTTTGACGTGCGGGTTCCTTCGCGACAGGATTTGATGGCTGGGAGGAATATGAAGATCATCGAACTCAACGGCGTCACTTCCGAAGCCACGCATATTTATGATCCCAAGCTCAGCCTCTCCCAGGCTTATCGCGTGTTGTTTCGGCAATGGCGAATCGCGTTCGAGATTGGAGACCTGAACCGCGCGCGGGGCGTGCAGCCGACGTCAGCGCACGCGCTGTTTGAAGCGATCCGTGAGTATCGCCGATTGGCGGAAGGCTATCCAGCGTGAAAGATCGAGCCTGAGCGATCCGGCATAGGGGTTCGCGCCCGCTTTCATTTCTATTTCTTCGACGTGGATTAAGTCTGCGCGACGTCGCAGCTGCCGATTCTTTTTGCTAGCGCTTGCCGGACTCCCCGCTTTGCTGGATCAACTTCGTAACTACGCCGGTCCATCCGGTCTGGTGGCTGGCTCCGATTCCGGCTCCCGAACCCCGGCGCTGATCGAGCGCATCGAAGCCGCCGGGGCGACCCTACATCGCGTCACCCTGCACGTCGGCGCCGGCACTTTCCTGCCAGTCAAGGCGGACGACACGCGCGATCATCAGATGCACGCCGAATGGGGGCGCGTCGACGCGTCGACCGCAAAGGCGCTGAACGCGGCGCGCGCGCGCGGCGGGCGGATCGTCGCGGTCGGCACGACTTCGGCGCGGCTGATCGAAAGCGCGGCGGACGAGGGCGGCGCAATCGGGCCCTTCGAGGGCGAAACGGCGATCTTCATCACGCCCGGCTATCGATTCCGTGTTGTCGACGCGCTCCTCACCAATTTCCATTTGCCGCGCTCGACGCTGTTCATGCTGGTGGGCGCGTTCAGCGGCTTCGAGATCATGCGCCGCGCCTACGCGCACGCGATCGCGGCGGGCTATCGCTTCTATTCTTTCGGCGACGCCTGCTTGCTGCTCGGCCCCGATCGGCGCGGCGACATTTGATTCCTCGTCGGCGCCGTGCTTAGGGCTCGGCCGCCGAGGCGGGCGGAGGCGCCCGCGGCCCCAAGCGCAAGACGAAATGAGCGAAGACTTCTCCATTGCCATTCACGCCGTCGACGGCGCCGCGCGCACGGGCGCGATCACGACTTCGCGCGGCGAAATCCGCACGCCCGCCTTCATGCCGTTAGGCACGGGGGCGACCGTCAAAGCGATGTACCCTGAGCAGGTTCGCGCCCTCGGCGCCGATGTCGTGCTCGGCAACACCTATCATCTGATGCTGCGCCCCGGCGCGGAGCGCGTCGCAAGGCTCGGCGGCCTGCACAAATTCATGAACTGGCCGCACCCGATCCTCACCGATTCCGGCGGGTTCCAGGTGATGAGCCTCGCAAAGTTGCGAAAACTCGATGAGCGCGGGGTTGTCTTTCAGTCTCATATCGACGGATCCCGGCACGAACTGTCCCCCGAGCGCGCGATGGAGATTCAGAATCTCCTCGGCTCCGACATCCAGATGCAGTTCGACGAATGCGTGCGTCTGCCGTGCTCGCGCGATGAGGCCGAGCGCGCGATGCGTCTGTCGCTGCGCTGGGCGGAACGCTCGAAAGCGGCCTTCGTTCGCGAGCGGGGAAGGGCCATTTTCGGCATCGTACAGGGGGGCGAGGACAGGAAGCTGCGCGTGGAAAGCGCGCGCGAACTCGTCGGGATCGGATTTGACGGTTACGCGATCGGCGGCTTGGCCGTCGGCGAACCGCAAGCGGTGATGCTTGACATGATCGAAGCGGTGGCGCCGCATTTGCCGGTCGACCGGCCGCGCTATCTCATGGGCGTCGGCACGCCCGACGATCTCCTTCAGTGCCTGTCGCGCGGCATCGACATGTTTGATTGCGTGATGCCGACCCGAGCGGGGCGGCACGGAATGGTCTTCACCCGCCAAGGGCGTCTCAATTTGCGCAACGCGCGCTTCGCCGACGATCCGAGGCCGATCGATGCGCTGTCGTCGGCGCGGCCGGCGCTGGATTATTCGCGCGCCTATTGGCGCCATCTCGTCATATCCGGAGAGATTCTCGCCATGATGGGACTGACGGCGATCAATCTCTCCTATTACCAGGACTTGATGGCCGGCGCTCGCCAGGCGATCGCGCAGCAGCGGCTCGGCGAATTCATCGACGCCGTCAGGAGGGGGTGGGCGGAAGGCGAAAGGGCAGGCGCCTGAATTTCAGGCCGCACACTAAAAAAGCAAGGCCTGGATCCCTTCCAAGCCTTGCTTTCTTGCACCCTATCCCTGAATTGCGATTCCGGCTAGCTGCGTCTTTTGGCCGCAAATCGCGCGACCCGCGCGCCTAACCCGTCTTCGGCCCCGTCCTCCCACAGACTCGGCACCCCGTCGCCGATAACCTCGGCGGCGGTCTCCTTTTCACAGGGTGTCGTTTGATAGTCGAAAATTTGGGCAATGTCACCAGCGTAGGCAGGTCTGCCATGCAATTTTTTTCTGCCTAGCCTCGATTCGGTCATTTGGGTCACGGCGGCGACAAATGTCCGCCACGCGGCATGGCAAGGAGCGCGGCGGCGGTGACTTCCTGATGTTACGTCGTTCGCGTAAGAGCGCGCTGGCCGCGCGCGATCGCGTACGAGCCAGGAGGAGCTGAGATGACCGCCATCGTTGACATCGTCGCCCGCGAAATCCTCGACAGCCGCGGCAATCCGACGGTCGAAGTCGACGTCGTGCTCGAGGATGGAGCGATGGGTCGAGCCGGAGTGCCCTCGGGGGCCTCGACCGGCGCGCATGAAGCGGTCGAATTGCGTGACGGCGACATGGACCGCTACGGCGGCAAGGGCGTGGCGAAGGCCATCGAATCCGTCAACCGCGACATCTTCGACGCGATCTCCGGCTTCGAAGCGGAGGACCAGCTCAAGATCGACGAGACGATGATCGCGCTCGACGGAACGCCGAACAAATCGAGGCTCGGCGCCAACGCGATCCTCGGCGTTTCCCTCGCGGTCGCCAAGGCGGCGGCAGAGGCGTCCGGCCTGCCGCTGCACCGCTATGTCGGGGCGCCGCGGCGCGGGTGCTGCCCGTTCCCATGATGAACATCGTCAACGGCGGCGTTCACGCCGACAACCCCATCGACTTTCAGGAATTCATGATCTTGCCGGTCGGCGCGCCTTCGCTGGGCGAGGCCTTGCGCTGGGGCGCCGAAGTGTTCCATTCGCTGAAGAGCGGGCTGAAGCGGGCTGGCCACAACACCAACGTGGGCGACGAGGGCGGGTTTGCGCCCGATCTTCCCTCCGCCGAGGCCGCGCTCGATTTCTGCCTCGAGGCGATCGAGACGGCCGGTT
>CAVWKL010000066.1:0-4211 GCA_963755075.1 uncultured Alphaproteobacteria bacterium
CCTCCGAGCCCGACTCTCCCGCTGGGGCAATCCGCCCACAACGATCGCGTCGTTCTCAATTTCGTCCGACCCGCCCCGAAACGTGCGAACCGCTCCGCCCCCGCCTCTCAGCAGGGAGGAGACATTCGAAAGTTCAGCCCGAAATCCAGAAGGCCTGCTTCCGCTCAACGCGGCAGCGCCGTCGGTGTGCGGCGATATAGGGAAGGCGTTCCGAACTGTCAAACGCTTTTTGCGAAAAAATCGGCGCCATGTCGTCGCGCCTCACGAGGCGCGTCGGCGCACAATCATTTTCATGCCGTAGCGCGAGCGCAAGGTGACGCGCTGGATCGGCGCGACGAGGTGTCCCGGCGCGAGATCGAAGCGCAGCGCGCTGAGAAGGTGCGCCAGCACGATGATGGCTTCCTGCATCGCGAAGCTCATGCCGATGCACACGCGCGGGCCGGCGCCAAACGGAATGTAGGCGTAGCGGTCGATGCGCTCGCGGTTTGCCCCGAGGAACCGCCCGGGATCGAAGGCGTCCGGCTCTTGCCATATCCGGCGATGCCGATGCAGGACGAAGGGCGCGACGGTCACGATCGTCCCCGCCGGGACGCGCACGCCCGCCAGCCAATCCTCGGCGATCGCTTCGCGGCTGAGGAAAGCGGCGGGCGGATAGAGCCGCAACGCTTCCTCCAAAACGGCCTTGACCACCGGAAGCGAGTCCCCTAATTCGGCCGAGCTTTGCGGGTCGAAGACGGCGTCGACTTCGGCTTCGGCGCGCTCGCGCCATTGTGGAGACTGCGAAAGCAGGTAGAGCGTCCAGGTCAGCGCGTTGGCGGTCGTCTCGTGCCCGGCGCCGATGAAGGTGACGATATTGGCGCGCACGTCCTGTTCGCTGATGGCGCGACCGGTCTCAGGATCCTGGGCGCGCAACAGAAGCGTCAGGAGATCGCTCGGCGCGCCCGCTCCCGAAGCGATCAGCGTCTTGCGCGCTGCGACGATGTCGTCGACCGCCTTGTCGAAGAAGCGCAGCGTGGCGCGTCCGCGCAGGCGCCAAAAGCGCGGCAGGAAGGACGGCGCGCCGACGAGGTCGAGCGGATCGAGCCGTCCGAACGTCTCGAAATAGCGGGTGACCGCCTGTTGAAACGCCGCGGCGCCGCGCGCCAGCCCTTGCGAGAACAGCGTCTGCTCGAGCGCCTCCAACGTCACGCGCGCCATGTCGACCGCCACGTCGCTGACGCAGCCCTTGGGCGCGGCCGCGTAACGGGCCGCCGCGGCGCGCGCCACGCGATGCATGGCGGGGGCGAAATCGGCGACCTGACGCGGCGAGAACAACGGCGCCAGCGCGCGCCGCTGGACGCGCCAGTCCTCGCCCTCGGCGGTGAGCAGGCCCGTGCCCAGGCCCGGGCGCAACACCCTGAGCTGCAAGGCGTCCTTGCGGTAGTTGGCGACATTGTCGAGAAAGACGCGGCGGACCGCTTGCGGGTCGCTGACCACCGCGCGCACGCCAAGGACGGTGCGCCCGATGAGGATCGGCTCCTCGAAATGGGCGCGCGTCCATACTTCCAGCGGGTTGCGCCATAGCGCGCGGATCGTCGCCAGCGAACCGATCGGGCCTTCATGAGGCTTGGGCGCCGGCGGGCGAAATGGCGCGGGGGCCGTCGAGGCGAGCGACATGGGCGACTCCCTGGCTTGGCCGCCTGGGCGCCGACCGCGGCGCGGCGAGGCGGGCCGAAACCCGGCGCAGGTTAGCATGAAACGCGGCGCTAGAACGCCGTGCGCTGGCGCATCGCCGCAGCGAGCGTGCCGTCGTCGAGATAGTCGAGTTCGCCCCCGACCGGCACCCCGTGGGCGAGGCGCGTGATCTTGAGGGCGTAAGGGCCGAGCAGCTCCGTCACGTAATGGGCGGTGGTCTGTCCATCGACCGTCGCGTTGACGGCGAGAACGACCTCCTTGACGCCGCCTTCGGCGACGCGCCCGACGAGGCTCGTCAAATTGAGCTCGTCGGGCCCGACGCCGTCGAGCGGCGACAAGGCGCCTCCCAGCACGTGGTAGCGCCCGTGGGTCGCGTTGGCGCGCTCGAGCGCCCAGAGATCGCCGACCGATTCGACGACCACCAGGGTCGCAGCGTCGCGTCTGTCGTCGCAGCAGATCGTGCAGGGGTCGCGCGTGTCGACATTGCCGCAGACCGAACAGACGACGATCCGCTCGTGGGCGACGCGCATCGCCTCGGCCAGCGGCCCGAGCAAAAGCTCGCGCTTGCGAATGAGGTGCAGCGCGGCGCGCCGCGCCGAGCGGGGACCGAGGCCCGGCAAGCGCGCCAGCAGCTGGATCAGCCGCTCGATCTCCGGCCCCGCGACATTCGACGACATGGCGCCTCAGAACGGCAGTTTCATGCCCGGCGGCAGGGGCAGGCCCGCGGTCAGGCTCTGCATTTTCTCCGCCGTCGCGCGATCGGCCTTGGCTTTGGCGTCGGTGTAGGCGGCCACGATCAAGTCCTCGATCATCTCCTTGTCGGCCGGCGTCAACAGCGTGGGATCGAGATGAACCGCCTTCATCTCCCCCTTGCCCGACAGCGCAATGCGGACCATGCCGCCGCCCGACTGGCCCTCGACGTCGAGGCGCGCCAACTCTTCCTGGGCGTCCTGCAGCTTGGCCTGCATCGCCTGCGCCTGCTTCATCATTCCCATAATGTCGACCATGGCGGGCTCCAACATTCTAGAGATCGTCGTCGCCGGACGACGAATTGGCATAGGCGACGTCGTCGTCGCCGGCGGGGGTGGGCGCGAGGGGAGCGTTGTCGGGCCCGCGCACGTCGACGATTCGCGCGCCGGGAAAGCGCTCGAGAACCTTGCGCACGACGGGGTGGTCGGCGACGCCGCTCAGGCGCTCGGATTGCCGCGCTTGCGCCCTCTCGCGCAAAGTCGGGTCGCCCGCCCCCGGCGCGAGAGCCACCATCCAGCGCTCGCCCGTCCATTCGGAAAGACGGCGCGACAGCGCCTGGACGATGGCGCTCGATGCGCCCTCGACCAGCGAAAACTCGATGCGGCCGGGCTCGAAGCGGGCGAGCCGCACGTCGCCTTCGAGCGCCTGGCAGAGCTGGATGTCGCGCTTTGAGCGCGCCAGCGCGACGACGTCCTCGAAACGGGCGAGGCGCGGCGCGCTTGTCGGGGCGTCCCGCTCGGGCGCCGGCGGCGCGGCGGCGCGCAGGGCCGAGGCGCCGCCGCCCGGGGGTTGGGATCGCGCCGGCGGGGCGGCGGGGGCGTGTCGCGGCGCGGCCTCGGCCTGCTCGGCCAATTTGCGCAGCGCGTCTTCGGGCGTCGGCAAGTCGGCGGCGAAGGCGAGGCGGATCACCGCCATTTCGGCCGAGGCGAGCGGGCGCGGCGAATCCTTCACGTCCTCGACGCCCTTGATGAGGATCTGCCAGGCGCGCGTCAGCGGGCCGAGCGCGAGCCGCTGCGCGAGCTCCGCCCCGCGGCGACGTTCGTTTTCGCTGACCGCGGCGTCGTCGACGCCGTGCGGGGCGAGCTTGGCGCGGGTGACGAAATGACAGAATTCCGCCAGCTCGATGAGCAACTCGGCGGGATCGGCGCCGCTGAGGTGCAAGCGCGCCATCAGATCGAGCGCGGGCGCGATCTCGCCCGCCATCGCGGCAACGAAGAGATCGATGACTTCGCCTCGGTCGGAGAGCCCGAGCATGGCGCGGACATCGCCGGTCGCAACCCGCCCCGCCGCGCCATGGGCGATGCCCTGGTCGAGCAGCGACAGCGCGTCGCGCACCGAACCCTCGGCGACGCGCGCGATCAGCGCCAGCGCGTCCGGCTCGGCGACGACGCCCTCGGCGGCGCAGATCTTCTCGAGGTGGCGCACCATCGCGCCGGCCTCGATGCGCTTGAGATCGAAGCGGATGCAGCGCGAGCGCACCGTGATCGGCACCTTCTCGATCTCGGTGGTGGCGAACAGGAACTTGACGTGCTCGGGCGGCTCCTCGAGCGTCTTCAGGAGGCCGTTGAACGCCTGCTTGGACAGCATGTGCACTTCGTCGACGATATAGACCTTGGTGCGCGCCGAGACCGGGCGGTAGCGCGCGTTCTCGATGATCTCGCGCACGTCGTCGATGCCGGTGTGCGAGGCCGCGTCCATTTCGATGACGTCGACGTGGCGCGATTCCATGATCGCCTGGCAATGCTCGCCGAAGCTCCGGCATGTCGACGCTCGGCCGGTCGATCTTG
>CAVWKL010000067.1:0-9997 GCA_963755075.1 uncultured Alphaproteobacteria bacterium
GATGGGAGAAACATCCCCCAAAAGCCCCGCCAAACCCCAAGAGCCACGCCCTCGGCGAAATCGCAAAGCCTAATTCTCAATCTCGGCGAAACCGCTCCGCCAAGCCGTCCCTGGCCAAAGCCAAGAACGCGAGACGACCGACCACCCCACCCAACCTCTCAGTAGGGAGGAGTGCGTCTCGAGATCGTCCCGAAGTTCCGACGCCGCATCGGCCGCCAAAGCGCCAACTCCGCCGGAGGGCGTGATATAGGCAACGTCGTCGCAACTGTCAAATTCTTTTTGCAAAAGAGTCGCAATCGCCTCCGCCCTCGGGCGCGGGGCTGGGGATAACCGGCTTGCGGCCGGCGGACCTTTCCGCCGATCTTGCCGCACAACAGCCATGGTTTTCGCCGAATGAGGCGCCAATCGGGGCGCGGCCGCCGCCGCGCATTGCGCCGGCGGGGTTGGATCGCTAACACTGGAGCCATCGCCATGAGCGAGTTTCCGAGCGAGCGACAAGGCAAACCGTGACGACTTTGGCCGCCCGAGCCGCTCGCTCATCGACGCAATCCGAAAGGTTGCGCCTCGGCGTCGAACTCGGCCATGAGCCGGCGATCGAAATCGGCGGCTCGCGCATCGAGGGGCGCGAGCGCCGCGGCGTCCCTCTGCGTTGGCTCGCCGGCGTGGCGCTCACCGGCCTCAGCGGCCTGGCGCTGATCGGCTCGGCGCTCTATCTCGACCTCGATCGTCAATCGACATTCGCCGAGGCGCCGGAATTCGCCGCCGCCGCGCACAGGGACAGCGCCCAAGGCGAGGGCGTCAATCCCGGCAAGGGCGATCGACTGGTTCGGCCGATCGACATCGTCGCCGCCAAGCAGACCTTCCGCGCGCCGACGACCATCAAGATCGGCGACAAGGAGGTGGTCAAGGCGCGGCCTTTCACGATTCTGTCGACCACCTTGACGATGACGCCGACGGGATTCGCCGACGCCGTCCCTCCCTTCGACCCGCTCAAGGCGACCAATGGCGCGGCCGAGAAGGCCGACGCGCCGCCCGATCCCGGCCCGATGCAGGACGACGCGGAAGTCGCGTTTTCCCAACGCGACCTCACCGTCCAGGAGGCCGCCTCGGCGACCGGCGAACTGACGCTCGCCGAGGCGCAGGCGCAAGTCGTCGAAATGATGAAGGCGTCGATGACAGGCGACAAGGCGCCGCCGCTTCCTTCGCAGATGCTGCTGATGCGCACCAGCCAAGCAGGCATCGATCCGCTCGGCGCGCTGTCTTACGCCGCCACCGGCGCGGTGGGCGCGAACGCGCCCTTCGCTTCGATCGAAGTGCGCATGGTGCCGGAAAACGTCACCGACGAGCCCAAGGCGCCGGCCGACTCCGCGCCCAACGGCCGCGAGCGCCTCGTGCAGCTGCGTCACGGGGAAACCTTCGAGGATCTGCTGCGCGCCAACGGCGCCAGCAAGGACGCCGCCGCGGCGATTCTCGCCGCCTTCGGCGCCCGCCACGGCGAGTCGCCGGTCGCCGAGGGGCAGAAGATCATCCTGCTCTACGACGAGCCGTCCGCGGAGCGCCAACCGGCGCCGATCGCGCGCGTTTCGGTCTACGCCGACGAACAGCTCAAGGCGACGATCGCCATCAACGACGACGGGGTTTACGTGCCGGTGACCCTGCGCAACGACGCCCCGGCGCGCAACAGCGCCAACGCCGACCAGGCCGACAACGGCGGCATGAGCCTTTATGAGAGCGTCTACGAGACGGCGCTCAAACAGGGCCTGCAGCGCCCGATCATCGACGAACTGATCCGCGCCTTCGCCAACGACGTCGACTACCAGCGCTCCGCCCAACCCGGCGACTCGATCGGCGCCTTCATCGCCGAGGCCGATGACATCGACCCGCATCCCCAGCTCCTGTTCGCGACGATGACGGTGCGCGATCAGACGTTCAAATATTATCGCTTCCAGACGCTCGACGACGGATTGGTCGACTATTACGACGAGAATGGCCGATCGACGCGCAAATTCTTGATCCGCAAACCGATCGTCGCCGGCGAAATGACCTCGCCGTTCGGCATGCGCTACCACCCGATCCTGCGTTACGCGCGCATGCACACCGGCGTCGACTGGGGCGCGCCGATCGGCACGCCGATCCTGGCGGCGGGCGCCGGCGTCGTCATCAAGGCGGAGTTCACGTCCGGCTATGGCCGGCGCGTCGAAATCCAGCACGCCAACGGCTACGTCACGACCTATTCGCACATGTCGGGGTTCGCCCGCGGCATCGTCGCGGGCGCGCGCGTCACGCAGGGCCAGGTGATCGGCTATCTCGGCCAGTCGGGATTGGCCACCGGCCCGCATCTGCATTACGAAGTCATCATCAACGGCAATTTCGTCGACCCGATGGCGATCAAGCTCGCCCGCACCCGCGAGTTCGACGGCAAAATGCTCGCCGCCTTCAAGCGCGAACGCGATCGCATCGATCAACTGATGGCGCAGGCCCCCAACGCCGCGCCGGCCGCGCCCGCCGTCACGGCGAAAGTCAACTGATGCGCGCGACGAGCCGCGGCGCTTGGCTTTCCTCGAACCCCAGCGCAGCGCGCACCTCGCGCGCCGAATAGCCCGCTTCGCGCAAGGCGCTGAGCGGCGGCGACGCGGCGCTCTTGGACATCTTGGCGCCCTTGGCGTCGAGCACCAGGCGATGGTGGCGATAGCGCGGCGGCGCCAGGCCGAGCAAGACTTGCAACAGCCGGTGGGCCGACGTCGCGGCAAGAAGATCGCGGCCGCGCACGACGTCGCTGACGCCCTGCAACGCATCATCGACAACCACCGCCAGATGATAGCTTGCCGCGTTGTCCTTGCCGCGCAGCACGAAATCGCCCCAGGCGGCGGGGTCGGCGCGGCGAAGCTCGCCCCGCGCGCCCTCGCCGTATTCGCGCCAGGACAGATCGCCCGGCGCTTCGGCGAGCGCGCGCCGCGCATCGAGGCGCAGCGCGGCCCGCTCGCCGGCCGCAAGGCGGCGAGCGGCGTCGCCTGGGCTGAGCGCACGGCAGGCGCCGGAATAGAGCGGCGCGCCGTCGGGATCGCGCGCCCCGCCGGCCGCCGCGGCGATCCCGGCGCGACTGCAAAAGCAGGGATAGACGAGGCCCCGCGCGCTCAAGTCTTCGAGCGCGCGGGCGTAATCCTCGCCGCGCTCGCTCTGGCGTCGCGGCGGCCCGGCGAAGACGAGCCCGAGCCAGGCAAGATCCCTTTCGATCGCCGCCTCGTATTCGCGCTTGCAGCGGGTTTGATCCAAGTCTTCAATGCGCAGCAGCAGGCCGCCGCCGGCCTCGGCGGCAAGCCGCGCGTTCATCAGCGCCGAATAGGCGTGGCCGAGATGCAGCGCGCCGTTGGGCGAGGGCGCGAAGCGAAAGGTCGGGTTCGGCGGCAAGGCGCTCATGAGGGTTCGACGGACGGGGCGATGGCGAGCACTGTTTCCAAAAAGGGCGGCGGCGGCAAGGCCGCAAAGGCTGGGAAGGCGCGGAAGAAAACGCCCGCCGCGCGCCGCGGGCCCTCGCGCGAGACGGCCGGCGCGCCGCGCTATCATCCCGGCCCGCCGATCGATTGCCAGGCGGCCCTCGAAGAGGCGACCGCCCGGCTTAAGGCGCTTGACCCCGAGGTCGTCGGCCGCCTCATCGCGGTCGGCGGGCCGCCGCCGCTGCGATGGCGCGAGCCGGGCTTTGCCGGCCTCGCGGCGATCATCGTTTCCCAGCAGGTGTCGGTCGCCAGCGCCAACGCCATTTATGGCCGCCTCGCGGCGGAACTGGCGCCCCTCGGCGCGGCGAATCTCATCGCCGCCGACGACGCCACGCTCAAACGTTGCGGCCTGTCGCAAGCCAAGATGCGCGCGCTGCGGGCGCTGGCCGAGGCGATGGAAGGCGGCCTCGATCTGACCGGGCTCGCCGCGCTCGAGGCCGAGGCCGCCCACCAGGCCCTGGTGGCGGTCAAGGGCATCGGGCCGTGGACCGCCGATCTCTATCTCTTGTTCAGTCTCGGCCATCCCGACGCCTTTCCCGCCGGCGACCTCGCCCTGCAGGAGGCGGCGAAGATGGCGCTGGGCCTGGCCAAGCGCCCCGACGCGCCGCGGCTCGAGGCGATCGCCGAACGTTGGCGGCCCCTGCGCGGCGTCGCGGCGCGCATGCTGTGGGCCTATTATCGCGGCGTCAAACGGCGCGAGGGGCTGATCGGAGGGTAGGCATTGGCGCGCGCGCCGCGTTCGCGCTAGACCCCCGCCAGACCTCGTCCTTGGAGCCCCCCATGCCCGCGAATTTGACCGGACCGCGCCTCGACCCCAAGGGCGGGCGCGCCAAGCAACTCGTGGTCTTCCTGCACGGCTACGGCGCCGACGGCAATGATCTCATCGCGCTCGGCCAGCAGTGGCGCGCGCTGATGCCCGACGCCGCGTTCGTTTCGCCGCACGCCCCCGAACGCTGCGCGGCCTCGCCTTCGGGCCGGCAATGGTTCCCCCTGAGCAGTTCCGCGCCCGACGACCCGCGCGGCGCGGCGGAGCGTTGGCGCGGGGTCGTGGCGGCGCGGCCGGCGGTCGACGCGTTCCTCGACGCCGAGCTCGCGCGTCTCGGCCTCGACGATGCGCGCCTGGCCCTCGTCGGCTTCAGCCAGGGCGCGATGATGGCGCTGCACGTCGGCCTGCGCCGCGCCCGCGCGCCCGCCGCCATCCTCGGCTATTCCGGCATGCTGATCGGCCCCGAGCATCTGAGCGAGGCAAGCGCCCGCGATGCGCAGGGCGAGCGGCCGCCGATCCTGCTCGTCCATGGCGATCAGGATCCGCTGATCCCGGTGGAGGCGATGTTCGTCGCCATGGACGATCTCGCCAAGGCCGAAATCCCCAACCAATGGCATCTGTCCCTCGGCGTCGGCCACGGCATCGACGCCGGCGGCCTGCGCCACGGCGCCCTGTTCCTCGCCAAGGCGTTCGGGATCAGGACGCGCTGAGCCCGGCGCGCAAATCTTTCCACGCCTTCCCAAGGAGATTCCAAATTTTTCCAAGGAAATTCCAAGCTTTTTCCAAGGAAATTCCAAATTTTTCTTTGGCGGATTTGTGGGAAATCAAAGGCTTGCTTGTGAAAAAACGAAAATACGTCTCGCTCCAGATTCCTGCGCCGGCCTTCGCCCGCGAGCCCGCGTCCCGCCGCGCCGAGAGGGCCGGCGGGGTCGAACGCGTTGACGAAAGCATAGCACGATTTTCGCCTTTTCAGAAACAAAATCCTTCAGCGGGCGACTTCCAGACGAGGCCGATGTCGCGCTTGGCGGCGTCATTCCCGCGAAAGCGGGAATCCAGCGGCGAAGGGCGCTTTGGCCGCCAGGTCTGGATTCCCGCTTTCGCGGGAATGACATCGCCGGCGATTCGATCAAATCGGATCGCGCTTTAGCGCAGCGGGGGAAGTCCGAGTTGTGCGCCCTGTCGCCGTAGACCCGCCGCGGCGCCGTCTGAGGGTTCCATGATCGAAGCCGATCCGACGCCGGCCGATGAGATCGAGCGACTCGAGGCTGAGATCGACGAACTCCGCGAGGCGATCCAGCGCAGCCGCAAGCTCGTCCTGGCCGGACGCGCCGGCGCCCTCGCCGGGGCGGCGCTGCTTATCGGCTTGATGCTGGGTCTGGCGACGCTCACGCCGCTTCGGCTGATCCTAGGGATTGCCGTTGGGCTTGGCGGGCTCGTCCTGATGGGGAGCAGCGTCGGCAGCACCAGGCAGTTGGAGCTGTCCCTGAAGCGGAGGGAGGACGAGAGGAACGCGGCGATCGACGCGCTGGAGTTCGTCGAGATCGGCGACGAGGCCCGCTAGTTTCGCGCCGAATCCGAGCGTTTGCCCGAAGCGGAAACCGGCGAGAATCTCGGGCGCGTGGCGGCCGTTGGGTTGTCGTCGGCGTCGGAAAGGCCGGGCGATCATGGCAAAGATCAGGCCAGCGACCGATCTCGTCGCGATGTGGGCCGATGTCTATCGAGCAGACGACGTCGACCTCCTGCCCGACGGGGTCGCCTTGCCGTTCGAGCCGCGGGGGGCGGCCTATGTCGCCGACGTGCTGCAGGCGAATCTCCGCGCCATCGCGTTCTATCGTCGCCTCGGCTGGACCGAAAGCGGCGCGTTCGAAGACCGGCGAAGCAGGCCATGGAATTTCGAGATGACGATGAGGCGATGATGGCGCCGTCGATCCCGCCGTCAAATCTGTGGCCGCTGAGCGACGAACGCGCCGACCTCGCCATCGGCGCGTCCCTGCCTGGCGCCATGCGCTTGCCGCTGCTATGAGCCGGCATGGTTTCCTCGTCGCCGGCGGCGCCCGGCCTCAGCGTCGCGCTCTATTCGCTCGGCGTCTTCCTCTTCGCGCTCAACGATGCGCTCGGCAAATGGCTGGTCGCCGATTACGGCGTCGGCCAATTGATGATGCTGCGCTCGGTCGGCGCGGGCATCGTGCTCGCGCCGATGATCGCCTCGCTGCGCGTCGAGCTGTTCGACTTCGCCCAGGCGCCGTTGCAGACGCTTCGCATCCTGTGCATGGCGGCCGACACCTATGCGTTCTATTGGGCGACGCGCTTCCTGCCGCTCGCGGATGTGATGACCTTCTACATGGCGGCGCCCTTGATTCTGGTCGCGCTTTCGGCGCTGCTGCTCGGCGAGCGGGTCGAGCGCTTTCGCTGGATCGCCGTCGTCGTCAGCTTCATCGGCGTGCTGGTCGCGCTGCGGCCCTCGCCGGCGACGTTCTCCTGGGCTTCGTTGCTGGCGTTGTTCGGCGCGACGATGTTCGCGCTCGGTCAGGCCGTCACCCGCCGGCTTCGGCGCACGCATTGGCTGCCGCTGGTCGTATGGCAGTTCGCCGGCGCGGGCATGATCGGCGCGGCGACGACGCCGTTCGCCTGGACGACGCCGACGCGTTTCGACCTGGCCTTGATGTTCCTGGTCGGCGTCGTGTCGATGGCTTGCTTTGTCTTCGTAACGCGCGCGCTGGCGATGTCGCGCGCCGCGGCGCTCGCGCCGCTCATGTATGTGCAGATCGTCTGGGGGGCGATCCTCGGCTGGCTGGTCTGGCATGACGCGCCGACCTCATCGATGCTGGTCGGCAATGCGATCATCATCGCCAGCGGCCTCTACGTCGCGGCCCGGGACATGCGCGGGCGCGCCGTCGCCGCCGAACGGCGCTGACGCGGCGCGAACCCTTCTTGGACAGTTCCGCCCACCACCGTAATTTCATGTCAATATGGTCGTCGGTTGGCGGATCTACCCAGCGACCCGCCGAATTCGGCGCAGAAAACGGACGACTTCCCGCAACGGCCTTGTCATCGTCCATGACAAAGAACTGCGTAATAATTTCAACTCGGCGCCCGCCTGCGCCAACTGGTCCACTAGAGATTTGATCTCCTCATGGCGCTGGTCTGCTAATAATTTGATCTCCTCATGGTGCTGGTCCGCCAACAAATTGATTTCCGCAAGGCGCTGGAGCGCAAGAACTCGTGTCGCCTCCAGGGCGGCACGGGCCTGAGCCAACTCGCCACGCACCATCCCCCATTCACTCGCCGCGACCCTTCGTTCCTTGGCATAGGCGCTTAGCTGCCGGGAAAGAAGGATTCGCGCCTGACCGGACGCATTTTCCCGATAGGGCAACGTCTCGCAATCGATCGCAATGAGACGCAAGCGTGTGCTTTCATCCATGCCGGCGTAGTGATTGATGATTGGATCCGGAGCAATGGCTATACCGGGAATGGAATTCCAGGCGGCATCGAGGCGCGTGACGCGCGTCCGGTCAGGTTGCGACGGATTCTCGGGTCCCAATCCCAACAAATTGTCGTAGCCGAGTTGGTGAAGAATGGTTGCTTGATCCCGCCAGCCGTGGTCGCCGATCTGTCCAATTTCCCAGGTGCGCTTGAAAAACTCTCGAGACCATGCGGCGTTGCGGATCAACATAACCCCCGCATTGAAATGCGGCGCGAGGCCCGAAGGGGCTTGCCAATCGGCCGTATCCGGGCCATGCCACGTCATATGAAGATCCGCCGAAGGCGAGATGGCGGATCGAATATCAATATCGTGGCGGATAAACAAAGTATCCGCGTCCAGCCATAAAACGTAGTCGAAATCCTCGTCCAGCGCTTGCCGGATAGCGGGTATTTTGATCCAAGCTCCGGGACGATCGCATTCCGCCTCGGCGACGACGCGAAGCTCGCACTGATTGCGATCCGCATATTGCGCCATTCTTGGCACGGTGAACCTCGCGAGCGGCGCGAGGGACGCATCGTAGGCGGTCAGCAACAGAACTTTCACGGTTGCGCTCCCTGCCGTAACCTTTGTTGGTCAAGCGCGCCTTTTGGAATGTCAATTGGTTGACCTGCCGCCGAGCTTTCATCCACCGGCAATATGTCGCATACGGCGGCCGAGCGGCGCAGCCCGAATCTGTCACGCTGGTCGGCCAGTCTCGAATTGCGGCGCCAGTGCATTTTATCGACAAAAGGCGGCCGCCGCGCCAATTTTCCGGGCATGGTCCGTCTGGCTCGCGCCGCAATTCCCGAATTGCGGCGCCACGTCGCGCAGCACGGCAACGGTGGCGCGCCGACGTTTTTCAGCGAGGCCGCCTGGGCCCGATGCCATACCGACCCGTCACGGCGACGAAGCCGTCCTTATGGCCAAACGCGTATTACTATTACGGTGACGCGCTACTACGGTGACGCGATATTACGGTGACGCGCCCGTCTTTCCCTTTTTGATAGCGCCCTCGACTTGGGTGGGCGGCCTGCGCCCAGGCTTGGTTGGTCGCCGCCGTTGGGCTGGCGGCGTATAAAGGGAAAGACGGGCGCGTCACCGTAATTCGCGACTTCGTAATTGCGGCAAGAATTGAGAACGCTCCAGTGCGCCGCAACGTGACGCGCGCCAGAGGTTCCGCAGGAGCATGACACAGCCGCCCACGTTCCGTGGCGTCGGGGAACCCGTCGCGCGTTTGGCCGGGCGTTTCGTGATAGGAGTTGCGCGGACTCCGGAGGAACGCCATGGGCCAAATGCAGTACCACGTCCATACGGTGCGCGATGATCCCGTGCGCCTTCGCGACGAACTTGGCGACATCAAAGCGGTATTACGTTGACGCGCCCGTCTTTCCCTTTTTGAAAGCGCCCTCGACTTGGGTGGGCGGCCTGCGCCCAGGCTTGGTTGGTCGCCTCCGTTGGGCTGGCGGCGTATAAAGGGAAAGACGGGCGCGTCACCGTAATTCTGGCGCCGCAATCCGGGAATGACGACGCGAGCCAGACGGGCCATAGCCGAGAAAATGGCGCGGCGGTCGACTTTCGTCAATAAAATGCATTGTCAACGTAGTCCGAATATTGGCGCGTGTGGGTTTAGACAACATTCTCATTGCACGGTTCGCCTGCCATCGCCGTGCTCGCCGTCAAGGCCGGGCCGCTGCGCGGTCGCTTCGCGAGCCTTGACGGCTGCGCGCGTCGATGGCGTTTGGTTTCCAAGTCGCGTTGGTGACGAAAAGCGGCCCGCGGGCCGCTTTCGCTCACCAACGCGACTTGATAGCCTCCTGCCGCGCCGACCCGGCGCAGTCACCCGAAGGGCCGAAGCGAAGCGAAGGAGCGGCGCAGCCGCTTGACGGCGACGGGGCGGCGTGGCTCCGGAAATTGGGGATTCTGTAAGGCGTCACCGTAATTCGAATATTGGCGCGTGTGGGTTTAGACAACATTCTCATTGCACGGTTCGCCTGCCATCGCCGTGCTCGCCGTCAAGGCCGGGCCGCTGCGCGGTCGCTTCGCGAGCCTTGACGGCTGCGCGCGTCGATGGCGTTTGGTTTCCAAGTCGCGTTGGTGACGAAAAGCGGCCCGCGGGCCGCTTTCGCTCACCAACGCGACTTGATAGCCTCCTGCCGCGCCGACCCGGCGCAGTCACCCGAAGGGCCGAAGCGAAGCGAAGGAGCGGCGCAGCCGCTTGACGGCGACGGGGCGGCGTGGCTTCAGAAATTGGGGATTCTGTAAGGTGGACTGCGC
>CAVWKL010000068.1:0-6950 GCA_963755075.1 uncultured Alphaproteobacteria bacterium
TTCCCAACAGCCCTCGAAGCCGTCCGCTTCGGGGGCTGTTGGCGTTTTCCGGGGTCACGCCGAGGGCGCGTAGAAAATCGTCAGCCGTTCCCCGGCTTGACGCAGCACGGCGCGGATCGGCATGGCTTCAATCGGACCATCGCCCAAGGCGCGCGCCAGCGTTTGGGCCTTGGCCTCTCCCTCGATATGCAGCGCGATCGCGTGCGCCCGCAGGATGACGTGGCCAGTCAACGTCAGGCGCGGTTCGGCGGCGCCCGGCGCCCGGATCGGCGCCACCAACGCGCGCGCCCCCGGATCAACCGCCTCAACGAGGCCCTCGGCGCCGGGAAACCACGAAGCGGTATGCCCGTCCTCGCCCATGCCGAGAATGACGAGATCGGCCGGCGAGGGCAAGGCGGCGATTCGCGCGTTCGCGGCCGCCAGTTCGAGATCCTCCTCGAGGCGCGAATCGGCGAGCGGCGAGAATTGCGCCTCGGCCGCATGGTCGCGCAGCAGCGCCTCGCGGACCAACCTGGCGTTGGATCGCCGATCGTCGTCGGGAACCCGGCGTTCGTCGGCGAGCGTGATCGCGACGCGCGACCAGTCGATCGGTTGGCTCGCGAGCGCGTGAAAATAGCGGACCGGGGTGGTTCCCCCGGAGACGACGAGCAGCGCGGCGCCGCGCTTCTCGATCGCTTGCGCCAAGCGCTCGGCCGTCCATTCGGCGAAAGCCGCCGCGAGCGCCGTCGGCGTTACGAAGTCCCTGCGCGTGGGGGCGATTGGGCTCATTCGAATTCCTCGTTCCAGGTGCGCCCATCGCGTTCGATCAGCGCGATCGAGGCGGCGGGCCCCCAAGTGCCGGCGGCGTATGGCCGCGGCGAATCGTGCGAGTGCGTCCAAGCCTCGCGGATCGGGTCAATGAATCGCCAGGCCGCCTCCACTTCGTCGCGGCGCATGAACAGCGCCGCGTTGCCGCGCAGCGCGTCCATCAGCAGCCGTTCGTAGGCGTCGGCCGAGGGCATGGAGAACGTCTTGGCGAAACTCATGTCGAGCGGCACGTGCTGCAGGCGCATGCCGCCGGGACCCGGCTCCTTGATCATCAACCACAGTTTGATGCCCTCGTCCGGCTGGACGCGGATGACCAGCCGGTTGGCGGGGATGCCCTCGCTCTCGGTGTCGAATATAACGTGCGGCACGCGGCGAAAACCGACCACGATTTCGGAAAAGCGTTGCGGCAATCGCTTGCCGGTGCGCAGGTAGAAAGGCACGCCCGCCCATCGCCAATTGGCGACCTCGACCTTCAACGCCACGAAGGTTTCGGTTTCGCTCACTTCCTTGCCGATATCCTCGAGATAGGACGGCGCCGGGGCGCCCTCGGCGAAGCCGGCGCGATATTGCCCGCGCACGGTCGCCGCCGAGGCGTTGGAGGCGTCGATTGCGTTCAGCGATTTCAGCACCTTGAGCTTTTCATCGCGGAGCGAGTCGGCGTGCAACGAGAACGGCGGCTCCATCGCCACCAGGCAAAGCAATTGCAGCATATGGTTTTGCACCATATCGCGGATCGCGCCGGAATCGTCGTAGTAGGCGGCGCGCCCCTCGACGCCGAGCGTCTCGGCGACGGTTATCTGCACGTGATTGACATGCGCATTGTTCCACAGCGGCTCGAGCAGCGCGTTGGCGAAGCGCAACGCCATCAGATTCTGCACCGATTCCTTGCCGAGGTAATGGTCGATGCGAAAGATATTGGTCTCGAGGAAGACGGCGCCGATCGCGTCGTTGATCGCCGCCGCGCTCGCGCCATCCCTGCCGATCGGCTTCTCCACAATGATGCGCGACCTCGGCGTCGCCAATCCGGTTTCGCCGAGACGCTTGGCGATGGGGCCGAAAAGATCAGGCCCGGTGGCAAGATAGTAAGCGCGCGTGCGCTCCTCCTGGCCGAGATGCGCCCTCAGTTCGTCCCATCCCATGTCGCCGACGGCGTCGACCGCGACATAGTCGATGCGCTGCAGGAAGCGATCGAGGAATGGGTTCGGCTCTAGGCCCCGCGGGCCGAACTTGATGAGCGCATCCTTCACGGAGGCGCGGAAAGCCTCGCGATCGAACGGGCGGCGCGAAACGCCGATGAGACGCGTGGGCTCGGTGAACTGATCGCTCATTTCGCGGTGAAAGAGCGCGGGATACAATTTGCGATAGGCGAGATCGCCCGTGCCGCCGAAGACGACGAGATCGAAAGGCTCGACTTTGATGATTCGGGCCGCCATAGGCGTCTCTCTCGCATAGGTTCGACGGTCGCTGCGACGGCGAAGCAAAGTTCGACGTTGCGCTTGGATCTCGCGGCGACCCGCGGAACCCGCCGAGGCGGAACGGGGGACGTCACCCCAACCCGACCGGCGCGTCCTTAAACAACACTTCTCTGTCACGCGCAAAATTCTTGATCAGCGGCAACGCCGCTCCGCCGATCGCGCGCGCATCCGCGCCGATCGCGCCGGCGACGATCGTCACGTCGGACAATCCACGCCGATCCAGCGCCTCGATCTGGGCGGCGACGCGCAAGGTGAGCTTCTCGCGCACGGCGACCGGCATCGCGCCGTCGATGACGATCGCCTCGAGGTCGAGGACCGAGATCGCCGAGACCGCGGCGTAACCGAGCGCGAAGGAGACCTCCTCGATCCATTCGTCGAGGAGCGGCCCGAAATCGTCCCAGGCGTCGGGCGTTCGCCAGATCGAGGAGGGATCGCCGCCTGCCGCCTCGACGCGCCGCTCGAGTTCGCAGATCGAGGCGCGGGCGATCAGTTGCGAGGTCGCCGGGCGGCCGGCGTCCTGCGCGGCGATCGGCATCGAACCAAGCGCCGCCGCGTTGCCGGTGCGGCCGGGATGGAGGGCTCCGTCGAGGACCAGGCCGCCGCCGACAAATGCGCCAAGAAAGAAATAGAGGAAATCGCGGTGACGCCAGGCTTCGCCGAAAAAGAATTCCGCCGCGCAGGCCGATGTGGCGTCGTTGCACAAGGTCACGCGATAGGGACACAAGCGGGCAATTTCCTCCTCGATCGCGAAGGATCGCCATGCGTCCATTTCCTCGGCGGGCGCGCCGATCTCGGCCGACCAGTTCCACAATTGGAACGGCGAAGCGACGCCGAGACCGGCGATGCGACGACGCTGCGCCGGCGTCAGCGCCTGCGTCATCGGCGCCAGCGCGCCGGCGAGGAACTCCATCACCGAATTGGGCGTCGGATACGCGTAGGTTCGATGCGTGCGCCGCCGCACCGTTCCGCAAAAGTCGATCAAAACGAGATCGCAGCTGCGTCGGCCGATTTTCAACCCGAGCGAAAACGCGCCCTCGGGGTCGAGCGACACCGGAACAGTCGGTTGCCCAACGCGTCCGCGCAACGGCGCCTCGCGACGCAACAGCCCGTCGACTTGCAGGCGATTCATGATCGCGGACGTCGATTGGACGGAGAGCCTCGTCATCCGCGCAACCTCGATTTTGGAGAGTTGCCCGAATCGCCGGACGAGCGAAAGGACGAGGCGCTCGTTGTAAAGACGCACGCCGGTCTGGTCGGCGCCGCTGGCGATTGGCGGCGACAGCGGGGAAGGCGCGGCGCTTTCGTCCGCTTCGGGCATGGAGTCTCCTCGTGCGTCTTCCCTGGCTACGCGTCCAAGCGGCGGCCGTCGAGGTCGCTCTTCTTACGCCCCTAGCATGCGAGGTCTCGGTGGTCCTGTCAATAATAAATCAGGCGGCTTGATTTATCCATTGACTCTCGCCTCGGTTTTTGTCCCTATAGCGCCGCGACAGCGCGGACCGGCTTTGCCAGAGTCGGTTTCGGCGTTTCGCCAAGATCTCGCGCGAAGCGCAGGCGCCGTCGCCGGTAAATCTGTTTCGGGAGGAACCCATGTCCAGCAAGTTCGCAGTTCTGTCGACCGCGGCGATCGCGGCTCTGTCGATCGGGATGATGAGCGCGCCGTCCTTCGCGGCCGACACGATCATTGGCCTGATCACCAAGACCAACACCAATCCCTTCTTCGTCAAGATGAAGGAAGGCGCCCAGGCGAAGGCCAAGGAACTCGGCGTCACCTTGCAGGCCTACGCCGGCAAGTTCGACGGCGACAACGACGGCGAGGTCGCCGCCATCGAGGCGCTGATGGCCGCCGGCGCCAAGGGCATTCTGCTCGTGCCCAGCGACTCCACCGCGATCGTGCCGACCGTCGAGAAGGCGCGCAAAGCCGGCATCATCGTGATCACGCTCGACACCCCGCTCGATCCGGTCACCGCCGCCGACGCCAACTTCGCCACCGACAATTTCAAGGCCGGCGAATTGATCGGCGCAGTGGGCCAAGGCGACGCTCGGCGACAAGGCGGCCACCGCGAAGATCGCCACTCTCGATCTCGCCGCCAACGAACCGACGGTCGACTATCTCCGTCACAACGGCTTCCTCACCGGCTTCGGCATCCCGGTCAAGGATCCCAAGCACTACGCGATGAGCGACAGCCCGCAGATCGTCGGCTCCGACGTGACGCAAGGGTCGGACGAGGGTGGCCGCAAGGCGATGGAGAACATCCTGCAGAAGGCCTCCGAGATCGACGTCGTCTATGCCATCAACGAACCTTCGGCGGACGGCGGCTATGCCGCGTTGAAGGCGGCGGGCAAGGAAAAGGGCGTGCTCGTCGTCGCCGTCGACGGCGGCTGCCCGGGCGTCAAGAGCGTCAAGGAAGGCGTGATCGGCGCCACTTCGCAGCAATATCCGCTGCTGATGGCGGCCGACGGGGTCCAGGCGGTCGTCGATTTCATCAAGACCGGCAAGAAGCCGGTCAGCATGGACACCGGCGAGAAGCTGGTCACCGATCATCCCGTTCCGGGCGTTCCCTCGATCGACACCACCGAGGGAGCCAAGCTCTGTTGGGGTTGATTTCGCCGACGTTTGATCGCTAAATGTTGTGAAAGATCGGCGCTCGCAAGCTTCGTCTTGGGGCGCCGATTTCGCAAAGGCGCCAGCCTGGCGGGAGGCTAAGGAGGGGGAGCGCGCGATGAGCGAAGTCACGCAAGGCGGGCAGCAGACGCCCCAGGAATATGAGCGCGTGCTCGCCGCCGCCGCGACCGCGCAGGCTGCGTTCGAGGAAGAGCATGTCTCGCTGGCCAAACGCGCGCAGCGCTTCCTCCATCTCTATCCCACTACGGTTCCCTTTGTGGTGCTGCTCCTCGGCCTCTTGCTGGGGGTGAGCGTCAACTACGCCCACTTCGTCACCGGCAGCAATCTGTCGACCGTGCTGACGCAGGTGACGATCATCGCCATCCTCGGCATCGCGCAAACCCTGGTGATTCTGACCGCCGGCATCGATCTATCGGTCGGCGTGATCATGGTGATTTCATCGGTCGTGATGGGCCGTTTGGCGGTCATCGACGGCGTGCCGATCTTCGTCGCGTTTCCGCTGGGGTTGCTGTGCGGCGTCGCTTGCGGATTTCTCAATGGCTTGCTCGTCACGCGCATGAAGATGCCGCCGTTCATCGTCACGCTCGGCACGCTCAGCATTATCGGCGCGCTCAATACGTTCTATTCGCAGAGCGAGACCATTCGCGAGCAGGACCTCGAAGACAAAGCGCCGTTTCTGCAACTGATGGGCGTTCCCTTTCAGATCGGCGGCGCACGCATCATCCTCGCCAGTTTCCTTTTGGTCGTCTTGGCGATCGTCGTCTGGTATGTGCTCAACCGCACCGCCTACGGCCGTCACGTCTATGCGACCGGCGACGATCCCGAGGCCGCACGTCTGGCCGGCATCGACACCGACCGCATCCTGCTCAGCGTCTACGTCCTGGCCGGGCTCATTTCGGCGATCGCCGGCTGGGCGCTGATCGGCCGCATCGGCGCGATCAGCCCCACGGCGGGCGCGAATGGCAATCTCGACAGCATCACCGCCGTGGTGATCGGCGGCACCAGCCTGTTCGGCGGACGCGGCTCGATCGTCGGCACACTGGTCGGCGCCCTGATCGTCGGCGTTTTCCGCTCCGCAGTCTCGCTCGCGGGACTCGACGTGCTCTGGCAGGAATTCGCCATCGGCGTGCTGATCATCGTCGCCGTGGCGCTCGATCAATGGATACGGAGGGTTTCCCAGTGAGCGTCGAACCCATTTTGCAGACGCGCGCTCTCGTCAAACGCTACGGCCACGTCACCGCGCTCGATCATGCCGACTTCGATCTCTATCCCGGCGAAATCCTCGCGGTGATCGGCGACAACGGCGCCGGCAAGACGACGCTGATCAAGGCGCTTTGCGGCGCGATCATTCCCGATTCCGGCGAGATCAGGCTGGCGGGCGAAGTGATTCGCTTCCGCTCGCCGATCGACGCGCGCGAGGCGGGCATCGAAACCGTCTATCAAAACCTTGCCCTGTCGCCCGCCTTGTCGATCGCCGACAATATGTTCTTGGGGCGTGAGATTCGCTCGCCGGGCTTCTTCGGCAAGGTCTTTCGCTATCTCGATCGCGCCGCGATGCAGAAGTTCGCGCGCGATAAGCTGAACGCGCTCGGGTTGATGACGATTCAGAACATCAACCAACCCGTGGAGACGCTTTCGGGCGGCCAGCGCCAGGGCGTCGCCGTGGCGCGGGCGGCGGCTTTCGCGCGCCGCGTCATCATCATGGACGAGCCGACCGCGGCCTTGGGGGTCAAGGAATCGCGGCGCGTGCTGGAGCTCATTCTCGACGTGAAGAAGCGCGGCCTTCCCATCATCCTGATTTCGCACAATATGCCGCACGTCTTCGAGGTCGCCGACCGCATCCACATCCATCGGCTCGGCCGCAGGTTGACGGTGATCGATCCCAAGAAACAGACGATGTCGGACGCCGTCGCCATGATGACCGGCGCCTTGGCGCCGCCGGTCGACCAAGCGGCGTAAGCGCCTGAATCCGAGGGATCAGCGATCATGAGCGCGGGCCGCTCTTGCGAGCGGGCGAACGGGCGCATAGGTGGTTGAGTCGAACG
>CAVWKL010000069.1:0-25384 GCA_963755075.1 uncultured Alphaproteobacteria bacterium
CCGCGCTCGCTCTTTGTCGTACGGGCGCGTGAACCCATGAGTTCTCGCCGCCGGCGCCTGCGCCGGCCCGCCGCCTGAAGCGGCGGCGATGGGCCTCGCCAAGCCAAGCGCTTTGCGGGCCTGATCCGGCGACGGGAGCTTTCCGCCAACGCCAACCCCGCCGGCGCCGCCCAATTCGGGCTCCTTAGGAGAGACAATGTCCGTAACCAACCCCTCCGCGCCGACGCGCGAGGATTTTACCGCTCTATTGAACGAGACCTACGGCGAGGACGAGGCCTTCGAAGGCGCCGTCGTCAAGGGCCGGGTCGTCGCCATCGAAAAAGACATGGCGCTCATCGACATCGGGCTGAAGACCGAGGGTCGCGTGGCGCTGAAGGAATTCACCAACCACGGCCGCGACGCCGCGCCGAAGGTCGGCGACGAAGTCGAGGTCTATCTCGAGCGCATCGAGAACGCGCTCGGCGAAGCCGTCATTTCGCGCGACAAGGCTAGGCGCGAGGAGAGCTGGGTCAAGCTCGAGCAGGCCTTCGAGAAGAACGAGAAGGTCGACGGCGTCATCTTCAACCAGGTCAAGGGCGGCTTCACCGTCGACCTCGACGGCGCCGTGGCCTTCCTGCCGCGCAGCCAGGTCGACATTCGCCCGGTGCGCGACGTCGCGCCGCTGATGAACGTCACCCAGCCCTTCCAGATCCTGAAAATGGATCGCCGCCGCGGCAACATCGTGGTCTCGCGCCGCACCGTTCTCGAGGAGAGCCGCGCCGAGCAGCGCCACGAGATCGTCGCCAACCTCGCCGAGGGTCAGGTCATCGACGGCACGGTCAAGAACATCACCGACTATGGCGCGTTCGTCGACCTCGGCGGCATCGACGGCCTGCTGCACGTCACCGACATCGCCTGGCGGCGCGTCAACCATCCGACCGAGGTCTTGACCATCGGTCAGCAGGTGAAGGTCAGGATCATCAAGATCAATCACGAGACGCACCGCATCTCGCTCGGCATGAAGCAGCTGCAGGAGGATCCCTGGGCCGCCATCGAAGCGCGCTACACGGTGGGCCAGCGTCTCAAGGGCCGCGTCACCAACATCACCGACTATGGCGCGTTCGTCGAGCTGGAGCCCGGCATCGAAGGCCTCATCCATGTCTCCGAGATGTCGTGGACGAAGAAGAACGTCCATCCCGGCAAGATCATTTCGACCAGCCAGGAGGTCGAGGTTCAGGTGCTCGAGGTCGACGCCTCCAAGCGCCGGATTTCGCTGGGCCTGAAGCAGACGCTGCAGAACCCCTGGGAAGCCTTCGCCCAAAGACATCCCGTCGGGTCGACGGTCGAGGGCGAGGTCAAGAACAAGACCGAATTCGGCCTGTTCATCGGGCTCGACGGCGACGTCGACGGCATGGTGCATCTCTCCGATCTCGACTGGACGCGCCCCGGCGAGCAGGCGATCGAGGAGTACAAGAAGGGCGATCAGGTGCGCGCCAAGGTGCTCGACGTCGACATCGAGAAGGAGCGCATCGCGCTCGGCGTCAAACAGCTGGCCATCGATCCGTTCACCGCCAAGAAGGTCAGCGAAGAGGGCGGCGAAGGCGAGTTGCGCAAGGGCTCGGTCGTCACCTGCGAGGTGATCGAGGTCAAGGAAGGCGGCATCGAAGTCAAGATCGCCGGCGCCGACCTGACGGCGTTCATCAAGCGCAGCGAACTGGCGCGCGATCGCGGCGACCAGCGCCCGGAACGGTTCTCCGTCGGCGAGAAGGTCGATGCGCGCATCACCCAGTTCGACCGCCGCGCCCGCAAGATCGCGGTGTCGATCAAGGCGCTGGAAGTGGCCGAGGAAAAGGAAGCGATCGCGCAATACGGCTCGGCCGATTCCGGCGCTTCGCTGGGCGACATCCTCGGCGCCGCGCTGAAGGCGCGCGACAAGGCGGAGAAGCCGAAGAAGGCCGAGTGAACGGGCGGGTCGGCGGCGGCCTCCTTCCCCCGCAAGGGGGGAGGGGCCTCGATCCGCCGAAATCTCGCTTACGCGACCAACCCGTCTGCGCCGCCGGGCGCGCGCGTGGCGGCGCCCGGACAGGTCTTCAGGCGCTCGCGCAGATCGTCGACCAGCCAGCGGCTGGCGCGCCCGAGCCTCCGCCCGCGCTCGTGCGCGACGGAGATCGGCAATTCGACCGGGACGTGGTCGGCGATGACGAGCCGCTTGAGCCGGCCGGCGGCGATGTGGTCCTCCACCATGTGGCGCGGCATATTGCACCAGCCGAATCCGGCGAGTAGGAACTCCAGCCGCGTCGAGAGATCGGCGAAGCGCCAGATATGGCTGCCGATTACGCCGCCCTGCATGTTCTGCGTCATCGAGGTGCGATCGGTCAGCACCAACTGCACGTGCGGCTCCAGCGCTTCGCGCGCGATCGGCGCGCTGGCCCGGGCCAGCGGGTGGTCGGCGGCGACGACCGGGACGAGCGCGATGCGGGTGAGGAACTCGGCGTTGAGGTCGCTCGGCGGTCCCGCCGGCATCGGGTAGATCGCCATCCGCGCCGCGCCCTCGCGCAGGCGCTGCTCGGCGCCCCCGAGCGCCTCGGTGAACACCGTCGCCGGCAGTTTGGGGAACTCGCCGCGCAGCGCGTTCAGGCTCGCCATCAACAACGGCATGGGGAAGATCGCGTCGACCGCCAGCGTCAGTTCCGGCTCGACGTCCGCGGCCATGCTTTCGGCTCGGGCGCGCATCGACTTGGCGCTTTCGAGGATGGCGCGCGCGTCCTTGACGACCGCGAGGCCGGCGTCGGTCAAAACAGGGGTTCGGCTCGAGCGGTCGAACAACGCCAGCCCCAGCGTCGATTCCATCGTCTGCACGGCCTGGCTGATCGCCGATTGCACCCGGCCGAGCCGCCGCGCCGCCGCCGAAAAGCTGCCGGTCTCGGCGACCGCCACCAGAACTCGCATTTGATCAAGCGTCAGGGGGTCGAACATCCATCGCCTCAACTGATATGTTCCACCACAATTTTGCCGATTGCAATGATGGAAGACGATCCCCATTTATTGTGCACTGCAACCTGCGCCAAGGGAAATCGCCGATGACCATTCATGTGCCCGATCATATCCATCTCGCCGCCGACGCTCTCGCCCAGCTCTTCACCGAGGCGCGAACCCACAACGGTTTCACCGACAAACCGGTCCCCGAGGGACTGCTGCGCGACGCGATCGATCTGATGAAAATGGCGCCCACCAGCGCCAATCAATCGCCGCTGCGTGTCATCTTCGCGCGTTCGAAGGAAGCCAAGGAGCGGCTCGCGCCGGCGCTCATGCCTGGCAACCTCGAAAAGACGCGCGCCGCGCCGGTGGTCGCCATCGCCGGCTACGACGTCAAATTCTACGAGCATCTGCCGTTCCTGTTTCCGCACGCCGACGCCAAGAGCTGGTTCTCCGGCAACCCGCAATTCGCCGAGCGCAGCGCCTTTCAGAACGGCACCTTGCAGGTCGCCTATCTCATCATCGCGCTGCGCGCCGTCGGCCTCGACACCGGTCCGATGACCGGCTTCGACAACGCCAAGGTCGACGCCGAGTTCTTCGCCGGGACCGACGTCAAGTCGAACGTGCTCATCAACATCGGCTACGGCGACGCCTCGAAGCTGTTTCCGCGCAGCCCGCGCTTCTCCTTCGACCAGATCGCAAAATTCGCCTGATAGGGCGACGATCGCGGCTTGCATTCACTGACGCGCGGGCGCCCCGCCCGCGCGGCCCCCAGGGCGCATAGCCCGCAGACGACGAGGCGACCCTTGAACATCACCATCATACCTGCGGCCTGGTCCCCCTATCTTCAGGCGATCCTACGCATTGTCACCGGGCTCCTGATCCTTGAGCACGGAACCGGAAAGTTGCTGAACTTTCCGGTCATCCCCGGCATCGAGCAGATGATGCCCCATAGTCTGCTCGTCTTCACCGGCGCGATGGAGCTGGTCGGCGGCGCGCTTCTCGTCGTCGGGTTCCTGACCCGGCCGGCGGCGTTCATCATGTCGGGGTTCATGGCCGCAGCCTATTTCATGGTCCATTTCCCGATGGGCTTCTTCCCCATCAACAACCACGGCGAGTTGGCGATCGCCTATTGCTTCGTATTGTTGTACCTCGCCGGCGCCGGTCCGTCCGTCTGGTCGGTCGACAATGCGGTCGGTTCCCCCGCCAATCGAGCCTCGTCGGGCCACGACCTCGGCCAGCGAGCGCAAGGCGGAGCGTAATTGGGTTTTGAAGGGCCGCGGCTCTCCGGCGAGGTCTACCGCTTCGCCGGCCAGCCGACCCCGCCGGTCAACGGCCTCGGGGCGCCGGTGGTCGTCGGCAGGGTGATCGGCAGACCCTGGCGCGAGCGCAGCGCCAGATAGGCGAAGCACTGCGCTTCCACGACGTCGCCGTCGTAACCGATCGCCTCGATCGGCTCGACGCGCGCCTCGAGCCGCGCCGCCAAGGCGCGCATCAGCGTCAGATTGCGCCGTCCGCCCCCGCACACCAGCCATCGCGACGACTTGGCGGCGAAATGGCGCGTGGCGGCGGCGGTCGCCTCGACGGTGAAGGCGGCAAGCGTCGCCGCGCCGTCGGCGTCGCTCAAGCCTTCGAGCGCGCCCATCGCCGCATGAAAATGATTGCGGTCGAGCGACTTCGGCGGCGGGCGGTCGAAATAGGCGTCGCGCAGGAAGCGCGCCGCCAAGTCTCGATCGACGCGTCCCGTCGCCGCCAGCGCGCCGCCTTCGTCGCAGCTGACGCCGAGCCGCTTGCCGACGAAGTCGTCGAGCAGCGCATTGGCGGGGCCGGTGTCGAAGGCGACGATTTCGCCATCGGCGCCGAGATAGGTGACGTTGCCGACGCCGCCCCAGTTCAGCACGGTCAGCGGACGCTCGAGCCTCGCGCTGATCGCTGCGTGGTAGAGGGGGACCAGCGGCGCGCCCTTCGCCGCCGGCTGCGACGTCGGCGGCGCGGAAATCATTGACGACGTCGATTCCGAGCGTCGCGGCGGCGCGCGCCCCGTCGCCGAGCTGGCGGGTGAAGCGCTCACGCGGTCGGTGCAACACCGTCTGGCCGTGCAGCCCGACGAGCGCGACGCGCCGCCGGTCGACGCCGAATTGCTCCATAAAGGCCGCGATGGCGGCGACGTGCGCGTCGGTGACGGCGCGTTCGATCGCTTCGAGCGGCCCCCGCGCGCGCTCCGGGTCGGCGACGACGTCCCGCAGCGCCCTGCTGAGGTCGGAAGGATAGGGAAACGTCGCCCCCGGCCCGGCCTCGACGCGCGCGCGCCCGTCGCTGCGGATCAGCGCGACGTCGATCCCGTCCATCGAGGTGCCGCTGATGGCGCCGATGGCGGTCGCGAAGTCCCCGTCCGCGCTCATTGGCGCGGGCCTATGATGGCGCTCAGCGCCCCGACCCCTTCGATCGCGCCGTCCAGGCGATCGCCGGGCAGGACCGGCCCGACGCCGGCCGGCGTGCCGGTGAAGACCAGATCGCCGGGGCCCAGATGATAGAACCCCGAGAGATGGGCGAGGATTTCGGCGACCGACCACGCCATCGCGGCGAGGTCGGAGGACTGGCGCACGAGGCCGTTCTGCCTGAGTTCGATGCGCCCGCTTGCGGGGTGGCCGATGCGCTCCGCGGGGGCGATCGGCGAGACCGGCGCGCTCGCCTCGACATCCTTGCCGAGCGTCCAGGGACGCTGCTTGGCGCGCTCGGCGAGCTGCAGGTCGCGGCGCGTCATGTCGAGGCCGCAGGCGTAGCCGTAGATCGCTTGCCGCGCGTCGGCGGCCGCCCCTTTGAAAAACGGCGCCCCGAGCGCGACCACGAGCTCGCATTCGAAGTGATAGTCGCTCGTGCCCGGGGGATAGGGAATCGTCGCCCCGGATTGGCGCAGCGCCGTTGCGCTCTTGGAAAAAAAGAACGGCTTCTCGCGGTCGACCGTCTGCCCCATTTCGCGGGCGTGGTCCTCGTAATTGCGCCCGACGCAGAAGATTCGCGCCACGGGATAGCGGCGATCGAGGCCATCGACGGCGAGCGTCGGGATCGGCGGGGGCTCGAAGAGATAGGGGCTCATCTCGCCGTCACGTCTGGCTTTGATTCGCGCCGGGGATCCAGAGCACGTCGGCCCGGCCCCGGTCGTTGGCGTAACGGGCGGCGACGAACAGATAGTCCGACAGCCGATTGATATAGGCCAGCGTTGGCGCGCCGACCCTTTCCCCAGGCTTCGCCGCGAGGGCGACCATGCGACGCTCGGCGCGCCGGCAGATCGCGCGCGCCTGATGCAGCGCCGCCGCGGCGGGCGTTCCGCCCGGCAGGACGAACGAGCGCAGCGGCTCAAGCTCCGCGTTGAGCGCGTCGATGTCGGCCTCGAGGCGCTCGACCTGGATCGGCGCGACGCGCAACCGCGAATCCACGCCGTCCTCGGCGGGCGGCGCGCAGAGATCGGCGCCGAGATCGAAAAGATCGTTCTGCACGCGCGCCAGCGTCGCCGCGATGGCGGCGAGGGCGGGATCGTCGCGCCCGGCGGTCGTCAGTCGCGCCAAACCAATCGCGCAATTCGTCTCGTCGACCTCGCCGACCGCGGCGACGCGCGGGTCGAATTTCCGCCGCCGCTGGCCGTCGCCGAGCCCCGTCGAGCCATCGTCGCCGGTGCGGGTGTAGATACGGTTGAGGCGCACCATCGCGTGGGCTCCTAATGCGTGAAGCGCATGCGCGCCAGCAGTACAATGACGACAACGACGATGGCGACGAATTGCAATCCCACCCGCCATCGCATCAGCCGCTGCGACGTCCCCGCCGCGCCGACGCGCAAGAGGTTGAGGAATCCCAGAACCAGGACGATGGCGACCGCGACGATCGCGATGGTGACGGCGGCGCCGGATAGGGTCGGCATGAGCGATTCCCGCGTGATGGGGCGGCGCCGACTATACGAGGCGCGGCGATTTTGGCCAAACCGATCGGCGTCGTCGGCGGCGCGCCCGCCGAGCCCGCGGCGCGCCGGCGCGCTCAACGATATCCGGCCGCCTGAAGTTCGAACATCTCGGCGTAGCGGCCGCCGCGGTTCAGCAAGGCTTGATGCGCGCCCTCCTCGATGATCCGGCCGGCGTCCAGGACGACGATCCGGTCGGCCATCCGCACGGTCGAGAAACGGTGCGAGATCAAGAGCGTCGTCTTGCCGGCGCTGAGATCGCGAAAGCGCTGGAACACCTCGAACTCGGAGCGGGCGTCGAGCGCCGAGGTCGGCTCGTCCAGGACGAGCGCGTCGGCGTCGCGCATATAGGCCCGCGCGATGGCGATCTTCTGCCATTCGCCGCCCGACAGGTCGACGCCGCCGCTGAAGCGCCGGCCGAGCGGCTGCTCCATTCCGAGCGGCAGCCGCGCGATGACCGCATCGGCAAGGCTCCGGTCGGCCGCCTCGGCGATCCGATCGCGGTCGCCGGCCGCCTCGACCCGTCCCATCGCGATGTTCTCGGCGGCGGTGAAGTGGAAGCGGACGAAGTCCTGAAACACCACGCCGACCCGGCTGCGCAACTCGTCAAGGTCGTAGTCGCGCAGGTCATGGCCGTCGAGCAGGATGCGGCCTTCGGTCGGGTCGTAAAGTCGGGAGAGCAGCTTGACGATCGTCGTCTTGCCCGCGCCGTTCTCGCCGACCAGCGCCAGCACCTCGCCGGCGCCGATCTCGAGGTCGAGATGACGCACCGCCCAGCGTTCGGCGCCCTCGTAGCGAAAGCCGACGTCCTCGAAGACGAAGCCCGAGCGGATCGGCGTCGGCGCCGGCAGCGGATCGTCGGGCGAGACGACGCGCGGGCGGATCTCGAAGAAGGAGAAGAGGTCGTCCAGATAGAGCGCCTGGCCGGCGACCTGCGAAAAGCCAAGCAGCAGCCCATCGAGCAAGCTCTTGAGCCTGAGGAAGGATCCGACCAGGAAGGTCATGTCGCCGAGGCTGAAGGCGCCGGCCATGGTGCGCCAGATGATGGCGCCGTAGGCCACGTAGTAGGCGACGGTCCCGAGCACGGAGAAGAGGCCGCCCCAGACGGCGCGGCGGACGGCCAGGCGGCGATTGTCGACGAACATCGTCTCGGCGAAGCGCCGGAACCGATCGATCAGGAACTGGTTGAGGCCGAAGAGTTTGACCTCCTTGGCGGTCTCGATGCTGGAGCCGAGATAGCGCACATAGTCGAGCTGGCGGCGCTCGGGCGTGCGGAAATAGTCGAGGCGGTGCCCCTGCGCGTTGAACTTGATCTCGGCGAGGAGAGACGGGATGAGGGCGATCGCCATCAGCCCGATCGGCCACGGCCAGTACGCCGCAAGCCCGACGACGAAGGACGCCGCGGTGAGGACGTCCTGGATCTGGCCGAAGACCAGGCCGAGCAGCGCGGTGCGCCCGGTGACCTGGCGGCGCGCTCGGTCGAGGCGGTCCTGCTGATCGCTGCTCTCGAACTGCTCGAGGTCGAGGGAGGCCGCCTTTTCCATCAATCGGATGCTGGCGAAATTGCTGTAGGTCTCGGCGAGCAGGCTGTCGACGAGCGAACCGAGGCGGCCCGAGAAGTCGGTCAGGACGGCAAGGCCGAACTCCAGCCCCGCGAGGCCGCCGACCTTGACGAGGCGCCCGCTCGCGATCCAATCCGCCGGCGTCCAACCGGCGTGCGGCAGGCGCGCCTCGGCGACCACCGCGTCGACGATCAGCTTGCCGACGTAGAGCGCCAGCACGGGGATGACCGCCCGCGCGAGTCGCAGCGCGAGGCTCGCCAGCGTGAGCGCCGGGCTCGAATCCCAGACGAGGCGAACGAAGGGCGGCAGATGGCGCAAGGCGCCGATGCGCTCGCGGAAGGATTGGGGCGTGCGCGCTGCGAAGACCATGGATTGCAGATGGGGGCTCAGCCGCGATTTTCGAGGGAGCCGACGCCGATCGGCGGCCGCAAACCTTCGGCGGCCGACCGCGACGGCGCCGATTGCGCAACGCTCTTTCCCGCCTTAGCTTCCAAAGCACGCGATCAAGCCGGTTGACGCGCCGACAATCGCCGAGGAGGGATGAATGTATCGCAAGATGCTGGTCGCCAACGATGGTTCGCCGGGCGGCGCCAAGGCGTTGGAAAGCGCGTTGGAGCTCGCCAAGCGACTGGGAATCGGCCTCACCATGGTCTGCGTCGAGGATCTGCCGCGATTTCCCGCCGTCGTCGACGTCGTCCCCCAGGCTCAGGCGGAAGGGACGAGCGGGTTTGATCCGGTCGTCGAATCGGCAAAGACGTTGGCGGGGACCGAAGGCGTCGCCTTCGAGGCGCAGATCCTCTTCGGGCATCCCGCGCCCAGGATCGCCGAATTCGTCGAGCACGGCGGCTATGACCTGCTCGTCGTCGGCTACAAGGGCCACTCCGCGCTCTACGAACAATTCATCGGCAGCACCGCCGATCGCCTGGTGACGCTCGCGCCGTGCAAGGTCATGGTGGTGAAGTGAGCAAAGGGTTCGGCGCGGCGGCGGGCGGCGAGTCTTGAATTCGGCCGGCGCCGGCGGCTGGCCCACCGTCTCGTCACGCCTCAAGCGCCGTGCCCGGAACCAGGCCGGCGCGCCAAATGTCGGGGTTCCGGTTGTCCGGCCCCGCGGTTCGAAGGCGCTCCGGCACGACGGGCCGTTGACCGGCGCGGGCGGCGATGAGGACGCGCCGACGTTCCATTTCGGCGGTTGCAAGCTCTTGGCGGCACAGCCAGGCAAGCCCCGGAGAGGCGCCGCCGAAGGCCGATGAAAAACTGAAGGCCCGCTCGAATTGCTCAGCCGTCGCGGTCACGAACCAATCCGCCGGCCGGCTTCCCGGGGCAATGTCGTCAAACCTCGGACTTGCCGGCCAGAACGGCTCGCTGAGCGGAAACGGCATCCTTTGCAGCATCGCAAGAAGTTGCCGCAGGACTGCGACGCATTCGCTGCGCGCGCCCCATTCCCACGCGACGCGAGCCCACGTCGAGGCGCGTTCGGCCGTACAGGAGCGCGCGCAGAGGGAGCGAAGGTTCTGAAGCGCAAAGGCGAGCGCGGCGCACCGCGCCGCAATCGGCAGATCCGGGTTGCGCCACGCCGCGTAGGCGGCGAGACAATCCTGGTAATCGGAATCCGGAGATACGCCGCTCGAACGGGATACGGTGGCCGGAGTGGCGAATTTCTGACGCCGCCAGAATGCCGCGCCGCTCCTGCGATCGTCCTCGCTTGGCGTCCAGTCAGGTAAGGTCTCGACCAACAGGCGCTGCGCCGACAGAGCGTGCACGCGGTCGGCTTTCGCAGCGAACAGATTGAGCTCGAAATCCGTCCAGCGGCTGCGCGACGCTCTGCGGAACCAAGATCGGCGCTCCCGGAAGCAGGCGGAATAAGCGATATCCCAGGGTCGGAAAGAGCGTAAGAAGGCGCTCATTCACTTTCTCGCCCGCCTTGACCTCAAACATCGTCAAAGGCGAATGTTCGGCAAGAAAGGCGCGCCCTCCGGCAATGATCCGCTCCTCCTCGCCTTCGGCGTCGATCTTGAGGAAATCGACCGATGGCCAGGCGCGGGCGCGGTGCTCCGCGTCGAGAGTGGTGACGGGAACCGGTTCGCCCGCGTCCGCGGTTCCGAGCGCGCGCAACTCGCTCGAAGCGGCATAGGCGAGATGTCCTTCTCTTTCGCTGTCGGAAACGGCGGCGCTGATGATTTCGAGATTGCCGAGGTCGTTGAGGGCGCGGCTGCGTTCCAGCAGCTCACGCGCTTCGCCTCCGGGCTCGTATGAGAAAATGCGACCGTCCGGCCCGACCAGACGCGCCATGGGCAGGCTGTAGAGTCCGAGGTTGGCGCCGATATCGACTGCGTTCATTCCCGGCCGGAGAAAACGCTGCAGAAAATCGATTTCCTTTTCGAACCACCCCTCCTGCTCCAACAGAACATAGGTGGTGATAGCGGACAATGTCGCCGGCGCCGCGACCGTCAGTCCATCACGAAGCCGTATTTCAAGAGCCGTTTGCTTTTGTGCGTTTGGGAGTTCGGCGTCGCCAACGTTCGCCGCCGCTTGCGCCTCGCACCATCCCCGCCACATCCGGCGGAAGGCGGCCTCGATCTTGCGGGCGAAGGCTGGCCCGTCGCATAGCGGCGAGGCGGCCATGCGCGGCCTGAGCGAGCCGCGCAAGTCGGTCAGGCGCTCCCGATCGCCGGCGAGCGCTGCGGCGATCTCGACATAATTCTCGACGGAATCGGCGACGAGGTCGGTCAGGCCGATTTGGCTCAACAGGCTCGCGCCGACCCGTCCGGCGTGGCGATCGCCCCGCAGCGTCACCACCGGGACGCCCATCCACAGCGCCTCGCAGGTGGTGGTGGCGCCGTTGTAGGGGAACGGATCGAGCGCGACGTCGATGCGATCATAGACCGCGAGATGCGCGGCTTTGTCCGGCAGCCAAGCCATGAGTTCGACCCGCTCGGCGGCGACGCCCCGTTCGGCCAAGCGGGCGAGCAAAAGGGCGCGGGCCGTGGCGTCGCCGAATTGCGGTCCCTTCAGCAACAGGCGCGCCTCGGGCAGCCGGACGAGCAACCTCGCCCAGGCGTCGAAGGCGGCGGTCGACACCTTGGCGCCGTTGTTGGCCGATCCGAAGGTCGCCGCGCCGTTCTTGAGACAGGGCGGGGCCGCCGGTTCCGGCGCGTCCGGCGCGCCGCCGTAGCAGAGGAAGCCGCCCTCGAGCCGCACCAGGGTCTCGCTGGCCAGCGCGTCGGCCGCGCCGGGAGGATCGGTCACGGCGTCGACCAGGCGGTAGTCGATCGCGTCCAGGCCGGTGGTGTTGGGGTATCCGAGCCACGTCGCCTGCACCGGCGCCGGTCTGCGAGCGAATACGCCCAATCGGTTGTTTGCGGTATGACCGGCGAGATCGACGAGGATGTCGACGCCGTCGGCCCGGATGCGGTCGGCCAGTTCGTCGTCCGACAGCCCCACGGTCGCCCGCCAGCAGTCGGCAAGGCCCCGCAGACGCGCCGTCGCTGCGTCCGGCCGCGCGACCTCGGCGTAGCAGAACACCTCAACGGCTTGCCGATCGTGTCCCTTCAACAGCGGTTCGACAAAGTACGCCACCGAGTGCTGGCGAAAATCCGGCGAAACGTAGCCGATCCGCAACCGCCGTTCCGCGTCGCGCGCGTTGGCGTAGGCGGCCGGGGGCCGCGCTTGCCTGGCGACGCGCGCCCCCCATTCCCGGTGCGCGGCGAAGACGCGGTCGGCCGTGATCTCGTCATGGTAGTTCAGGCACATGAGCAAATTGGACTGCGCGTCGGCATGGTCGGGCCGGACCTCGATTGCCCGGCGATAGGCGGCGATCGCTTCGTCGAGCTTGCCCTGTCCCTGCAAGGCGACGCCGAGATTGGAATGCGCCTCGGCATAGTCGGGTCTGACCTCGATCGCCCGGCGAAAGGCGGCGATCGCTTCGTCGAACTTGCGGTGGTTCTGAAAGGCGAAGCCGAGGTTGAAATGAGCCTCGGCGAAGTCCGGGTTGAGGTCGGTCGCCCGGCGATAGGCGGTTGCCGCTTCGTCGAGCCTGCCCAGATCGTCCAGCGCGTTGCCGAGGTTGTAATGGTAAAGCGGATCCCGTCCGTTTCGCTTGATCGCCTCGCCGATCAACTGGACGGCCGCCTCATGACGCCCCGCCCTCCGGGCGATGACGCCGAGCAGATGCAGGGCGTCCGCGTGGCCGGGCTCGGCCGCCAGCGCGCGGCGGCACCAGACCTCGGCCTCGGCCAATCGCCCCGCTTGGTGGCGTTCGACGCCGGCGGCGTAAAGCGCCGCGGCGCCCATTGGAGCGACAGGCGCCGCGGCGAGCCCCGACGGCGGGCTCGAGGTCTGTGCGAGTTTGCCGGCGGCGCGGCGTTGCTTACGATTCATCGGCGCACTCTGAGCTGCGGCTCGCCGGTTTCCCCGCCGCCTGATTGACGATACCCGCGGGCAAATGAGGGCCGATGTCAACCACATGCGACGCGGCCGCGCCTGAAGTTCGGGCGGGTCGGCGCCGGACGCTTCGCCAGCCGTCGATCAATCGCGCCGCAGCAGGCGTTCGAGATAGTCGCGCTCATCGCTCGAGCGGTTGGGATCGGCGAGACGCCGGCGCAGCTCCTCCAGAACCCGGCGTGCGCGCTCGGCGATGTCGGGGCCGCCGTTGAGCGCGCCTTCCAAGGCGCCGCGCCGGTCGCCGCGCTCGCGCCCCAAGGGGTCGCGGCCCCCCGCGCGAGGCTCGCCCGGACGCCGGCCGGCAGCGAAGAATCCGCCCTGGCCGTCGCCGGCGGCGCCCTGCATCTGCTGCTGCAACCCCTGCGCGCCTTCCTTGAGCGCCTGAAGCGCACGGCCCTGCGCTTCGACCGCCTGACCTTTGCCGGTCTGCCCCATGTCGCCCGGCTCGCCGTCGTCGCCCTCTCCGTTCAGTCCTTGGGCGCCCTCGCCCTTGCCGCCGCCCTTCAGGTCGCCTTCGGCTTCCTTCATGTCGCCTTGGGCGTCGTCGAAGCCCTTTTCGCCTTTGAGCCCAAGCCCTTTGAGCCGCCGTTGGAGTTCGGCCAGACGATCGCGCAATGCGCGCTGGCGCTGTTCGAGCGTCGGTTCGTCGCCCGGCTGGCCGTCATTGGCTTCCGGCGCGGCGCCGTCCGGCTTCCGCGCGCCGCGGCGCAGCCGATCGCGCTGGTCGCGCCGGAAGGTGTCGTCACGCAACGCCTGCTGATCGCGCAGCAGTTTTTCGAGTTCGCCCAATTGCTTGCGCATTTCGCGCATCGCCGGGTCGGACTCGGCCTGGCGCGCGCTTCGCATGTTCTCGAACATGTTTTGCAGCTGATCGAGCATCGCTTCGGCGTCCTGGCGCGCGCCGTTGCGCGCGGTGTCCTCGAAGCGGTCGAGCATGCTTTCCAGGTCTTTTTCCTCCATCGGGGCGGCGTCCTGCTCCGCGCCGGGGTCCTGTTCGGCGAGATCGCGCATATAGCGCTCGGCCGCCTCGCGCAATTCCTTGGTCAACGCGCGAATCTCTTCGTCGCTGGCGCCGCGCTGAAGCGCCTCGCGCAGCTTGTCTTCGGCGGCGCGCAGATCGCGTTGCGCCTGCGAGGCGTCGCCGTCCTCGATCTGGATCGCCATCGCCCACAGGAGATCGGCGATCGCGATGAGATCGGCGTCGCCGCGCGCCGTCGACAGGCGCGATTGCGCCGCCCGCAGGCCGAGGTACACGCCGGCTGGCGTCTCGAAGAGGTCCGGCGCGATCAGCATCGCCGCCATCGCCTTGGCGAGATGCGGGGCGATCGTGGTCGGGATCGAGGATCAGGCCGCGCCGCTGCTCGACCAGCGCGCGAGCGAGCGGATTGTGGAAATTGCGCTGCGGCAGCTGAAGCGCGATCGGCGCGCTGGCCCCCGTCTGGCCGGAAAGGCCGGTCGCCTTCAACGTCATCACCACCGACGCGCCGGCCCATGGATGCTCGGAGAGATCGCTGGTCGTGGTCGCCTCGCCGACGCCGCTCGCCGTGCTCGGCAATTGCAGCGGCAGTTGCGGCGCCTCGATCAGCGGGCGCGGCGGCGGGCTCGCGTCGGCGCCGCTCGGCCTGGCGAATTCCGCTTCGGCGCTCGCCACGCCGTAGCGATCGGCGAGCGCGTAATGGAGCGTCATCGAGCCGCTGAAATTCTGCCGCGGCGGATCGATGAGGGTGATCGTCGGCGCGCCGCCGGCGATGGCGGCGATTTCGAACCGGACGAATGGCGCGCCGTCGCGCGCCAGCGTAAACGCCCCGTCGCCGGCGACCGTCCAGCGGCGTTCGATCGGCTGGGCGCCGGCGGGCTCCGACTTGTCGCCGGCGAGCGGCGCCAACGCGCCCTCGACGCGGGTCTCGATCGCGCTCGCCTCGGCGCGCACCACGAGAATCGAACCCTCGGGGGCGACGATCTTCTGCGCCGCTTGCCGCGGCGAGACGTCGAGAAGGATCGGCGGCGCGCCGGTGTAGGCGGGCGGATCGATCCAGGCGTCGAGACGCGCGGTCGCCGCCGCGGCCGAGCCGCCGCGCCAGTCGAACGCCGCCGCGAGACGCCCGTAACGCTCCGGCCCGGCGACAATCGCCGCTCCGAGCGCCAGGAGGAGGGCGGCGAAACGCAGCGCGCGCGGGTCGCGCAGCGCCATTCCGGGTTTGGGCGAAGGGGGGGCGATTTGCTCGACCAGCCGAGCCAGGCGGCGGCGATGGAGAAGCCAAAGCGCGTTGGTCGTCGGATCGTCGCCGGGCACGGCGAGTCGATCGGCCAAAGAGGCGGCCGGACGATGCGCGGCGCGCGCGTCGCGGTCGAGCCGGGCGAGCGCCTCCTCGCGCGTCGGCCGCCTCAGGCGCGCCAGCGGCGCCAGCGCGACCAGGATGAGCGCGGCGAACAGCGCGACGCCGGCGATGCGGCCGAAGCGCGGCGCGGCGAACCACAGGCCGAGCCACGAGGCGGCGAAAAACAGCGCGACGAGCGCGCCGGCCCAGGCCAGCGGCGGCCATATCCGCTCAAAGACGATGACCGCCCGGCCCGGCGCGCCAAGGCGTTGAGCGCTGCGCCGGCGTCCGCCGGCGCGTCGCGCCGAACCCCGTCTTTCGCCTCGCCTGGGTCCAACCCGATTCTCCTCGACGGCGCCGCCCATGCGCGCCGGAAGCGACGCTTCACCCTGACCTCAACCAAGGCGGAATTTTGTCCAGGCCGATCAATTCGGCGTAAGTCGGCCGCGGCCGCACGACCGCGTATTGGGCGCCCTTGACCAGCGTCTCGGGCACGAGCAGGCGGGAGTTGTAGGTTCCGGCCTGCACCGCGCCATAGGCGCCGGCCGACATCACCGCCAGCAGATCGCCCGCCTTGCACGTCCGGCCATCTCGCGGTCGAGGGCGAGGAAGTCGCCGCTTTCGCACACCGGGCCGACGACGTCGGCGCGCAGCCGCGCGCGCGTCGAGCCGGCGGCTCGGCGAGCGGCAGGATCTCGTGATGGGCGTCGTAGAGCGTCGGCCGGATGAGGTCGTTCATCGCCGCATCGACGATGACGAAGTTCTTGCCGTCGCCGTGCTTGACGTAAAGGACCGAGGTCACCAGCACGCCGGCGTTGCCGACGATCAGCCGGCCCGGCTCGAAATAGAGCTTGCAGTCGAGGTCGCGGGTGCGGCGCGCGACGATCTCGGCGTAACGCTCGGGATGGGGCGGCGGATCGTTGTCGACGCGATAGGGGATGCCGAGGCCGCCGCCGAGGTCGACGTGGTCGATGTCGTGGCCGTCGGCGCGCAGCGTCGCGCACGAAATCGGCGAGCAGCGCGAAGGCGTCGTCGAACGGCTGCATGTCGGTGATCTGCGAGCCGATGTGCATGTCGACGCCGGTCGACGGCGAGGCCGGGCAGCGCGCGGGCGCGGGCGTAGACGGCGCGGGCGCGCGAGATCGGCACGCCGAACTTGTTTTCCGACCTTGCCGGTCGAGATCTTGGCGTGGGTGCGTGCGTCGACGTCCGGGTTGACGCGAATGGCGATGCGCGCGACGCGTCCGCGCGCGGCGGCGACCTCGGACGAGCGCCTCGAGCTCGGGCTCGGATTCGACGTTGAAGCAGAGGATGCCCTCGTCGAGCCCCAGCGCCATCTCGGCGCGGGTCTTGCCGACGCCGGAAAAGATGATCTTGTCGGCGGGCACGCCGGCGGCGCGGGCGCGGCGCAGTTCGCCCTCGGAGACGACGTCCATGCCGGCGCCGAGGCGCGCCAGGGTCGTCGATCACCGCCTGGTTGGAGTTGGCCTTCATCGCGTAGCAGACCAGCGCCGGGCCGTCGGCGAAGGCGGCGCGGAAAGACGCGAAATGCCGTTCGATGGTGGCGCTGGAATAGCAATAGAACGGCGTGCCGACCTCGCGGGCGATGTCGCTGAGGGCGACGTCCTCGGCGTGGAGCGCGCCGCCGCGATAGGCGAAATGGTGCATGGCGGCGCAGACCTAGCAGTTCCGGGCCTTAGAGGAGCGGATCGAGCGCGAATGGCGTCTTCGGCGCCGCAATCGGCGGCGGGCTGTGATGCGACACGCTCGAGGCGGGATTGTCCGACGGGCTGGACGCGGGGGTCGGTGCGGCGGCGCTCGCATCGGGCGGAGGCTCGAGCGGGCCGTAACGGCCGCAGCCGGAAGCCCCGAGTCCCAAGCCGACGAGCAGGAAAAGCGCGGCGAGGCGCGTGGCGGAAGGACGCGTGGGGGCAATGGTCACGGAACGGCTCCGGCAAAGGCGCCGCACTATACCCAAAAACCGCGCCGATGCGAGCGGGAAGCGCGCCGCCGGCGCGATCTCGGACCCTCGATCGCCGATCGTTTGAAGATTCATCTCCCGCCGCACATCCTCTCGCGCTTCGCCGATGACTCTTGTATGCTCGCGGCAAGTCGGCGAACAAGGGGAGCCGACGGCGTGCGATGGCGTTGGCCGACAGGCCCTTCGGGACAGCCGGAGCGGGGCGATGAGGCTTTACGAAATTCAATGGATCGGACCTCCGCGCGACGGCGAGGCGGAGGTTATCGGCCGGGTCGCCGACAGCGCGCCCGACGACGACGTCATCAAGCAGCACGCCCGGCACTTGTTTGCGACGGTCTACCAGCCGGGCGCCCGAGCCGTCCGAATCATCGACAGCGAAGGGCGCGAAGTGCCGCTGTGGGCTCCTCGAGAGGGCGACGCGCGACGGACCTGAGGGGCGTTCGGCGGGGGTCGGCGATTGGATCCCACCAATCGCGAACTTTTGACCGCGCTCGGCGTTTGGCGGTCATGGCCGCTTTTCCGATCAGATCGCGCCGGGATCCCAGCCGATCGCGCGGCGCAAGAACGTCAACCCCAAAGCGGCGAACCGCGCGACTTCGGCGTTGTCCTTGCCGTAGCCATGGCCGCCCGCCCCCGGTTCGTAGAAAAGCGCCCGATATCCGAGCGCCCGCAACTTGGCCGCGAACTTGCGGGCGTGACCGGGATGCACGCGGTCGTCGCGCCGCGAGGTCGCAATGAGGATCGGCGGATAGGGTCGTCCCGGCTCGACGGCGTGATAAGCCGATATGTCCTGGATGAAGGCCCAGTCCTCGGGGCGATCGGGATCGCCATATTCGGCGATCCAGCTCGATCCCGCCAGCAGCTTGTGATAGCGGCGCATATCGGTCAGCGGGATCGTGCAGAAGAGCGCCCCGAATTTTTCCGGATGCCGCGTCAGCATGTTGGCGATCAGCAGGCCGCCGTTCGAGCCGCCCTCGGCGGCGATCCGTCCAGGCCGCGTCACCCCGCGGCGGACAAGATCGGCGGCGACGGCGGCGAAATCGTCATGCGAGCGGGCCTTGCCCTCGCGCCGCCCCGCTTCGTGCCACCAGGCGCCGAACTCGCCGCCGCCGCGGATGTTCGCCACCACCGTCGTGCCGCCGCGTTCCAGCCAGAGTTTTCCTGTCGTCGAGGCGTAATAAGGAAGCTCCGAACTCCGAAAGCCGCCGTAACCGGTCATGTGCACCGGCGCGTCGCCCCTCTCGCCCGGCGGCCCGACCTGCACATAGGGGATGCGCTCGCCATCCGGCGCGACGACCTCGTGGCGCGTGACCTCCGCGGCGCCGGGATCGAAGGTCGGCGGCGATTGCCGCAGCAGCGTCGGGGCGGCGACCGTTGGGGAGATGAGCGACAGCGCCGGCGGGGCGATCGGGGTCTGCGTCATCGCCAGCAATTCGCCATTGGATTCGTCGGGGTCGGCGTCGAGCGGCCACAGGCTGACCGTTCCGAGCGACGGCAGGCCCCCGATCTCTTCGATCCGCCAATCGTCGTCGGGGGCTGCGCGCAGGAAGACCGGCCGCAACTCGTCGAGCACGGAGATGATCAGCCGGCCGCCGGTCCAGAAAAACCCCTGAAGCGCCTTCCGCCGCTCCGGCGTGAACACGACGCGGAAATCGCGTGCGCCGGCGAGAAAAGCCTGCCGCGATATGCCGAGGATGGCGTCGGCTGGGTAGGTGGCGCCGCCTACGGTCCACGGGATGCGCGGCTTGACGGCGAGAAACCCTCGATGCCAGCTCGCCCAGGCGTCCGTCGGCAGATCAAGCTTCGTCTTCGGCCCGGCGCGATCGCCGATCCAGCATTCGACGTTGAAGAAATCGATTTGCTCGCCGAAGATCAGGCAATCGTTCTCGCGATCGAACGCCGCCCAACAGGACATCCGCTCCGGCGCCACTTCGAACAAGGCCTTCGCCTTCGCCGGCTCGCCGCCCCGCGGCCATAGCCGTGCGGTTCGCGCATAGCCCGCCAGCGTCGCGTTTCCCTCGCCGAACGCCGACGACAACAGAAGCGTTTCGTCATCGAGCCAGGAGACGCCGCCCTTGGCCTCCGGCAGGCTAAAGCCGCCGGCGACGAAATCCCGCCGCGTCAGATCGAATTCGCGCAAAACCACGGCGTCGGCGCCGCCGCGCGAGAGGCTGAGCATGGCGCGATCGTGCCGCGGCGGGCGGGTCTCCGCGCGGCTCCAGACCCAGTCCTCGCCCTCCTTGGCGGCGAGCGCGTCGAGATCGAGCAACAGCTCCCAGTCCGGCTGTTCGCGCCGATAGGATTCCATCGTCGTGCGCCGCCAAAGACCGCGCGGCTGCGCCGCGTCGCGCCAGAAGTTGTATAGGAATGCGCCGCGCCGCCTGACATGAGCAATGCGGTCCGGACGATCGAAAATGGCGAGCAGCGCCGCCCGGTCGGCGTCGAAGCGCGCATCGGCCAATTTCGCCAGCGTTTCGGCGCTGCGCGCGTCCGCCCAGGCGCAGGCCTCGCCGCCCTCGATGTCTTCCAGCCAGAGGTAGGGATCATCGTCGGGGGCGGCCCGCGTCGGGCGCAGATCGATGCTCGACATGTCGTTTCTCCGCCGGTCTCGCCATACGTCGGCGCCATGACGCGGCCGCGACGTCAGGTCCCGCCTCCGTTGGCGCCGCGAACGCCATTGCGCCGTTATCCGCCGGATCGCCGCCGGCTCAGGCCGACCCTGCGGCCGTTTGGCGCGCCTGGCAAGCCCAAGTCGGCCTGACCGCCGCCGGCTCGCCGGCGGACTGCGCCGATCTCGTCACCGCGTCGCGCCGGCGCGCTTCAGCCGCGTCACGGCGTTGTCGAGCGCGCTGAGGAAATGGGAGCGGTCGCGGGGCCCGAAGGCTTTCGGCCCCGGCGTCGCCTCACCCGTCTCGCGCAAATGGTCCATCAGGTTGCGCGTCGCCAGCGCCATGCCGATCGCGTTCTCGCTGAACCGCTTGCCGTTGGGGGCGATGACGTCGGCCCCGGCTTTGACGCAGCGGCTCGCCAGCGGAATGTCGGCGGTGACGACGATCGCGCCCGGCCCGGCGCGCTCGGCGATCCAATCGTCGGCGGCGTCGGGGCCCGTGCCCACGACGATCCGTTCGACGCCAGGCGCGCGCGGAATGAGGATCGGGCTGTTGGCGACGACGAACACTCTGAGCCCGTAGCGCGTCGCGACGCGATAGGTCTCCTCCTTCACCGGGCAGGCGTCGGCGTCGATGAAGATGCGCACGTGCGGCTCTGCGGCTTCCATGGCCGCGGTGTAGGCGATTCGGCGCCGCCAGGCCAAATCGGCGCCCCATCGCCGCGCAATCGCCCCCGCGCGGGGCCTCTCGGCGACGCTATTGTCACGGTCACCCCTCCTGTCATATGGTGTTCGTCAAATTGGTGTCTCTGACTCCGGTTTCAGCGAAAATCATCGAGGCAATGACGTTAAATGTCCGACAATAACGACGACGGCACGGACGACCTGGCCGATCCTTTCTACTACGAGGATTCGGTCTCCCAACGCGCCATGGCGTTTTATTACGTGGCGAAACTTTCCGACACGATCAAAGATAGGGCGATAAAGGAACTGTGTTTGACGATGTTGAGGAAACTCAACGGCAGCATCAAGGCGCCGTCGACGGCGGAGCTGCGCTCGATCGACGGCGGGGCGCAATGGACGACGCCCCACAATCGGTGACGGTCTTGCTGCGCCGACGCGTCGCCGGCGAAGCGGACATCGAGGCGGCGGCCCCGTTCGGCGGATGTCGGTGGGAAACCCGCCGTTCTTGCTTCGGCGCCGGCGCCTCCGCGTCGGGAGTTCCGGAGCGCTAGTCGGACTTCGCGCTGAGCATTTCTTCAATCCCGTGGGCCGAGAGGGGCTTACTGAAGACAAAGCCCTGCATCTCATCGCAATTGATGCTGCGCAGAAAGGCCGCCTGCACCTCGGTTTCGACGCCTTCCGCGATGACCCTTAAATTGAGCGTCCGACCCAAGGAAATCACTGCGTCGGCGACGGCCTTGTCGTTTTCATCGGCGAGAAGACCGTCGATGAACGACTTGTCGATCTTCAGGCGCGCGACCGGGAAGGTCTTCAGCGCGCTGAGGCTCGAATAGCCCGTGCCGAAATCGTCGATCGAAAGCTGAAGGCCGAGGCCTCGAAGATCCTTCATCATCGCAACCGCGAGCTTGACGTCCTGCATGATCAGGCTTTCGGTCAGCTCCAGCTCGAGGTATTTGGCCTCCAAACCGCTCTCCTTCAGCGCGGCGGCGACGCGGCCGACCAAGCCCTTCTCCCCGAATTGTCGCGCCGACACGTTGACGCTCACCACCATTGGAGGCAGGCCGGCATTCTGCCAAGCCTTGTTCTGGCGACAGGCTTCGCGCAACACCCAATCGCCGATCGACACGATCAGGCCGGTTTCCTCGGCCAGCGGAATGAAGGTCTTCGGCGCCACTAAGCCGAGTTTCGGATGGTTCCACCGCACCAGCGCCTCGACCGCGAACATGCGCCCGGTGCGCAATTCGACTTGTGGCTGATAGTGGAGGACGAACTCGGATCGGGCGACGGCGCTCCGCAATTCCTCCTGCAGCAGGAATTTCCCGTGGACCTTGGTGTTCAACTCAGGCGTATAGAACTGGGAATTGTCGCGACCCACTTCTTTGGCGCGGTACATCGCTGCGTCAGCGTTGGCCATCAGCGTCTCGACGTCGGCGCCGTCGTCGGGATAGTTGGCGATCCCGATGCTGCTGGTCACTCTGAAATCGTGGTCTTCCAGGCGAACCGGCGCGGCAATCACCGCCTGGATCTTTTGCACGGTCTCGGAGATCGAGCCCGCGCTCTTGGGCTGATCGGAGAGGACGACGACGAACTCGTCGCCGCCGAGCCGCACCACCGTATCGGTCGCCCTGACGCAATCGACCATCCGTTTGGCGATGGTCCTCAGCAGTTCGTCGCCGGCATTGTGACCCAGGCTGTCATTGATGAATTTGAAATTGTCGAGATCGACGAACACCACCGTCACCCAACGATCGTTTCGCTGCGCATGCAGGATGGCCTGCGACAGACGATCTTCGAGCAGGGTGCGATTCGGCAGCCCAGTCAGCGCGTCGTGATTGGCCATGAAATGAATGCGCTCTTCGGCCATCTTGCGTTCGATCGCGATGCCGGCGATGCGGGTCGCGACGCTGGCGAGGCCCATCTCGGCCTCGGTTGGTTCGCGCGGTTCCCTGGCGTACATCGCAAAAGTGCCGACGGCCGCGCCTTGATGCGACAGGATCGGCGTCGACCAGCATGAACGAAGCCCATGCGCGGCGGCGACGCCCCTGTAATCCTCCCACAGCGGGTCGGTCATGACGTCGGAGACAAAGACGGCTTCCCGCCGATATGCGGCCGTGCCGCACGAACCCGCTTTGGGACCGATGCGCATGCCCTCTATCGCTTTGGCGTACGATTCGGGCAGGCTCGGCCCGGCGGCGTGCCGCAGCCGGGTCCCCGTTTCGTCAAGAAGCAGGATCGACCCGACAATCCCCTTGAGCTGAGATTCCATGAGACGCACGAGATGTTCGAGCACCTCTTCCAGCGGGGCGCTCATGGCGATCATTTCGAGAATTTGCGCCTGCCCGCTGCGCCAGGCGTCGGCTAATCTGCGCTCGGTAATATCGCGCGAGATGCCGATCAACCCGAAGATTTCGTTCTTGTCGTTGCGCAACGGCACCTTGGTCGTGGTGATCCAGGTTTTGACGCCGGAGGCGTCGATCACGTATTCCTCTTTTTCGATCATCGGCCGTCCGGACTGGATGATCCTCTGTTCGTCGTCGAAATATTGCTGCGCAAGCTCCGGCGGATGAAGTTCGAAATCTATCTTGCCGATCAGGTCTTCGGGTCCGGCCCGACCAATCTTGGTCGCCAACGCCTTGTTGGCGACAATGAAGCGGCTCTTGACATCCTTGATCCACAGAATGGCCGGCACCCAGTCGATCAGGGTTTGCAACGAAAGGCGTTCGTTCGCCGCAGCCCGCTTGGCCTCCTGTCCGGTGACGTCCTCATGCGTCTCCACCCAGCCCCCGTCGGGCGCCGGCTGGCGGCTGACTTGGACCAACCGTCCGTCTTCGAGCTTCTCGATCCAAGTCTTCGAGGCGGCGGTCGCATTGATCGAAAGCGCCAAGGCGAGATCGGCGTCGCCGGCCCTTGCGGATGTCCCCGCGGCGGCGCGAAGCTCCATGATCTCCGGCGGCGTCGCGCTCGGACGGACCTCGTCGGGCGCAAGGCGATAGATTTCCGCGTAGTGGCGGTTGCTGAGAACCAGTCGACCGTCGCGATCGAAGCGGCAAACGCCCGGCGTGATGGCCTCGATTGTGGTCTGATAGGTCAGCGCCTGCGCACGCAATTGGGCGATCGTAGCGTCGCGATCGTCCATGACGAGTTCATGGGACTCAGTGGCCAGTTTTGCGAGCGTGCCCAAGCCGTCGACATCGGGCCGCTTGGCGGCCCGCGTGACTGGAATTGCGCGCAATGGTGGTTCTCCGTTTGGGCGAGGATAGCGGTTGAATTCGACCGAAAAGATCCCGAGAGTTCACGGACGTTAACCCGCCCGCACTAATGGCCCGTGAATCGGCGGCGAATCTCCATCGGGCCGAATTTCGAAGTTAAGAGTTGGTGAAGGCGCCCGGTCGGAGCTCTTTCCGGTTCGATGGGGCGATCAATGAAGGGGCCGCGCCGGGCGCCGCCGATCTTGCGTGCGCCGAAGCTCGAGCAAAGCGCGCATCCGCCCTCGCCGCGCGGCGCCTCGACCTTCCCGCGCTCGACGCCCACTGAGGCGTCCGCTTTCCCCGCCCTTGCGCCGGGCGCCCGCATGGTCCAAATAAGGCGCGGGAGGTTGGCGAAGGACGTACCGCTCGCCAACCGGGTCAGGTCCGGAAGGAAGCAGCCCTAACGAGCCAGGGCGGGTCTTTGTCCAACCTCCTACCGCCGCCCAATCCATTTCCGCCCCGCCGACGTCCCGCGCTTGGGGTCGTCGCGGCGCCGGGCGGTCGAACCCGAGCCTTTGGCGCATGAGTGAAACAACAGCGCCCGAACCGAGCGCCGCCGTCGCGCCTTCGCTCGCCCCCGAGCCGGGGACCGGGGCGGCGCCGGGCGCGACGCCCTACCGCGTGCTGGCGCGAAAATACCGACCCGCCCGCTTCGAGGACCTGATCGGCCAGGAGCCGATGGTGCGCACGCTCGCCAACGCCTTCGCCGCCAACCGCATCCACCAAGCCTACATCCTGACCGGCGTGCGCGGCGTCGGCAAGACCACCACCGCGCGCATTCTGGCGCGCGCGTTCAATTACAGCGTGCCCGGCAAGATCGACCGGCCGAGCGTCGACATGCCGGTCTTCGGCGAGCATTGCCAGGCGATCATGGAGTCGCGCCACGTCGACGTCATCGAAATGGACGCGGCCTCGCACACCGGCATCGACGACGTTCGCGAGATCATCGAGAACGCGCGCTACCGCCCGGTCTCGGCCCGCACCAAGGTCTATATCGTCGACGAAGTGCACATGCTGTCCAAGCAGGCGTTCAACGGCCTCCTGAAAACGCTCGAGGAGCCGCCCGAGCACGTCAAGTTCCTGTTCGCCACCACCGAGATCGAGAAGGTGCCGGTGACGGTGCGCTCGCGCTGCATCCGCTTCGATCTCAAGCGCATCGAGGCCGGCGCGATGGTGCGCCACCTCGAGAAGATCTGCGCCGCCGAGGGCGTTGTCGCCGATCCGGACGCGTTGGCGCTGATCGCGCGCGTCGCCGAGGGGTCGGTGCGCGACGCGCTGTCGCTGCTCGACCAGGGCATCGCCCATGGGGCCGAGGGGCGGGTTGCGACCGGCGATGTCCGCGCCATGCTGGGGCTCTCCGACCGAGGCGAAGTCATCGATCTCTTCGTTGCCGCGATGGCGGGCGAGATCGCGCCCGCGCTCGATCTGATGGCGCGCTTGCACCTCAGCGGCGCCGATCCCGCCGAGTTGCTCATCGAGCTGGCGGAATTCTGTCATTTCGTCACCCGCGCCAAGCTCGCGCCCGCACGGCGTCGACGACGCCGCGGTCGCGAAAACGAACGTCGCCGCGGGGCGGAGCTCGCGCAGCGGCTCGCGCTCGGCCCGCTGACGCGCGCCTGGCAGATCCTCATCAAGG
>CAVWKL010000070.1:0-14568 GCA_963755075.1 uncultured Alphaproteobacteria bacterium
GCCGTCGACTAGCAAGATTGGGCCGCGCCGGCAAGGAGAATGTGCGAGGGCGGGCGGCGAGCGAGCGGCCGATCGCCCCAATGCGCCGAACTCTTACGCGCCGGCCTCGTAAACGCCGGCCGGCCTGGCGCAAAGCCTGGCGGCCTCGTCGGCGGGGAGATCGGCGCGCCACCGGGAGGCGTCGAAGCGCATGCCGGTGACGCCGGCGGAGGCCTCGCTGGCCAGCCATACGACGACGGGAACGACGATGTCGGGATCGATGAGGCGGCGGCGCTCGGCCTGCGGAAACGAATCCGGGATCATGCCGGTGAGCGTCGCCCCGCCCGGCAGCGCCGCATTGACGGTGATCCCCGTGCCCTCCAGATCCTGCGCCCAGATCAGGGTCTCCGATTCCAACGCCGCCTTCGACGGGCCGTAGGGCGAAAAGCCCTTTCTGCGCATGGTGGCGTAGGACATCGAGACATTGACGATGCGGCCCCATCCGGCCTTCAGCATCGGCGGCGCGGCGGCGCGCGCCATCAGGAACGGCCCGTTGACGTTGGCGTCGATGACCATGCGCCAGATCCGCGGATCGGTCTCCCAGAACCGCGTCGGCTCGGTAAGGAAGCGCTCGCTGACATATTTCATGCCGCGTCCGGCGTTGTTGATCAGCACGTCGAGCTTGCCGAAGCGCTTGAGCGTCTCATCGACCAGACGCTCGCAGTCTTCCTCCTTCGTCACGTCGGCGACGACAGCGGCCGCCATGCCTTGGGGCGCTTCGGCGGCGACGCGCTCGATTTCCGCGCGCTCGCGCGCCGCGGCGAGGACGACGCGGGCGCCCGCCTCGATCAGGCCCCGCGCCATCGCGCGCCCGAGCCCGCGGCCGCCGCCGGTGACGAGCGCGACTTTGTCATGGAGCGGGGCGTTCATCGAACCCTCCCTGAAGCGCCGGCGCGCTTCGCTTTCGCCTCGCGGCGACGTCAGCGCGGCGCGTCGCCGCGGCGATAATCGGCGGTGAGTTCGTCCAGCTTTTGCTTCAGGGACGGATCGAGCTTGTATTCAACCGCCGCCAGGGTGTCGTCCAATTGTTCGGGGCGGCTCGCGCCGAGAAGCGGCGCGGTGATGGCCGGGTTGGCGAGCACCCAAGCGATCGCCAAGGTCGTCAGCGGCGTCCCCGCCTCGTCGGCGAGGCGTTGCAGGCCGGCGACGGTCGCGAAAGCGCGTTCGTGCCAGTAGCGGCCCTGATACATTTCGGCGACCGACCCCAGGCTAAAGCGCGTGCCCGGCGCCGGCGGGGCCTCGAGCCGGTGCTTGCCGGTCAGCATGCCGCCCGCCAGAGGATTGTAGGGGATCACGCCGAGGCCCTGCTCCGTCGCCAGCGGCAGCAATTCGCGCTCGATCTCGCGGAACAGCAGGCTATAGCGCGGCTGGACGGAGACCGGGCGCGCCCAGCCCCTGAGCTCGGCGCGGCCCAACATGGTGGCGAGCCGATAGGCGAGAAAATTCGAGACGCCGACGTAGCGCGCCCGGCCCGATCTCACGATGGCGTCCAGCCCCTCCAGCGCCTCGTCGAGCGGCGTCGTCCGGTCGTCCGAATGAAGCTGGTAAAGGTCGACGTAGTCGGTCTGCAGGCGACGCAGCGAAGCGTCGATCGCCTCGAGCAGGTGCTTGCGCGAGGCGCCCTGGTCCCAGGGATGGGGCCCCATCCTTCCCACCGCCTTGGTCGCCAGGATGAACGACCCGCGCTGACCCCTGAGCCAGCGCCCGACGATCTCTTCGGTGCGCCCGACCGTGGCCAGGCTGCCGCCGAGCGGATAGACGTCGGCGGTGTCGAGGAAGGTGACCCCGGCCGAGGCCGCCTTGGCCAGGATCTGGCAGGCGACGGCTTCCTCCGTCTGAAAGCCGAACGTCATGGTGCCGAGCGCCAGGCGCGAAACGGCGAGGCCGGTCGACCCCAGTCGGACGATGGGCATGCTCATGGGACAACGCCTTCTCTTTGGCTTGCTCTTTGGATTGGCGGGCGCCGCCGGATCGGCCGCCAAATTGCTCTGCCGGCCGGCTCGCCGGGAACCGGAAAATGGGCGATCGCGCCGACCGAGGCAAATCACGTCTGCGTTGTCGCAACCTGCTGGGCGCCCTTGCGGCCCTGGCCGCGGCGGGAGCACAATGAGGGCGGCTCTCCTCACAAACCCGGATTGCCCGCCATGCCGCACCTGTTCAGCGAACTTCGGCTGCGCGACGTCGCGCTGCCCAACCGGATCGGCGTTTCGCCGATGTGCCAATATTGCTGCCTCGACGGCTACGCCAACGACTGGCATTTCGCGCATCTGGCCGCGCGCGCGGTCGGCGGCGCGGCGCTGGTGTTCACCGAGGCGGCGGCGGTTTCGCCGGAGGGGCGAATTTCGCCCAGGATCTCGGCGCCTGGAGCGAGAAGCACTTCGAGCCGCTGGAGCGCATCGCCCGCTTCATCGACGGGCAAGGCGCGATCGCCGGCATTCAACTCGCCCACGCCGGGCGAAAGGCCAGCGTCTATCGGCCGTGGTCGGGGCGCGGCGCCGTGCCCGAGGCGAACGGCGGCTGGCGCCCGGTCGGGCCGAGCCCCATCCCCTTCGGCGAAGGCTACGCCGTGCCGGAGGAACTGAGCCTCGCCCGCATCGCGGCGCTGCAACAGGCGTTCGCCGCCGCGGCGAGCCGCGCCTACGCCGCCGGGTTCCGGGCGATCGAGATTCACGCCGCCCACGGCTACCTCGCGCATCAGTTTCTTTCGCCGCTGAGCAATCGCCGCGCCGACGCCTACGGCGGCTCGTTCGACAACCGCACGCGGTTCGTTTGCGAGTGCGTGGCGGCGGCGCGTCGGGCGCTTCCGGAGAAGTGCCCGCTGTTTGTGCGCATTTCGGCGACCGATTGGACGCAGGGCGGCTGGGACGTCGACCAGTCGGTGGAGCTTGCGCGCCGGCTGAACGGCCTCGGCGTCGACGTGGTCGACTGCTCCTCGGGCGGCAACGTCGAGAACGCCGAGGTCCCCGTCGGACCCGGCTACCAGGTCCCGTTCGCGCAAAGGATCAGGCGCGAAGCCGACATCGCCACCGCGGCGGTCGGCATGATCACCGCGGCGGCCCAGGCCGATCAAATCGTCCGCACCGGCCAAGCCGATCTCGTCCTGCTGGCGCGCGAGCTCTTGCGCGAGCCCTATTGGCCGCTGCACGCCGCGCGCGCGCTCGGCCGCCCAATGCCTTGGCCGGCGCAATACCTGCGCGCCGCGCCGAGCGACGCGAGCGAGCGCATGCCGGCGCACGAGATCGACTGAGGGCGAGGAGGGCGGGCAATTCAATTCAACCCGCGATGACCGGATCGTGCTTCAGCGCATTCGCGTCTCTCGGCGACGCCTGCGGCCAATCGCCCAACGCCGATCCGTGTCACGCGCTGCGGAATTTCAACGGGTTGGGCGCCGTTTCCGGTCCCGATTTCGGCGATGCGCGGCGCTGCTTTTGCGCACGGAACGGCAAGCGCCTCTGCGAGCGAAGCGCAGCCGTCCAGAGATCGAGGGGATCGCCGATACCGTTCGCTGGGAACAGGGGCCCGCTGGTGCGACACGCCAATTGCGTAAAGAAATTATTCCAGATATATCAATTATTTAGCGAACTTCAGGCCGGCATTTCCCGGACAGAATTGATCCCGGTCCCGTAAAGCGTTCTGTTCTGTCGCGCCGTGCGATATGATCTCTAGGGATCGTCAGTATCCGTCGAGGGTCGAATGGCTGAGAACGAAGCGGCTGGAGCGCCTTCAACGCCCCAGCCTGCCCACAAGCGTCACCGTGAACCGTCGACTGAGACTGGCGGAAAGGCAGCCCGCATCGTGGTCTTTGCCGCTTATCGTCAAATGTTGATCACGGTCTTGGCGGCGCTGGGCGTAATCATCCTGTTGCTCATGTGTATGTTCTTCGCGGGCCGTTATTTTGGCGACAGGTCCGACCCGTCGCCCTCGATCACTCTATCCGTGATCGTCTGCGGGGCTCTCGGAGCGATGTTCAGCGCCGCGACGCGGCTGTACACCTTTCGCGGATTGCCTGCGGCCGTCATCGATACGACCACGAAAAGGTTGGGAAGCGGCTACCTGTTCGCCTACTCGCTGTTGCCGATCCTGATCGGCGCGATTTCCGCCGCGGTCATCTATGTCGGCTTTCTCAGCGGGCTGTTCAAAGGCGGGCTGTTTCCTGAGTTCGGATGCCATGTGCATCCATGCGCGGGCCTCGCGCAACTCAATGCAGGGTCTCTCGCCGGATCCTTCGCGGTTAGGATGTTGTCTGAGCTCGGTTGCCGCGCGGACACCTGCACGAGCTTCGCCGATCTCATCTGGAACTATGGCCCGAAGGCCTCGGAAGATTTCGCCAAGTGTCTGATTTGGGGCTTCATCGCGGGATTTGCCGAGCGCTTGGTGCCGGACGCTCTGCAGCGGCTTGCGGCGAAAGTGAACAATGATCCGGTCGCTGACGCCTCGGAAGCCTAAGCGCCGGCCGCTTGAGGCGCGGCGGCGGGGGGCGGCTGGCGCGCCTTCCGGCAGTCTGCTAGGGGCCTCCGAGCCCCTGGTCCCCAAACCGCCGCCGTCGCCCCCATGAAGCGCCTTCTTCTCATCGCCGCTCTGCTCGCCATCGCGCCGCCGGTGCGCGCCGCGCCGCCCGCGGCGCTGTGCGCGGCGGCGAAAAGGCAAGTCGGCGCCGACGCGCGGCTCGCCGCCGAAGTCGCCGCCGTTTTCGGCAAGCTGGACTTCGCCGGCGCGGCGAGCGACTGCCTCTATCCGCTGCAAGCGCTTCGCTACGCCAGCGCCGACGTGCTGCTCGTCCAGGCGGGCGCGCCGGGGGAAGGCTGTCACGGCTGCGGGGCGCTGCTTTCGGCCTACGTGATCCAGCGGATCGGGGGCGGCCTCAAGACGGTGGCGAGGTTTCACGAATTCGCCGAGCTCGGGACGAACGGCGCCGTTGGCGACGTCTCGCCCATCGAGATCGCCGGCGACGACGCCATGGCGATCGAGAGCGGCGGGACGTTCCAGGGCTACACGTCGACGCGGCTCGACTTTTTCGCCTTCCGCGCCGGCGCGCTCGTCGATCTCGCGCCGTCGCCGCCGATCGTTCTCGACGCCGACGACGAAGGCGCGGCGACGGATGCGAGCAAGGCGATCGCCGTGTCGGCAAGCTGGTTCTTCGATCCCTCGGACAAGACGGCGCTCGTCGTCGACTACAAGATCGACGCCAAGGGCGCGAGCCGGGTCGAGCGGGTCGTCTGGCGCCTGCAGGGGGGCAAGCTCGCGCTGGCGCGCGGCCGCGTGCCGCCGGAAGTGACCGAGGCGAGCGGCGGGTGAGCGGGGCGCGGGCGCCCCAGGCGCATGGGCCGCCTCAGGCCTCGAAATAGCGCGGCCGGTCGATGTCGGCGATGAGCCCCGGCCGCGTCGGCCGCCACCCCAGCGCCTGCCGCGTTCGTTCGCTCGAGGCCGGGCAGTCGATCGCCGCGAACCGCGCAAACCAGCCGAAGTGCTCGGCGGCGTCCTCAGGGGTCTTGGCGACGACCGGCACGTTGAGGCGGCGCCCGATCACCTCGGCGATGTCCTTGAACGGCACGCCCTCGTCGGCGACCCCATGATACCGCGTCCCCGCGGCGCCCTTTTCGAGCACGAGGCGGTAGAGACGCGCGGCGTCGAGACGGTGCACCGCCGACCAGCGGTTGAGCCCGTCGCCCACATAGGCGGAGACGCCCTTTTCCCGCGCAATGCCGATAAGAATGGGAACGAAGCCGTGATCGCCCTCGCCATGGACCGATGGCGAAAGGCGCACCGCCGAGGCGCGGACGCCGCGCGACGCCAACTCGTCGGCCGCGTGTTCGGAGGCGCGCGGAAAGGCGGGGTTGAATGGGGGAATGACGTCTTCGGTCGCCAGACGTCCGGGAGAAACGAGCGCGGTCCCCGAGGTGACGATCAAGGGGCGGTCGGAGCCGGCGAGCGCCGCGCCGAGCGTCTCGATGGCGCGCCGGTCGACCTCGCAGACGTGGGCGAACCTGGAGAAGTCATGGATGAACCCGCAGTGAATGACGCCGTCCGCGGCGGCGGCGCCGCTGCGCAAGCTTTCCAGATCTTCCAGATCGCCGCGATGGGCCTCGGCGCCGGCGGCGATCAGCGACTTGGCGCCCGCCTCGGAGCGCGCCAGTCCGAGCACCCGATGGCCCGCCTCGATAAGCTCAGGAACAATGGCGGAACCGACAAAACCCGTCGCGCCGGTCAAAAAAACACGCATCTCGACGTCTCCTAGACTTCGTTTCGCCGCCCCGTGACGACGAAGATAGGGGATTGAGGAAATACGATCTATGCTGTAGCGTCCGTATTATCTTCGCAATCGTCCGGAATGGCGCATGGATCCGCTCTCAGACGTGCTGTCGCTGTTGAAGCCGCGCAGCTATATGTCGGGCGGCTTCGACGCCGGCGGCCCATGGTCGATCCGGTTCGGCCCGCATGACGGCATCAAGTGCTACGCCGTGGTCGCCGGCGCATGCTGGCTCGCGGTGGACGGCGTTGCCGAGGCGGTGCGCCTGGAGACGGGGGACTGCTTCCTGCTGCCGAGCGGCAGGCCCTTTCGCCTGGCGAGCGACATGGCGCTGACGCCCGTCGACGCGCTGACGATTTTTCGCGGCGGCGGGAACGGCGGCATCGCCTCTTACAATGGCGGCGGGGATTTCTTTCTCGTCGGCGGGCACTTCGCCCTTGCCGGCGATCACGCCGGCATCCTGCTCGGCGTATTGCCGCCGATCGTCCATATCCGCAAGGAAGCCGACAAGGCGGCGCTGCGCTGGTCTTTGGAGCGGATGATGCAGGAGCTGCGCGAGCGGCAGCCGGGCGGCTATCTCGTCGCCCAACACCTCGTCTACATGATGCTGATTCAGGCCTTGCGGTTGCACCTGGCGGAAGGCTTGAAGGGCGGCGTCGGCTGGCTCTTCGCCCTGGCGGATCGGCGGATGGGCGCAGCGATCGCCGCGATGCACGAGGATCCGGCGCATCGCTGGACGTTGCAGGGGCTGGCGGAGCGCGCCGGCATGTCGCGTTCGACCTTCGCCCTGAAATTCAAGGAGACGGTCGGGGCCTCCCCGATGGACTACCTGACGCGCTGGCGCATGCTGCTGGCCGGGGACCGGCTGGCGAATTCCAGCGATTCCATTTCGGTCATCGCCCTGTCGCTCGGCTACGAATCCGAAAGCGCCTTCAGCACGGCCTTCAAGCGGGTCATGGGCGCTTCGCCGCGGCGCCACGGCCGCGGCCGGGATGCGGCTTCTCCTACCCACGGCGAGGGGGCGGCCGACCGCGTCAATCGGCTCGAACCGATCGCCGGTTGATCGGCGCGGCCTGGCGCGCCCCCGCCGATCGCCCAATACCCTCGCCCAGCGGAAACCGTTACAACGCGGCCAAACCTACACAACGAACCTCCGGCGGGGAACGGCGGGTCCATGGCGAAGTCCTTCGATGCGACCAATGCGCCGTTCGATCGGCTGACGCCCGGCGAGATCGACGCGGTGCGCGCCGCGCTCGACATCGGCTATTTCCGCCCCGGCGAGACCATCATCGCGCGCGGCGGCGCGCCGGAGTCGCTGTTTGTCGTTCTCAAGGGCTGCGTCGAAGAGCGCGACGGCGAGGAAGTCGTCGCCCTGCGCGGCCCCGGCGACTGTTTCGACAGCCGCGCCGTGGTGCAGGGCGGCGGATCGAACGCCTTCGTCGCCCGCGAGGAGACGCTGTGCTATCTCCTGCCGCGCGACGTCACGCTGCGGCTGATCAACCGCAACGCGCGCTTCGCCGCCTTCTTCTATCGCGACATTTCCCGCAAGCTCGACGCGGCGGCGCGCGAAAAGGAGGCCCAGCGCTTGAGCCCGCTATTGGACGCGCGGGTGCGCGACGTGCCGCTGCACCAGGCCGCGTTCATCGAGGCCTCCGACTCGATCGAGCGCGCCGCCGTGACGATGCGCGAGTTCAACGCCAAGGCCTTGTTCGTGCGCGACGGCGAGCGCGTCGGCATCATCACCGGCACGGATCTGTCGAACGCGGCGATCCTGAAACGCCTGCCGATCGAAACGAGCGTGGCCGGCGAGGCGCAATTCCCGGTCGTCTCGGTCGCCCCGAACGACTTCGTCTCGATGGCGCTCTTGCAAATGACCAAGCACAACAAGCGCCGCGTCGCCGTTCTCGAGGAGGGCCGCTATGTCGGCATCCTCGAGGACGTCGACCTCCTGAGCTTCCTGGCCGGCAATTCGCAGCTCGTCGCCGCCCGCATCGACCGCGCCGCGAGCGTGGCCGAACTCGCCCTTGCCGCCGGCGCCATCGAGGGCCAGGCGCGCATGCTGCGCCGCCAGGGCGTCAAGATCGAGGTGGTCAGCGAAATCGTCTCCGACCTCAACCGGCATTTGTTCGCCAAGCTCTTCGCCATGACCGCCTCTCCGGCGATCCACGACGCCGGCTGCCTCATCGTCATGGGCAGCGAGGGGCGCGGCGAGCAGACGGTGCGCACCGATCAGGACAACGGCCTGATCCTGTCGGCGCCCGCGCCGGAGGCCGAGTTGCAGACGTTCCGCGCCGCCTTCACCGGGGCGCTGGAGGCATTCGGCTTTCCCCCCTGCCCCGGCAACGTGATGGTCGTCAATCCGCTGTGGTCGAAGACGATCGACGACTACCGCGCCGACTTCCGCCGCTGGCTCGCGGCGCCCGACGAACACGCGCACATGAACGTCGCGATCTTCTACGACGCCGAGGCGGTCGCCGGCGACGCCGAGCTCTTGCGCCAAGCCAAACTCGAGCTGATCGACGCGCTGCGCGGCGAGCGCGCCTATCTCGCCCATTTCGCCCGCGCCGTGGAGGCCTTTCCGACGCCGATCGGCCTCTTCAACAATCTCGTCACCTCCAAGGACCAGGGCGACGCGCTCGATCTGAAGAAAGGCGGCATCTTCCCCATCGTGCACGGCGTGCGCTCGCTGGCGATCGAGCACCGGCTGCTCGAAACCGGCACCGCCGCCCGCATCGCGCGCCTGGCCGAGCTCGGCGCGCTGACGCCCGACTTCGGGCGCGAGCTGACCCAAGCCTTGCGCTACCTCATGACGTTGCGCCTCGACGCCCAACTCGCCGAGGCGGCGGCCGGCAGCCTGGTCAAGCCGGGGGCGCTCTCGAGCATGGAGCGCGACCTGCTGCGCGACGCCTTTCATATCGTCAAGCAGTTGCGCGAGATCATTCGCCGTCATTTCAATCTCGCGATGTTTTGACGATGCTGCCGCGCTGGATCAAACGGCCCTTCCAACTGGCGAGGCTCAAGGAGCCGGCCTATCGTTTCCTGTTCGAGCCTGGGCCGCCCGACGAAGTCGTGTCGATCGACTGCGAGACGACCGGGCTCAATCCCCGCCGCGACGACATCGTCACCATCGCCGCGATCAAGATTCGCGGCGCGCGGATCCTGACCAGCGAGCGCTTCGAGGCGACTTTGCGCCCCGAGGCGCCGATGAAGCCCGACGCGATCAAGATCCATCGCCTGCGCGAGGCCGACGTCGCCGAGGGGCTCGCCATCCGCCGCGTGCTCCCTCAATTCCTGCATTTCATCGGCGGTCGGCCGCTGGTCGGCTACTACCTCGACTTCGACGTCGCGATGCTGAACAGGCACGTGCGGCGCTTCCTGGGCGTTGGGCTGCCCAACCCGAGACTGGAGACCTCGGCGCTCTATTACGAGCGCAAATACGGCGACGCGCCGCCGGGCGCGCACGTCGACCTCAGCTTCGCCAGTCTTCTCGACGATCTCGATCTGCCGGCGCTCGCGCAGCACGACGCCTATTCCGACGCGCTGATGACGGCGATGATCTACCTCGCGCTGCGCGACCTCAAAGCCCGCGACGTGCGCATCGCGCGTCAGCGCTTCACGGGCGTCCATCACTTCCAGGCGGGCTGACGGGGTCGGGCGACGGGCTTGGCCGGCGCAGGGCTGGACGCGCCTTGGCGCCGACAGAGCGCCGGCATAAGGTTTGCGCCCGTCGTCAAGGCGCGCTGCGCGTGCGGGGAGCTCGAGCATGATGGGAGTTCGTTGGCTGGCCGTCTTGCCGTTTGTCGGCATTCTCGTCGGCACGGCGTTCGTCAATCGGGTCGAACCGCTGGTCTTCGGCATGCCGCTCGTGCTCGCCTGGATCGTCGGCTGGGTCGTCGCCGGGGCGGTCCTGATGGCGATCATCTACGCGCTCGATCCCGCCAACGCCAAGACCGAGGCTCGCCGGCAAGGAGACGAGCCATGAACAGCGCGCTCCTCATCATCGCTCTCGCCGCGGTCGTGGCGCTGGGGCTGGGCTTGGCGGCCCATCGCGGCGTCACAATGAACCTCGAGCAATGGACGGTGGCCGGGCGCGCCTTCGGCGGCCCGCTGGTGTTCCTGCTGCAGGCGGGCGAGATCTACACCACCTTCACCTTTCTCGGCGGCAGCGGCTGGGCCTACGGCCGAGGCGCGCCGGCCTACTACATCCTCGCCTACGGCGCGTTGGCTTACGTCCTTTCCTACTGGCTGCTGCCGCCGATCTGGCGCTTCGCCAAGCGCGAGCGCCTGGTGTCGCAATCGCATTTCTTCGCCAAGAAATACGACAGCCCCGGGCTGGGGATCCTCGTCGCGATCGTCGGCGTCGTGGCGCTCGTTCCCTATCTGCAATTGCAGTTCACCGGCCTCGGCATCATCGTTTCACTGGCCTCCTACGGCTCCATCTCCTCGACCGCCGCGATCTGGATCGGCGCCGCGACGGTGACCGTCTATGTCATGATCTCCGGCGTGCACGGCGTGGCGTGGAACGCGGTCGTGAAGGATATCCTCATTCTTGCAGTGGTGGTGTTTCTCGGCGTCTATCTGCCGCTGCATGATTACGGCGGCCTCGGCGAAATGTTCCACGCCATCGACGCCGCCAAACCCGGCTTCCTGACGTTCAAGCCGACCGGACAGAGCGTGCTGTGGTTCCAATCGACGGTGGCGCTGACGGCGCTCGGCTTCTTCATGTGGCCGCACGCCTTCGGCGCGGTGTTCACGGCGAAGCAGGAGCGCACCTTCCGGCGCAACGCGATGATCCTGCCGCTCTATCAACTGATCCTGCTGTTCGTCTTCTTCTGCGGCTTCGCGGCGATCCTCAAGGTTCCCGGCCTGACCGGCGGCGACATCGACCTGTCGCTGTTCAAGTTGTCGATTGCGACCTTCGATCCGTGGTTCGTCGGCGTCATCGGCGCGGCGGGCGTGCTGACGGCGCTGGTGCCGGGGTCCCTGATTCTCGTCTCGGCGGCGACGCTGATCGCCAACGACGTGCTTCGCCCGTTGATGCCCGGTCTCGCCGAGGGCAAGGTGACGCTGACCGCGCGCGGCCTCGTCCCTGTCCTGGCGCTGATTGCGGTCTATTTCACCTTGCAAGGCGGCCAGACGATCGTCGCTCTGCTTCTGATGGGCTACGCCTTCGTCACCCAGTTGTTTCCGGCGGTGATTTGCTCGCTCCTGGCGCGAAATCCGATGACCAAGCAGGGCGCCATCGTCGGAATCGTCGTGGGCGTGGCCGCGGTCGCCGCCATCACGCTCACCCACAGCACGTTCGTCAGCCTGTTTCCGTTCCTTCCCGCGCAAGCCAACGACGTCAATATCGGCTTCGCTGCGCTGGTCCTCAATGTTCTGGCGGCCGCGGCGGTGAGCCTGGCGACCCGACCGGCCGCCGCCCCGGCGGCCTCGCAGCCGGGCTGACTCAGAAGAATTCGCAATCTTGGCCGACGTCATCCTTTAGGTCGGCCTCGAGCGTTTCGTGATGCCCGAGCCGGGAGGCGAGTTCCTGGAGATCGATCAATAGGCTCGCCGTCTTCGAGTCGGCCAGCCACTCGGAGGGGACGTCGCTCGCCAGCTTCGCCAGAAAGGCGGCGATGCCGGCGATCTCCTGCGTGGCGCGATCGATATTCTGTAGATCGTGGAAATGCGTGGAATGCGGCGAGGCCGCCTCGAAGACCAGCTGAGCGACGGCGACATCCACCTTCTCCAGCCTCCCCGCGACCTTGCGTAGCTCCTCGGTGACGCGCAAGAGCGTCGTTGCAATGGGCGATAATGGAGCCTCACCCTGCTTTTTCAGCGACGTTTTCACCGACATCGACTCGAACTCCAACCTTACGCACTCAAAACAATTCGACGTCGCCGTAGCTGCGGCTCGGCGGCGTTTTGACGATCTCGATTTCCTCGACGGCCGCGACGACGTAGCTTTGCCGGGCGCGACCCGAGACCGGCCAATATTTGATCCGCCGCCCCTGCTGCCCGCCGAGATCCTTGCCGACCAGGGCGATGCCTTCATACTTCAGGTAGCGTTCGGCAAATTCGGCGTTCTTCAGGCCAATGTCGGACAGGCCGCGCATCATCCGCGCCCCGCCGAAGAGCTTAGCCTGGAGTCGATCGCGGTGCGCGCCTTTCTGCATGAGCCCGTTCACCAGCAGTTCCATCAAATAGTCGCCGTATCGCTCGGCGTCGCGCATGTGCGATTTCGTGTCCTCGCCCGGAAGCAGGAAATGATTCATCCCCCCGACGCCGGCCACCGGATCGCGAATGCACGCCGCGACGCAGGAACCGAGGAGGGTCGAGACCACCGCGTCCGGATCGTCGCTGACTTTATATTCGCCCTGGACGATGTGAAATCGCCGTTCCGAGCTGGCGTGAACGTTCATGCCAATTTTCCGACCACCGCCTCGATGGCGCCTCGCAACGAAGTGACCGTGAAGGGCTTCGTCACATAGTTGTTCAAGCTGAATTGCCGTCCGCGTTCGATCAGGGTCTTGTCGGCGCTGCCAGTCACCAGAATGAAGCCGATGCGGGCCGTCGATGGGTTTTGGCGCAAGCCCTTGAGCAGGGCCAGCCCGTCGAGCCCCGGCATGTTCATGTCGGAAATGACGAGGTGCACCGGCTGCGCTTTCAGCGTGTTGAGCGCCGCAAGGCCGTCTTTGGCGATCACCACGCCCCGCACGCCCATCTGATCGAGCGCGTCGCAAATGAGAGCTCGGCTGACCGACGTATCGTCGACCACCATGACTCGGAGTTTGTCCGCGAGCGACATAGCTTAGCTCTTTCCGTTGTGCGCGGAAGTGAGAGTCAGGATCTCCCCCCGGATGTCGCCGAGCGACATTTGCTTCTCGACCGCTCCGCACTCGAACGCGACTTTCGGCATGCCGTAGACGATGCTCGTCGCCTCGTCCTGACCGAGCGTCCTGGCGCCGGCGTGACGCATGGCGAGCAACCCCGTGGCGCCGTCCCGTCCCATGCCCGTCAGGATGACGCCGACCGCCTTGGCGCCGCACGCCCTGGCCACCGAACCGAAGAGAACGTCGACGGAGGGGCGATGGCCGTTGACCGAACCCTCGGTCTGCAGCCTACACCGCCAAGGAGCGGCATGCGACACCTCCAAATGCGTGGCGGTGCCGGGCGCCAGATGGACGCTGCCGACTTCGAGCGGCGCTCCGTCCTCGGCTTCGCCGACGCGCGCGCCGGTCAATCCGTCGAGACGACGGGCGAAGGATTTGGTGAACGGCGTCGGCATATGGAGCGTGATGACGGTGGGCGGGCAATTGGCGGGATAGTTGGTGAGGACCGCGATCAGGGCCTCGACGCCCCCGGTCGAGGCGCCGATGGCGACGATCTTTCCGCCCGGCCGATAGGACGACGACGCCTCGGGCGGGGCGCGATCATGTTCCCGAACGTGCGGGCGCGCGAGGAGGTCGTCGGCGCGCTTATGCAGACGCGCGCTCGCGGCCGCCTTCACTCTGGCGGGAAGATTGTCGAAGGAATCCGGCTGTTCCATCGACGGCTTGCCGATGCAGTCGACGGCGCCGAGCTCCATGGCCCGTATCGTGGCGCTCGCCCCTCGGGCGGTCAGGCTCGAGACCATCACGACGGGAAACGGCCGAAGCCGCATGACCTTCTCGAGAAACTCGAGCCCATCCATTTTCGGCATCTCGACGTCCAGCGTCATGACGTCGGGGTTGAGCGCCTTGATCGCTTCGCGCGCTTGCAAAGGATCGGCCGCCTGTCCGACCACTTCGATTTCGGGGTCGTCGGTCAGCGCGGCGGCAATCAGGCTGCGCATTGTCGCCGAGTCGTCGACGATGAGGACGCGAACGGGTTTCATGCGCTGCTCCCGCCGTTGAGCCGATAGGCGGTGATGCCGTCGCTGACGAAACGCGAAGCCGCCGGGCCGGTCACCCGTTCGGAATGTCCTATATAGAGCCAGCCTCCGGGCTCCAGCTTCGAGGCGAAGCGGCTCCACACCCGTTGTTGCGTCGGTTCATCGAAGTAGATGACGACGTTTCGGCAGAGGATGGCGCTGAACCGTCCCTGCATCGGCCAATCCGCGTTCAAATTCAGCGTTCGAAAAGAGACCAATTGCTTGAGTTCGTCGGCGACCGCCCACTCCTGACCGCGCCCGCCCGCGGCGGGGGTGAAATATCGTTTCTTCAAGGCGGGCGGGACGTCGGCCAGCGCGGCCTCGACGTAGACCCCGCGCTGGCCTTCGGCGACGACGCGCGGATCGATGTCGGTCGCCAAGATCT
>CAVWKL010000071.1:0-7782 GCA_963755075.1 uncultured Alphaproteobacteria bacterium
CGAGGCCGGCGCGCGGGAGCGCGAGAGCGGCCGCGCAATCCTCGAGGATCCGATCGCCGGGCCGCTGAAGCAGCGCCGTTTCCGCCTCGGCGTCGCCTTGCTTGCGCGCAAGATCGTCGCGCGCACGGCAGCGGGCGAGACGGTCGGCCTCATGCTGCCGAACGCCAACGGCGCCGCGATCGCCTTCATGGCGTTGCAAGCGGCCGGCCGGGTCGCGGCGGTGCTGAACTTCACCTCCGGCGCCTTCAATCTGATCGCCGCTTGCCGCACCGCGAAAATCCGTCTCGTTCTTTCCTCGAAGGCCTTCGTCGAAAAGGGAAAGCTCGACGACGTCGTCCAGCAGATGGAGTCGCATGTCCGCTTCGTCTGGCTCGAGGATCTGCGCGACGGCGCGACCTTCGTCGACAAGGCGCGCGCGGTTCTCGACCGGGGCCGCGAGTTTGCGCCGCGCCGACCCGGCGACCCCGCCGTCGTGCTGTTCACGTCCGGATCGGAAGGTCTGCCCAAGGGCGTCGTTCTCACCCACGCCAACATTCTTGCAAATATCGCGCAGATCACCGCGCGCTACGATTTCACCTCGGCGGACATCGTGTTCAATCCCTTGCCGGTTTTTCACGCCTTCGGCCTGACGGGGGGATTGCTGCTTGGGCTGATAAGCGGAATGAAGGTCTATCTGTATCCGAGCCCGCTGCATTATCGGCAGATCCCGGAGCTTGTTTACCAAACCAAGGCCACCGCGCTGTTTGGCACCGACACGTTCCTGGCGGGCTACGCGCGATTCGCCAATCCCTACGACTTCCACCTGGTGCGCTATCTCGTCTGCGGCGCGGAGCCGGTGAAGGCGGAGACGCGAAGGATCTATATGGAGAAATTCGGTCTGCGCATTCTCGAAGGCTACGGGGTGACCGAGGCCTCGCCTGTGCTTGCGGTCAATACGCCGATGTTCAACCGCAACGGCACGGTCGGACGCCTTTTGCCGGCAATCGAGCGCCGTCTCGAGTCCGTCCCCGGCATCGACGAAGGCGGCCGGTTGCACGTGCGCGGCCCGAACGTCATGGCCGGCTATTACCGCGCCGACAATCCCGGCGAGATCGAGGCGCCGCCGCTCGGCTGGCACGACACCGGCGACATCGTCGCGATCGATCGCGACGGTTTTGTTTCGATCAAGGGCCGGGCCAAGCGATTCGCCAATATCGCCGGCGAAATGATCTCCCTGGCCGCGGTCGAGGACCTCGCGTCGGCGTTGTGGCCGGATAATCCCGCCGCGGTCGTCACGGCGCCCGATCCAAAAAAGGGCGAGCGCATCATTATGGCGACGACGAAGCCCGGCGCGACACGGTCCGAAGCGCAGGCCTGGATGAAGATCAAAGGGGCGTCGGAAATCATGACGCCGGCGGCGGTGCTCGTTCTCGACGCCCTGCCGCTGCTCGGCTCGGGCAAGGTCGACTACGTCGAACTGGAGAAAATCGTGCGGGGGAAAATGGCGTGAGGCGAGGTTCTCGCCGAGCCGCTCGCCCAGCGCCAGCTACGCCACCGCCGCAAGCGCCAGCGCGCGAGGGCTGCGCGGGGATTTCGGCAAGCTCACCAGCACGACCGTGCCCTCGCCCGGCTTCGAGGTGATGCGCAATGCGCCGCCGTGCAATTCGACAAGCGAGTTGGCGATCGCCAAGCCGAGCCCCGAGCCCTTCATGCCGTTGGCCATCGTCGTATCGGCCTGCTCGAAGGGACGGCCGAGCCGCGAAATGTCTTCTGCGGCGATGCCGGGTCCGGCGTCCTCGACGTAGAAATAGATCTGATCGGTGAAGGCCTGCGCGCCGATCGTCACGGCGCCGCCCTCGGGCGAGAACTTCACGGCGTTGCGCAGCAACGTCACCAGGATCCTCTCGACCGCGGCCGGATCGGCGTCGAGCGCATCGGCGCCGTTCACTTCGATCTCGATCGCCACGCCTTTCTCGCGGGCGATCGAGGCAATATCGAGCACCGCTTTGTTGACGATTTTCTCGACTTTGAAATGCTCGCGGTTGAGACGGATGCGGCCGGATTCGAGGCGAGACATGTCGAGCACGTCGGTAAAGACATTGAGCAGATATCGCCCGCTGAGGAGGATGTGCGAACAGTAGTCGCGGTATTTGTCCGATCCAAGCGGGCCGAAGGTCTCGCCCTCCATCAACTGCGAAAAGCCGATGATCGCGTTGAGCGGCGTACGCAATTCGTGGCTCATGTTGGCGAGAAACTCGGCCTTGGCGCGATTGGCCATTTCCGCTTGCGCCTTCTGCTCGTGGTAGCGGTCGGCCAGATCCGCCAATTGTTGCGCCTGCGCCTCGAGCGATCGGCGCGATTGGCGCAGTTGGGCGACGGTGGCGAGCAGCAGCTGCTCGGACTTGACCAATTGCTGCTCATGCTCCTTGAGGGCGGTGATGTCGGTGCCGACGGAGACATAGCCGCCGTCGCCGGTTCGACGCTCGTTGACCTGGAGCCAGCGCCCGTCGGCCAAACGCGCCTCGTAGGTCTTGGCGCAGCTGTCGCCGGGCGCCGGTTCGCCAGGATCCACGATCGTCTCCCGGTCGACGAGCGGCGCGGCGCCCAGCGCCGCAAGCTCGGAATAGGCCGCGCCCGCATGAATCGCGTCGCCGGGCAGATTATGCAGCCGTTGGTACTTCGAATTGCACAATACCAAGCGGTTGGACGAGTCCCACAGAACGAAGGCCTCGGAGATCGCTTCGATCGCCTCCCGCAAGCGCTGGTCGGCCGTCGCCGAGATCTCCGCTTCACGCTTCTGGTCAGTGATATCCACGGCTATGCCGACCAAACGCCACGCCCCGGTCGCCGAATCCTCGACCAGTTCGGCGCGCTTTCGCAGCCAAACCCAGTGGCCATCGCCGTTGCGCATGCGGAATTCGAGGTCGACGGACGACACGCGCGCATCGAGAGCGCGCCGGGCGATCGCCGCCAGATTCTCGTCGTCGGGGTGAATCATCGCCTGCAACTCGCTAAGCGAAAGGCTCCGCGAGGACGACCGCAAGCCGAGCATTTCGAACATCGACTTCGACCACGCGACATGGCCGCTCGCCAAATCCCAATTCCATAGGCCGCAACGGCCGCGGTTCAGCGCCAGATCGAAGTGGGCGCGCATGGTCGCCTCGGCCCGCACGCGCGAGCGCGCGCTGCGCAACTGCAGCGCATAAGCGCTGGTCGCGCCGAGGAGAGCCAAGGCCGTCGATCCCAGCAGCAGGATGATCATCGCGGCCGAACGGCGCCAGGGCGCGAGCATTTCGCTCACCGGCGCCGCGAATGCGACCTGTCCGGAAGTCGAGCGCAGGTTGCGCACGGCCGCGTAGTTGTCCTTACCGTCGACCGTTTGGACGCGCAGCGCCCCGGCTTTGTCGGCCAGGATCGTCAAGGGCTCGCCGGCGCCGAGCACGCTCGACAGCGTGACGTTGGCTTGTCCTTGCGGGGGTTCGCTGGCGATCACGAGGCCGCTGGCGTCAGACAGCAGCGCTTCGCTCGGGCGCAGGTCCGGATTGGCGCCGAGGACCATATGCAAGACCTCGGCGGGCGGAACCGCAGGCGCGGCCGCCAGCGCCTCATCGAGGCTGTGGGCGAGCGCCGTGGCGCGCAGGTCGAGATCGCGGGCCGCGCCCGAAAGCGCCCGCTCCCCCTCCGCGCGCAAGTGAAAAAAAGCGATAGAAATCATAATGATGAGAAAGAGCGCGGCGAGCAGGGGCGGGAGGGCGGGCAGCCATGCTCTGGCCCCGCCCGTCAGCCGCGGAGCCCTCTGGTCTCGCTCCGACGCCGCGTCGTCGGCACGGCTACGCCACGGTCGCGACTCCCCGATTGCCGCGCTCGCACGCGTCATCGCAAACCCCCAGTAATCTTATCGCAATGAGATCGGGCAAACCGCCGCAACGACCCGAATCAGCACGATAAGAATCTCTGTGAGAATCTTTGTCCAGACCTTAATAAATCGTTGACGCATTTTTTTTCGGCGCGGCGCCCGCGCCGACTCACGCCCCGGCCAACGCCGATGCAGCGACGAGGGAGCGGCCGGTCCGCCCCGGAATTCTCGACGCAGCGCGGACTCGCCGGACACGCCGCCCGCGCATTTCCGCCGAGCGGCTCAGGCGAGCGAGCGGGTGACGATGTCGCGAACGTCGGTCGAGAGAACCGGCTGGTCGCCGATCCGCCGCAGGACGGCCTCCGCTTTGGCCTGACGACCCGCCTCGAGCGATCGCCAAGATCGCAGTGCGGTCAGCAGGCGGGCGGCGATCTGTGGATTGGTCGGATCGAGGGTCAGCACGACTTCGCAAAGCAACTCGTAGCCCGCGCCGTCGGCGCGGTTGAACTGCGTCGCGTTGGCGGTGAACCCGCCGATCAGCGCGCGCGCCCGATTGGGATTGTTGAGCGAGAACGCGTGATGCGCCATGAGGCCGCGCACGCGATCCAGCGTCCCCCGTTCCGGGATTTGGGCCTGCAAGGCGAACCATTTGTCGAGAATGAGCGGCTCGGCGGCGAAGCGCCGCGCGAATGAGTCGAGCGCGCGTTCGCGCCGCGCGCCGGGAATCGTGGTCAGCGCCGCGAGCGCGCCGAGCCGAGCGGTCATATTGTCGGCCTCGGCGAATTGACGATGCGCGCGCGCGCCGCCTTCGATGGCGTCGCCGGCGACAAACGCCGCCAGCGCTCCGTTGCGCAGCGCCCTTCGGCCGGCGCTCGCCGCGTCGGGGGCGAAGGCGGCCGCGTCGGCCATGGCGTCATGCAACGCCACCAGATCTGCGCCATGCGCCCGCCCGAGCGCGCCGCGCAGATTCTCGCGAGCGCGATAGATCGCGTCGGGATCGACGTTCGCCGCCATCTCGCGCGCAATATCGGCTTCGCTAGGCAGGCTGAGCGCCTGCGCCGCGAATGCGGGGTCTATGCGCCCCCTCAACGCGTCCGCGATCACCGAACCATAGGCGTCGACAAAGGAAGTCTCGGGCGTCGGCGCGCTCCCCGCGCGGATCGCCGAGACGCAGCGCAATAGCAGCCGCGTCGCCAGGGCCTGCAACGCCTGCCAACGATTGAAATGATCGCGATCGTGCTTGAGCAGCGTGACGAGATCGTCTTCCGAGAGGTCGTCGTCGACGCGCACGGGGGCCGAAAAGCCGCGCAGGAAGGACAGCGCCGGCCGGCGCGAAACGCCGCTGAACTCTAAAGTCCTCCGCGCGCCCTCCAGCGCGAATATCCCCGAGCGCAATTCCGCCGGGTTCGCATCGGCCGAGACCAGCTCGATCTCCGCGCCGTCGCGATCAACCAGGTCGAGCGCGATCGGCATCGTCATCGGCGATTTCTCGCTTTGGCCCGGCGTCGGCGCGAGGGACTGCGCGATATCGACGCGGAACGCCCCGCGCGAGGCGTCAAATTCGGTGCGAACGGTCAGCAGCGGCGTGCCGGCCTGAGCGTACCAGCGCTTGAATTGGGTCAGATCGCGCCCCGAGCTTTCCGCAAAGCAATCCAGGAAGTCTTCGACCGTCGCCGCCGTGCCGTCGCAGCGCTGGAAGTAAAGGTCCATCCCGGCGCGGAAAGCTTGCGCGCCGATCAGCGCCTTGAGCATGCGGATGACTTCAGCGCCCTTCTGGTAGACCGTCGCCGTATAGAAATTGTTGATCTCGTGATAGGCCGCCGGGCGCACCGGATGCGCCAGCGGGCCGGCGTCCTCGGGAAATTGCGACGCCTTCAATCCGCGCACGTCGGCGATGCGTTTGACCGGCGCCGAGCGCTGATCGGCGGAGAATTCCTGATCGCGAAAGACGGTGAGACCCTCTTTCAGGCACAGCTGGAACCAGTCGCGGCAGGTGACGCGATCACCGGTCCAATTGTGGAAATATTCATGCCCGATGACGCTTTCGATGGCGGCGTAATCGTCATCGGTCGCGGTCTCCGGCGACGCCAGCACGAATTTCTCGTTGAAGACGTTGAGTCCCTTGTTCTCCATCGCGCCCATATTGAAGTCGGAGACGGCGACGATGTTGAAGCGATCGAGGTCGTATTCGCGCCCGTAGGCGCGCTCGTCCCAGGCCATCGCACGCTTGAGCGCGTCCATAGCGTAGGCGGCGCGTTTTTCGCGCCCGTGCTCGACATAGATGCCGAGCGCCACACGTCGCCCCGACATGGTGACGAACGAATCGGCGACATGAGCGAGGTCGCCCGCCACGAGCGCGAAGAGATAGCAAGGCTTCTTGAACGGATCGCTCCAGACCGCCCAGTGGCGGCCCTCTCCGGCCTCGCCGGCGCTTTCCGGATTGCCGTTGGCGAGCAGCACTGGAGCCTCGATCCGGTCCGCCTCCAACCGCACGCGATAGGTCGAAAGGACGTCCGGCCGATCGAGAAAATAGGTGATGCGGCGAAAGCCCTCGGCCTCGCATTGCGTGCAATAGGCCGCGCCGGAACGATAGAGGCCCATCAGCTTGGTGTTGCCGGCGGGGTCGAGCCGGGTTTCGATGCGCAGCGTGAAGGGGCGGCGCGGTGGATCGAGCAGGACGAGCGCGGACGGGCTAACTTGATAGGCGAATGGCTCGAGCGGCGCGTTGTCGAGCTCCGCGCCGACAAAAAGAAGCTCGTCGCCGTCGAGCGCCAACGCGGCGCCGGGACGCCCCTCCGGGTTGGGGCGTACGGTCAACACGGCGACGACGCGCGTCGCGTGCCGATCGAGGGAAATGTCGAGATCGACGAAATCGACGAGGTAGTCGGGCGCGCGATAATCTTCAAGGCGTACGGGCTGTCCAACGGCGGTGCGCATCCAGGCGGCCTTTCGCAGATCCCGGCGGACGCAAGCGCCGCGCCGAGCATTTATCCCCGCCCCGGGCGCCCCGTCCCAACTCGCCGCGGCGTCAGATCGCCGCCGCGCGCTCGCCCGCCGAGGTAGCGGTCAAGCCGTGCCGGCGCAAGGCTTTTTGCAGTTCGGGCGAGGGCGGCCGCCCGCTGGTGAAGAACGCTGGCGAAAGCATGCCCGGACCGCGCGGCGCGCCGCGCGCGCCCAATAGCGCGTCGACGCGGCGCGCAATCGCCGGCGCGGGGTCGACGAAGGCGATCGGCCAAGGCGCGAGGCGGACAAAATGTTCGATCAGCAGAGGAAAGTGAGTGCAGGCGAGAACCACTTGATCGGTCCTGCGGCCGCCGCGTTCGACAAAACACCGTGCGATCTCGCGCGCGACCGCGGCGTCTGCGATCGCCTCACCGCGCAGGAAGCGTTCGGCGAGATCCGCAAGGCGCGCCGAGCCGACCAGCGTCACCTCGCAATCCCCGGCGAAATCCCGCACCAGCGCACGGGTATAGTCGCGCGCGACGGTGCCCGGGGTGGCCAGCACGCTGACGAGGCGCGACCGCGATCAATCCAGAGCCATCGCGGCATGGTGACGGCCGCCGGACGCGCGGCGGGCGGGCGGACGCTCGCTGTCGGCTACAGGCTTGCTCCGGAAGATCCATTTCCAGCCGCGCTCGAAGATGCGGCGGCGGCCTATGAAACTTTTGCTCGCGCGGGGATTTGATCCGCGCCACATCGCACTCGGCGGCGACAGCGCCGCCGCGCTGACGCTCGCTCTGCTTATCAGCCTGCGCGATGCCGGGCGTTCCCTGCCCGGGCTGCGGTTGGCTTGTCTGGCCCTGGTAGAATACCAAATGACCGGCGCGTCGATAGAGAGCAAGGCTTCGATCGATCCCCTCCTTCAGAAATCCTACCTCGAGGAACTCACCGGCGCCTATCTCGCCGCGACGGACCCGAAAAATCCGCTGGCCTCGCCACTGCGCGCG
>CAVWKL010000072.1:0-44683 GCA_963755075.1 uncultured Alphaproteobacteria bacterium
GGGGCGTGCTGGCGCGCGTCGTGGGCCTGTTCTCGGGTCGCGGCTTCAACATCGAGAGCCTCACCGTCGCCGAGGTCGCGCACGAAACCCATCTTTCGCGCATCACCATCGTCACTTCGGGCACGCCTGAGTACATCGAACAGATTCGCCATCAGCTCGAGCGGCTCGTGCCGGTCCATTCGGTCACCGATCTCACCCTCGCGGTGCGCGCCATCGAGCGCGAGCTAGCGATGGTCAAGGTGCGCGGCAAGGGCGAGCCCCGCGTCGAGGCGTTGCGACTAGCCGAAGCTTTCCGCGCCAAAGTCATCGACGCGACCACCGAGAGCTTCATTTTCGAACTCACCGGCGCGCCGCGCAAGATCGACGACTTTGTCGAGCTGATGCGTGGCATCGGTCTGGTCGAGGTCTCGCGCACCGGCGTCGCCGCCATTTCGCGCGGCCCCGAGCGCATCTGATCGCCGTCTCGAAAAAAGAGATCGCCGAATCCAGTCTCCGCGCTTGCCGCGCGCCGCCGCACGGCGAATATGGCGGCGCGTGGGCTGCGCGGCGGGCCGGGCGAGAGCGATGAACGAGGCGAGCGCCGAAACCTTCGACTATGTCATCGTCGGCGCAGGCTCCGCCGGATGCGTCCTCGCCAACCGCCTGAGCGAGGACGCGGGCGTCTCGGTGCTGCTTATCGAATTCGGCGGGTCGGACCGCTCGCTTTACATCCAGATGCCGGCGGCGCTGTCGATCCCGATGAACATGACGAAATACAATTGGGGCTATGTAAGCGAGCCCGAGCCGCACCTGGGCGGGCGGCGCCTGAATTGTCCGCGCGGCAAGGTTCTCGGCGGTTCCTCCTCGATCAACGGCCTGGTCTACGTCCGCGGCAACCCGCTCGACTTCGATCGCTGGGAGGAAGAGGGCGCTGCGGGCTGGAACTACGCCGGCGTGCTGCCGTATTTCCGCCGCGCCGAGGGCTGGCGCGAAGGCGCCGATCCCTATCGGGGCGTCGACGGTCCACTCGCCACGACCCGCGGCCCTAAGCGCAATCCGCTTTACGACGCGTTTATCGAGGCGGGCCGCCAGGCCGGTTATCCCGTCAGCGCCGACATCAACGGCGAACGCCAGGAGGGGTTCGGCCGCTTCGACATGACGGTGAAGGACGGCGTGCGTTGGTCGACCGCCAACGCCTATCTGCGGCCAGCGATAAGGCGCCCCAATCTTCGCCTCCTCACCCACGCGCTGGCGACGCGGATCGAATTCGACGGCCGCCGCGCGACCGGGGTGCGCTATGAGCGCGGCGGAAGCGGCCGACTGGCGCGGGCGCGGCGCGAGGTCATCCTCTGCGGCGGGCCGATCAATTCGCCGCAATTGCTCAAGCTTTCCGGCGTCGGCCCGCCTGCCGAGCTCGGCGCGATGGGCGTGCCCGTCGTCGCCGCGCGGACCGGCGTCGGCGAAAATCTGCAGGACCACCTCGAATTCTATTTTCAGGTCGCCTCGAAGCGGCCGATCACGCTCTACGGAAAGACGGGACTCTTCGCCCGCGCCCTCGTCGGCCTGCAATGGCTGCTGCGCGCGCGCGGCGACGGCGCCACCAATCACTTCGAGGCGGGCGGATTCATTCGTTCGCGCCCGGGCGTGCGCTACCCGAACATCCAGTATCATTTTCTGCCGATGGCGGTCAGCTACGACGGCAAGGGCCTGGCGCGCGAACATGGCTTCCAGGCCCATGTCGGGCCGATGCGCTCGAGGAGTCGCGGATGGGTGCGGCTGAAATCGGCCGATCCGCGCGAGGCGCCGCGCATCTTCTTTAACTATATGAGCGAGCCCGACGATTGGGAGGAAATGCGCGCCTGCGTGCGGCTGACGCGGGAGATTTTCGCACAAAGCGCCTTCGAGCCTTATCGCGGCCGCGAGATTCAGCCCGGCGCGGGCGTTGTCGACGACGAAGCGATCGACGCCTTCATCCGCGAGCGCGTCGAGAGCGCCTATCATCCCTCCTGTACATGCAAGATGGGGGCGCCGAGCGACCCGTCGGCGGTGGTTGACAGCCAAGCGCGCGTCATCGGCGTTCAAGCCCTGCGCGTCGTCGACAGCTCGATCATGCCTTCAATCACCACCGGCAACCTTAACGCGCCGACGATCATGATCGGCGAAAAGGCGGCCGACATGATCCGTGGGCGCGACCCGCTCCCGGCGTCCAACGCGCCCTTCTCCGTCGCGCCCGACTGGGAGACGAGACAGCGCTGAGTCGACCGCCTATTCCTCATGCCGCCGGCGCATTTCTAGGGTTCATTTTTCCCTTGCGATGGCGCAGCATCGTGACGGAGGCGTTCGCTTGCCCGCGACGCCGCAGGAGCCGACCCCATGTCGACGGACCCGCTCCCAGAAGGCCATGAGGCGCGCCGCGGCCGCGAGGCGCGCCGGTCGGCTCGCGCCCAACGCGGCGTCGTTTCAATTCCCTATATAACCCGCGCCATTCCGCTCACGGAAATGCTCGGCGAGGAAGGACTCGCAATCATCGAGCGCAACGCGGAGACCTTGCTGCAGGAAATCGGCATCGAGTTTCGCGAGGCGCCGCGCGCGCTCGCCTTGTTCAAAGGGGCCGGTTGCGAAATCAAGGGCGAGCGGGTGCGCTTTCCCCGCGGCCTCGCCCGCCAACTCTGCGCAACGACCCCGGCCCGTTATGTGCAGCACGCGCGGAACCCCGCGCGCAACGTCGTCATCGGCGGCGACGCCATGGTCTTCGCGCCCAACTACGGCTCGCCCTTCGTGCATGATCTCGACCAGGGTCGGCGCTATGGCACGATCGAGGACTTCCGCAATTTCGTGAAGCTCGCCTATCTCTCGCCGTTCATCCATCATTCTGGCGGCACCGTCTGCGAACCGGTCGATCTGCCCGTCAACAAGCGGCATTTCGAGATGGTCTATGCGCACATGAAATTCTCCGACAAGCCGTTCATGGGCTCGGTGACCAAGCCCGAGCGCGCCGAGGACACGGTGAGAATGTGCGAAATCCTCTTCGGCGTCGATTTTGTCGCGAAGAACACCGTCTGCACCAGCCTGATCAACGCCAATTCGCCGCTGGTGTGGGATTCGACCATGCTCGGCGCGGCGGAAGTCTATGCGCGCGCCAACCAGGCCTGCATCATCACGCCGTTCATTCTTTCCGGCGCGATGAGCCCGGTCAGCGTTGCGGGAACCTTAACGCAAGTGCTCGCCGAGGTGATGGCCGGGACCGCGTTCTGCCAGCTCGTGCGACCTGGCGCGCCGGTGGTCTTCGGCGTCTTCGTCTCGACGCTGTCGATGCAATCGGGGGCGCCGACCTTCGGCACGCCGGAGGCCGCCCTGGCAATCTACGGCGCGGCGCAATTGGCGCGGCGCATGAACATGCCCTTCCGCACCGGCGGCTCGCTTTGCGCCTCCAAGATTCCCGACGCCCAGGCCGCCTACGAAAGCGCGCAAACCTTGATCCCGACGGTCCTGGCGGGCACGAACTTCGTGCTCCACGCCGCCGGCTGGCTCGAGGGCGGCCTCTCCGCCAGCTACGAGAAATTCGTCATGGACGTCGACCAGCTCGGCGCCATGCACGTCCTCGCCAAGGGAATCGACTTCAGCGACAACGGCCAGGCGATGGAGGCCTTTCATCAGGTCGAACCGGGCGGCCATTTCCTCGGCTGTCCCCACACCCAGGCCAATTTCGAGCAGGCCTTCTACCGCTCCAGCGTCGCCGACAACAATTCGGTCGAGCAATGGCAGGAGGAGGGATCGAAGGACGCGGCGATGCGCGCCAACGCCCTGTGGAAGAAGATGCTCGCCGAATACGAGGCGCCCGCCCTCGATCCGGCTTGCGACGAAGCTTTGCGCGCCTTCATCGGCCGGCGCTGCGCGGCGATGCCGGACGCGACCTACTAGCCGGAACTTGGGCTTCCGAAGCGATCGGTCGGCGCGCGCTTCAACAAAGGAGGGACTATGAGAACCCATGCGCGAGCGGTCGTCATCGGCGGCGGGGTCGTCGGCGTCTCGACGCTCTACCATCTCGTCAAGAAGGGGTGGAGCGACAGCGTCCTCATCGAACGCAAGGAGCTGACCTCCGGTTCCACTTGGCACGCGGCGGGTCTGCTGCCGCTTTTCAACCTCAGCTATTCCGTCGGCCAAATCCACAAGTATTCCGTCGCTTTGTATAAACGTCTGAACGAAGAGACCGGCCTTGACGTCGGCTTTCGCCAAGTCTCAAACATCCGCCTGGCGCGCACGCGCGACCGGATGGACGAATACCATTATTACGCCGGCGTCGCAGCGACGATCGGCGGCGTCGCGGTGACGTTTCTCGAGCCTGCCGAGGTCAAGGCCATCTGGCCGCTGTGCAACGTCGAGGGGATACTCGGCGCGATCCAGCACCCTGAGGACGGTTACATCCAGCCCGCCGATCTGACCCAGGCGCTGGCGCGCGGAGCGCGCAACGGCGGCGGCGAGATCAACCGCCAGACCCGCGTCGTCGCCATCGAGCGCATGCCGAGCGGCGAGTGGAAGCTCGTCACCGACAAAGGCGAGATCGTCTGCGAGCACGTCGTCTCGGCGAGCGGCAATTTCGCCCGCCAGACCGGTCGCATGGTCGGGCTGAACGTGCCGGTCATTCCCGTGCAGCACCAATACATCGTCACCGAGCCGCATCCGGCGATCCAGGCGCGCAAGGCGCAGGGCTTGCCGGAAATGGCGGTGCTGCGGGAATCGGACTCGTCCTGGTACATGCGCGAGGAGGCCGGCGGCCTGCTGCTCGGCCCCTACGAGAACGGCGCGCCCGCCTGCTATGTCGACGGGCCGGCGGCGGATAGCGAGTACGAACTCTTCCAGGAGGACCTCGATCGACTGACGCCCTACATCGAGACGGCGATCGCGCGGGTGCCCGCCTTCGGCGAGGTCGGCATCAAGAAAGTCTACAACGGCGCCATCGCCTACACGCCCGACGGTTCGCCGATCATCGGGCCGGCGCCCGGCCTGACGAACTTCTGGCTCAACGAGGGCCATTCTTTCGGCGTCACCGCGGCCGGCGGCGCCGGTTGGCAATTGGCGGAGTGGATCGTCGAGGGCGAGCCGAACGTCGACATGCTCGGCGTCGATCCGCGCCGCTTCGGCTCCTACGCCCAGACGGGATATTTGCGCGCAAAGAATGAGGAGGCCTATGCCAAGGTTTTCACCGTGCACTATCCCGACGAGGAACGCGCCGCCTGCCGGCCCCTGCGCCGGACGCCGTGCTACGACCGCATGAAGGAGCTCGGCGCCGTCTTCGGCTCGGTCTACGGCTGGGAGCGGCCGAACTGGTTCGCTCCGCCCGGGTACGGACTCGACGAAGCCGACCTCGCCAAGCCCGACGTGCTGCTGAACGAGAACCACCCGTCGGCCGCCGCCGGTGAGCGCCCGCGCGAGAAATGGAGCTTCCGCCGTTCGAACGCTTTCGAATTCGTCGGCGCCGAATGCCGCAACGTGCACGAGAACGTCGGCCTTCAGGACATGTCGGCTTTCGCCAAATTCGAGGTTTCCGGCTCCGGCGCGGAGGGCTGGCTCGATTCGATCCTCACCAACAGGATTCCCAAGGCTCCCGGCAGGATCGCGTTGACGTACCTGCTCACGCGGCGCGGCGGGGTGCGCGCCGAATTCACGCTGACGCGGATCGGCCCGCAGCGCTTCTATCTCGTCTCCGCCGGCGCGCTCGAAGCCCATGATTTCGACTGCCTGCAGAGGCTGGCGCCGACCGACGGCAGCGTTCGGCTCGACAAAGTGACGACACAGCGCGGCGTCCTGGTGCTCGCCGGTCCGCGCTCCCGGCACGTGCTCGCCAAGGTCGCCGATATCGACGTCTCCAATGCGGCGTTCCCCTGGCTGACGGCGCGGCCGCCTCGATCGGCGCGGCGGGACTCATGGCGATGCGGGTCAATTTCGTCGGCGAATTGGGCTACGAGCTCCATCACCCGATCGAGACGCAGGCCTATGTCTTCGACGCGCTGATGGCGGCCGGCGCCGAGTTCGGCATCAAGCCGTTCGGCATTCGCGCCATGGATTCGCTGCGCCTTGAAAAATCCTACAAGCTCGTCGGCCGCGAACTGTCGATCGAATACGCGGCGCTCGAATCCGGACTCGAACGTTTTGTCGCCTTCGGCAAGGGCGACTTTATGGGCCGCGAGGCGCTGCTTGCCTGGCGCGGCACGGGCTTTTCCAACCGCTTTGTCACGCTTGAAGTGCAAGGCGCGAGCGATGCGGACGCGCGCGGCTCGGAACCGGTGACGCGCGCCGGCGCCTCGGTCGGCCGCACCACCTCCGGCGGTTATGGCTGGCGGACGGGCAAATCGCTGGCGCTGGCGATGGTGAGGCCGGACTGCGCGGCGCGGGGCACGGAATTGGAAATTCGCATCCTCGGCGCGCCGCATCGCGCGATCGTCATCGCCGACAGCCCGTTCGATCCTGACAACCAGGCGCTGCGAGGTTAGGCGGGCGCGAGCGGCTGTCGCCGCCGACGTTCTGAAATACGGAATCGATGGTTCCCCAACCCTTTCGGCGCGCCTGAGCTGGCGGTGGCGGCGACGCCAAGCGAAATCTTTCGCGTTTGGCGCGCCGCGGGCGTTTGAGATTGCCGCCGCGAGCCGCTAGAACGGCAGCGCCCGATCGCCGGAGAGACCATGACCGACGCGCCCAAAGCCAGCCCGCAGGAACAAGCTGAAATTCTGATGCAGGCCTTGCCGCACATGTTGCGCTACGACGAGGCCATCATCGTCGTCAAATACGGCGGCCACGCGATGGGCGACGAGGAAACCGGGCGCAACTTCGCGCGCGACATGGTTCTGCTCGAGCAATCCGGCGTCAATCCCGTCGTCGTCCACGGCGGCGGGCCGCAGATCGGCGCGATGCTGACGAAGCTCGGCATCCCTTCGCACTTTTCCGCCGGTTTGCGCATCACCGACAAACCGACGGTGGAGATCGTCGAAATGGTGCTGGCGGGCTTCATCAACAAGCAACTCGTCGGGACGATCAACGCGCAAGGCGGTCGGGCGATCGGCCTTTGCGGCAAGGACGGCAACATGGTCATCGCGCGCAAGGTGTCGCGCGTCGGTGGCGGCGGCAACGTCGAAGACGTCGTCGATCTCGGCTTCGTCGGCGAGCCCGACAAGGTCGACACCACGGTGCTGGAGCAGGTGCTCGGCCGCGAGTTGATCCCCGTGCTCGCCCCCGTCGCGCAGGGCGTCGACGGCGAAACCTACAATGTCAACGCCGACACCTTCGCCGGCGCCATCGCCGGGGCGCTGCGCGCCAAGCGCCTGCTGTTCCTCACCGACGTGCCCGGAGTGCTCGACAAGAACAAGCAGCTGATCAAGCATCTCAGGCTCGACGATATCCGTGGCCTGATCGCCGACGGCACGATCACCGGCGGCATGATCCCGAAAGTCGAAACCTGTATCTACGCGATTGAGAGAGGCGTCGAGGGCGTCGTCATTCTGGACGGCAAGATTCCGCACGCCGTGCTGATCGAGTTGCTGACCGATTTTGGCGCAGGGACACTGATCACCCGCTAAGCCGATTGCGGCGCCACGCGCCTTCCGGGATTGGGATTTCGATGCGGATCTTGGCGATCGACACCTCCTGCGGCGCGGCTTCCGCCGCCATCGTCGACGGCTTTTCCCGCCAGCCGCTGGCGCGGCGCAGCGAACCGATGACGCATGGCCATGCCGAGGCGCTCGCGCCGATTGTCGAACGCGTGACGCGCGAGGCCGGCGACGGATTCGCTTCGATCGGCGCCATCGCGGTCGCCGTCGGGCCGGGTTCGTTCACTGGCATTCGCATTGGCCTGGCGATGGCGCGCGCGATGGCGCTCACTCTCGAGATTCCGGCCATCGGAGTCTCCACTCTGGTCGCCTTCGCCGCGCCGCTGCTCGACGAAACGCATCCAGGCGTTATCGTGTCGGCGATCGACGCCAAGCACGGCGGCGTCTATTTCCAAGCGTTCGAATCCTCCGGGCGCCCGCTCTTCGAGCCGCGGGTCGCCAACCTGCGCGACGCGGTGCGGGCGATCGGCTCGGGACCCCTGCGGCTGGCGGGCGACGGCGCCGAAGCTTTCGCGCTCGAAGCGCGGCGCGTGGGGCTCGTTTGCGAAAGCGCCGGCGCCGCCTATCCCGACATCGTCGCGATCGCGCGCGTCGGACTCGCCTCGAATGCCAGCGATTGGCCGCCGCGCCCGCTCTACGTCAAGCCGCCCGACGTGAAGCCGATGACCGCCGACGCGATCGCGCGCGTTGAAGGATGATCGGACGCCGCGCGATGGTTTTCGGATTTCGTCGCCCAACGCCCTCGACCATTCGTTCCTTACGCGCCGATCGCGCCGAGGAATGCGCCGCCATTCACCGAAGCGCCTTCGCGCATCCCTGGTCGGCTGGAGAGTTCCGGACGTTGCTCGCGAGCGCTTCAACTCTTGGTTCGGCCGCGCTCGATCCGGCGACGAGCCGCATGCGCGGCTTCGCGATTTCGCGGCTCGCGGCTGACGAAGCGGAGATCCTGACGATTGCGGTCGACAGCGCTTGGCGCGGACGCGGCGTGGGGCGCGACCTTTTGCGCGAACACCTGTCGCGCGCGACGCTTTCGGGCGCTCGCGCGATGTTTCTCGAAGTCGACCAGGACAACGCCGCTGCGATCGCGCTCTACAACCGCTATGGCTTTCGCAAGGTGGGCCGGCGCGACGGCTATTATCGCCGGCCCGACGGCAAGCCGGCGACCGCGCTGGTTATGCGAAAGGATCTCGCGTGAGCCGACGGCCCCTGGCGCGCATCGCCCCGTCCGCGCCATGACTTACCTGCGCCTCGCGCTCGGCATGATGGCGGCGGCGGCGTTTCTGCTGGTGTGCGGGCCGCCGCGACGCCTGGCGCAATGGCGTCGCTGGCGGACAGGCAGTGGAGCGCCGGCGCTCTTCCACCGCCTGCTGTGCGCGACGATCGGCGTGCGCATCCGGGTTCATGGGCGCGCCGGGGACGCGGCGCGCCGGTTGATCGTCGCCAATCATGTGTCCTGGCTCGACGTTCCGGTTCTTGGTTCGATCGAACCAATGACGTTCTTGGCCAAGAGGGAAGTCGGCGCGCCGGCGCTTGGCGGGCAAATCGCGCGACTGCAAGGCGTCATTTTCGTCGATCGTCGACGTCCACGCGGCATTCCGCGTGTGAACGCCGAGATCGCGCAGGCGATCGCCAACGGAGACTCGGTGGTGCTGTTCGCCGAAGCGACTACCGGCGACGGCAATCGGCTGCTGCCTTTTCGCTCCTCGCATTTCGAGGCCGCGCGGCGAGCGGCCCTCAGCAAGCGCGGGACCGACGTTGTCGTTCAGCCCGTGTTCCTCGATTATTCCCGCATCGCCGGCATGCCCGTCGGACGGCGCGAGCGCCCCCTGTTCGCCTGGTACGGCGACATGACGTTCTTCCCCCATTTCTGGCGGTTCCTCATGGCCGGCGGGATCCGTTGCGACGTCTATTTTGGCGCGCCGATCCGCGTTTGGCCAGATTCCTGCCGCAAGTCGATCGCCCGGGCGACGGAAATGGCGGTGCGCGACCTCGCCAGGCGCGCCCGCGGGGCGAAGTCGGCTATTCCTGCCGGGCTCGGATCGTCGTAGAAGGGGGAAGTTTCGGCAGGAGACCGCGGATTGCCCATATCGACTTCGCGAATAGAAACGAAGACCGACCGGCCGGCGGACGACGCCAAGCCGGTCCGGCGGGCGTTCATCAAGTCGTTCGGCTGCCAGATGAACGTCTACGATTCGCAGCGCATGGCCGACGTGACGGCCGCCGAGGGCTATGAGGAAGCGGCGCGCGTCGAGGACGCCGATCTCATCGTTCTCAACACCTGCCATATCCGTGAGCGCGCCTCCGAGAAGATCTACTCCGAACTCGGCAAGATTCGCGAACTGAAAGAGGATCGCGCCCGCGACGGGCGCAAGACGACGCTCGTCGTCGCCGGCTGCGTCGCGCAGGCGGAAGGCGCGGAGATCCTGCGCCGGCAGCCGGCCGTCGATATCGTCGTCGGGCCTCAGAACTATCATCGCCTGCCGCATCTCTTGCGCGCCAAGCGCGCGCGGCGGGCGCGGTCGACACCGAGTTCCCGCTCGAGGACAAGTTCGACCATCTTCCCGCGCGTCGGCCCGAGGCGATCCGTGCGCGCGGCGTCAGCGCTTTCGTCGCCGTGCAGGAAGGCTGCGACAAATTCTGCTCGTTCTGCGTCGTGCCCTATACCAGGGGCGGCGAGGCCTCGCGGCCGCTCGCCGATGTCTTGGCCGAGATCGAGCGTCTCGCGGGGGCTGGCGTCAGCGAAATCACCCTGCTCGGCCAAAACGTCAATGCTTATCACGGGCGCGCCGCCGACGGTCGCAGCGCCAGCCTCGCCGACCTCATCGCGGCGGCGGCGAAGATGCCCGGCGTGGCGCGGCTTCGCTACGCGACCTCGCACCCCAGCGACATGGGCGAAGACCTGATCCAGGCCCATCGCGACATCGACGCGCTGGCGCCCTACCTGCACTTGCCGATCCAGTCCGGGTCGGACCGCATTCTGTCCGCCATGAACCGACGCCATAGCGTGCGCGACTATCTCGATCTCGTGGCGCGCGTGCGCCGGGCCCGCCCGGACATCGCGCTGTCCTCGGATTTCATCGTCGGCTTTCCCGGCGAGAGTGACGCCGATTTCGAAGCGACGCTGGCGTTGGTGCGCCAAGTGGGGTTCGCCTCGTCCTATGCGTTCAAGTTTTCCGCCCGGCCTGGCACGCCGGCCGCGGACTTCGAACCTCGGATCGACGAGGCGACCAAGGCGCGGCGTCTCGCCGCGCTGTTCGGCCTGCTCGAAGAGCAGCGCCTGGCCTTCAACCGCCGCCTGGTCGGAAGCCGGTTCGACGTCGTATTCGACAAGAGGGGTCGCCGCCCCGGTCAAATCATCGGCCGCTCGCCCTATATGCAATCCGTCTATGCCGAGGGCGAATTGTCGGCGATCGGCGCCCCGGCGACGGTGGAAATCGTCGGCGTCGGTCCGAATTCGCTGATCGGCCGGCTTGTCGCGCCAGCGTCACGCGAAATCAGTCTCATGGCTCGATTCGGAGGGAGGCCGCAAATTTGAAGCCCCAAGACCAGACGTTGCCGAGAATTCCTGTCCCCGCTTCCGGCATCGCGCCGGAGGCTCGCGAGCCCAAATCGACCGAGGTCGCGCTCGCTTTCGACGACAACGGCTTGGCTTCGATCGTCTTCGGCCACTACGATCAAAACATCGCGCGCATCGAGCGCCGTCTCGGCGTTACCGCGAACGCCAACGGCAACCAGATCGTCATTCGCGGACCCCGGGAGGCGAGCGAACAGGCGCGTCGTGTTTTCGAATTGCTCTATGAGCGCGCCAAGCTCGGCCAGCCCGCCGGAGAAGGCGACGTCGAAGGCGTGATCGAGGAAACCGCCTATCAAGGCACGTTGTTTCCCGGCGAACTCGATCCCACCGGCGACGGCTTCGGCCACGTCAAGACGCGCCGCCGCGGCGTCGTGCGCGCTCGCAACGCCGCCCAGGATCGCTATCTCGCCGCCCTGCGCAAGCACGAACTCGTTTTCGCCGAAGGTCCGGCGGGAACCGGCAAGACCTGGCTCGCCGTCGGCCACGCGGTGTCGCTGCTGGAGCAGGGCCTCGTCGAACGCCTGGTTCTTTCGCGCCCTGCGGTGGAAGCGGGCGAACGACTCGGCTTCTTGCCCGGCGACATGCGCGACAAGGTCGATCCCTATCTGCGCCCGATTTACGACGCCTTGTACGATTTCATGGAAGGGCGGATGGTCGAGCGCGGAATCCAGACCGGCATGATCGAGATCGCGCCGCTCGCCTTCATGCGCGGGCGGACGCTGTCGAAGGCGGCGATCCTGCTCGACGAAGCGCAAAACGCCACGGCGATGCAGATGAAGATGTTCTTGACGCGCCTGGGCGAAGGGTCGCGCATGATGGTTAACGGCGATCCGACCCAAACCGACTTGGCTCCCGGTCAGAAGTCAGGGCTCAGCGACGCCATCGGATTGCTCAGCCGCTTGGATCGCGTCGGCCATGTCCGCTTCCGTCACGGGGATGTCGTGCGCCACGACCTCGTGCGCCAGATCGTTGAAGCCTATGAAAGCGCGAGGCCGGCGCGATCGGAATCCGAGCGATGAACCTTCAGGTCGAGTTCGTCGCGACGTCGCCGGCGTGGCGCGGCGCGCTCGCCACGAGAACCTTGGCGCGCCAGGCGATCGCGGCAGGCTTCGCCGAATGCGGCGTCGCGCTTCGGCCGGGCGCCGAAATGTGCGTCCATCTCGCCGACGACGAGCATATTCGCGCCCTCAACGCGCGTTGGCGCGACCTCGACGAGGCGACGAACGTGTTGTCTTTTCCCGCAGTCGAGCCGGCGAATATCGGCCAGACTCGCCTTCTCGGAGACATCGTCCTCGCTTTCGAGACCGTCGCGCGCGAAGCGGCCGCCGAAGGCAAGCCGTTGGCCGATCACTATCGCCACCTCATCGTCCACGGCTTCCTCCATCTCGTCGGCTTCGACCACGAGACGGAATTCGACGCGCAACGCATGGAGGCGATGGAGACACGTATCCTGGGGCGTCTGGGCGTCCCCGATCCCTACCAGGCGAGCGAACTCGAGGACGCCGCGCCGTGAGCAATTCGGAACATGCCGAGCGCCCCGGCGACGACAGGCCGTCGCCCCCGTCGGCGCGCGAATCGCCGCCGCGTCTCTTCGAACGGCTGCGGGGGCTCTTCGGCATGGGCTCGGCGTCGGTGCGCGACGATCTCGAGGACGCGCTTGAGGGCGCTGACGCCAATGCCAACTTCACGCCGCAAGAGCGCACGATCCTCAAGAACGTTCTCGGATTGCACGAGGTCCGGGTCGCCGACGTCATGGTGCCGCGCGCCGACATCATCGCCGCCGCCATCGACACGACCTTGAGCGCGCTGCTGGCCCTTTTCCGCACCGCAGGCCATTCGCGTCTGCCGGTTTACGGCGAGACGCTCGATGATCCGCGCGGCATGGTGCATATCCGAGACTTCGTCGATTTTCTCGCCTCCGAGCCGCGATTCGGCTTGGTCGACCAGGCGCCCTCAGCGACCCCGTCGCCTGAGCAAAAGTTGATCGCGGAACTGGGCATGAACCTGCCGCTTTCCGGCGCTCGAATCTTGCGCCCCGTGCTATTTGCCCCGCCTTCGATGCCGGCCCTCGATCTCCTGGTGAAGATGCAGGCCTCGCACACGCATATGGCGCTGGTGATCGACGAATACGGCGGAACCGACGGCCTCGTCTCGATCGAGGACGTCGTCGAGGCGATCGTCGGCGACATCGAGGACGAGCACGACGAAACGGAGCGGCCAGAAATCTTCGCCAGTGGCGAAGGCTCTTATATCGTCGAAGCGCGGGCAAGCCTCGAAGACGTCTCCAAAGCGATCGGATTTGATTTTTCGGCGCTCGCCGACGCCGAGGACGTCGATACGATCGGCGGCCTTCTGACCGCCGCGGCCGGACGCGTGCCGGGGCGCGGCGAGATTGTCGCAGGACCCGGCGATTTCGAATTCGAGGTGCTCGACGCCGATCCCCGACGCGTCAAGCGGCTCAAGATCCATCCACGCGCCGCGCCGCGGCGCCGAGGCGCGGCCGGACCGGCGCGCGACGAAAAGGATAGCGAGGCGGCCTCCTCCGACCGACCGGAGCCCGCGGATCGATGAACGCTCGACGCGCGACTTCGAGTTGGGCCGCGGCCACGCTATGTTTGCAGCGACCCGATTCGCCGTGACCGGAAAGTTGTCCCCGTCCTCGCAGGAGTCGACGTTCTCGCCGCGCGAAGGCGCCTTCCGCGTCTTCGCGCGAAACGTCATCCTCGCTTGGGGCTGGCCGCGGCGCGCCATCGCGTTTCTCGGCGGCGCGTCCGGCGCCGTCGCCATGCCGCCTCTCTCATTCGCGCCGGCGATGATCATCCCGTTGGCGCTCGCCGTCTGGCTGATCGATGGCTCGGTCGATCGCGGCCCACGCGAGGCGACGCATTGGGCCTCCCTCAAAGCCGCCTTTGGCGTCGGATGGTGGTGGGGCTTCGGGTATTTTACGGCGGGCCTATGGTGGCTAGGCTCGGCCTTTCTTGTCGAACCCGACAAGTTCGCCTGGGCTCTTCCGTTGGGCGTGCTGGGGTTGCCGGCGATGCTGGCGTTCTTTCCGGCGCTCGGCTTCGCGCTGGCGAGGCTGTTGTGGCGTCCCGACTCTTTGCGAAGTCTTGGCGCTCGCGGTCGGACTCGGGGCCAGCGAATGGTTGCGCTGCGTGGCTTTCACCGGCTTCCCATGGAACGATATCGGCATGGCGCTGGGACAAGACCTTGCGCCGGCGCAGATCGCCTCGATCGTCGGCCTGCACGGGTTGACGCTCGCCGCGATCGCGATATTCGCCGCGCCGGCGACGCTCTGGACCGATGGCGCGCCGCGGCGTCGCTGGGTTCCGACGATTTTGGCGGCGCTCGCGCTCGCCGCCATGTACGGCTTCGGCGCATATCGACTGGAGGCGCCGGCGAGCGCGGCGGTCCCCGGCGTCAAGTTGCGAATTGTGCAGCCCAATATCGCACAAGACTCGGACTTCGCGCCGGAAAACGGAAATGCGATCGTGCGCCGTTATCTCACCTTGTCCGATCGCGCGACCTCGCCGGCGTCCTCCGGCGTCGCCGACGTCACGCATCTGATTTGGCCGGAGTCGGCGTTTCCCTTCATTCTCTCTCGCAACGGGCCAGCGCTGGCGGAAATCGCCGGGTTCTTGCGCGGCGGCGCGGTTCTGGTCACCGGCGCCGCGCGCGTCGACGAGGGCGACCGCGCCGACGGGCGCTTGCATTTTTTCAACGCGATCGAGGTCGTCGATCGGCGCGGCCTGGCGCCGGAGCGCTACGACAAGCGCCATCTCGTGCCGTTCGGCGAATACATGCCGTTTTCGCGGCTGTTCGAGCGCGTCGGAATCACACAATTCATCCATTTCCCCGGCGGGTTCGACGCCGGGACCGGATCGAGCCTGATGCACATTTCCGGCTTGCCGAGCGCGCGAGCTTTGATCTGTTACGAAGCGATCTTCCCCAATGAGTTGGGGATGGGGTTCGACGCCGAGACCGACCGGCCGCGTTGGCTGCTCAACGTGACCGACGATGCCTGGTTCGGCTTGACCTCCGGACCCTATCAGCATTTCGCCGAGGCGCGCCTGCGAGCGATCGAACTCGGCCTGCCGTGGTGCGTGCGGCCAACACCGGCATCTCCGCGGTCACCGACGGTCTGGGACGCATACTTGTCGAGGCGCCTCTCGGGACGGAGGCGGTGCTTGACAGCCCGTTGCCGCAGGCCCTCGCTCCAACCTGGCAGTCCCGATGGGGCTCGGCGACAGCCGGCCTGATCGGCCTCGCATTTCTGGCTTGCTGCCTCGCGGCGCGAAGGCGAGGGTGAGCGAAATCGATGCCGCGGTTGGCGAGTTCTTGCCCATTGCGCGCATTACGCGCGGTCGCTAGGATTTCGCTGGCGTCATCGCGCTCGTGGGGCGTCGGCTCCCGTCGCCCCGCGCATATGCATAAGCCTTATGGATTTCCGCCGCATGATCAAGGCGCCCAACCCCATCGACAAGCACGTCGGCGCGCGGCTTCGCATGCGGCGCATGATGGTCGGCATGAGTCAGGGCAAGCTGGGCGAGGCGTTGGACGTCACCTTCCAACAGATTCAAAAATACGAGAAAGGAACCAATCGGATCGGCGCCAGCCGCCTTCAGCAGCTCGCGCAAGTTCTGGAGGTGCCCCCCGCCTTCTTTTTCGAGGGCGCCCCGGCCTCCGACGCCGGCAAGCTGGCGTTCGCGGAACCCGACGGAAGCTCCTACGTCGTCGATTTCCTTTCGACGAGCGAGGGATTGCAGTTGAACCGCGCCTTCGCCCTTATTCGCGACGCCAAGGTGCGCAAAAGGATCATCGATCTCGTCGTCACGCTCGCCAAGGACTAGCGCGCGCCGATTTCGGCGCCTCGTTCTATAAAACGGACGAAATCTCCTCGATCGCTTGACCAAAAGAACGCCGCCTGTCAGAAGCGGCGCCGAGTTCTCGTCGCTTGCGGCGCCGATGCGCTCATGAGCCGGGAGCCCGGGACGCGCGAGAACGCCAAGACGCGCGATCCCAAGCGGAAGCGGCGCGACTGGAGATGGAGACGATGGCCCGGAAAAACTATCAGTTCACCAGCGAATCGGTTTCAGAGGGCCATCCTGACAAAGTCTGCGACCGCATATCTGATGAAATCGTTGATCTGTTCTTTCGCGAAGGCGCGCGCGCCGAGGTCGACCCCTACCAGATCCGAGTCGCTTGCGAGGTCCTGGCGACGACCAATCGGCTGGTGATCGCCGGCGAGGTGCGGGGCCCCAAAATGAGCCCGAGCGCGATCGAGGATGCCGCGCGCGCCGCAATCAAAGACATCGGCTACGAGCAAGAAGGGTTTCACTGGCAGAATGCGCGCGTCGAGGTTTTGCTGCACGCGCAATCCTCCGATATCGCCCAGGGCGTCGACGCGGCCGGCAACAAGGATGAGGGCGCGGGCGATCAGGGCATTATGTTCGGCTATGCCTGCCGCGAGACCCCGGAACTGATGCCCGCGCCGCTGTTTTATGCGCACAAGATCCTTCTCGAGCTGTCCAAGGCGCGCCGTTCCGGCCGCGAAACGGCGCTGGGTCCAGACGCCAAGAGCCAAGTGACGGTGCGCTACGACAACGGCAAACCGGTCGAGGCGACCCAAATCGTCGTTTCCCATCAGCACGTCGACCCGAGTCTCAGCTCCGAAGACGTCGCCCGCATCGTTCGCCCGCACGTGAGGGCGGCGTTGCCGGAAGGCTGGATCACGCCGAAGACGGTGTGGCACGTCAATCCGACAGGCAAATTCCACATTGGCGGACCGGACGGCGATTGCGGCCTCACCGGGCGCAAGATCATCGTCGACACCTACGGCGGCGCGGCGCCGCACGGCGGCGGCGCCTTCTCCGGCAAGGATCCGACCAAGGTCGATCGGTCGGCGGCCTATGCCGCCCGCTATCTCGCCAAGAACGTCGTCGCCGCGGGATTGAGCGAGCGCTGCACCCTGCAGTTGTCCTACGCGATCGGGGTCGCCAAACCGCTGTCGATCTACGCCGACTTGCACGGGACGGGCGTCGTCGACGAAGCCAAGCTCGAAAACGCGCTGATGGACCTCATGAACCTCTCCCCGCGCGGCATTCGCGAGCATCTCCAACTGAATAAGCCGATCTATGCGCGCACGGCCGCTTACGGCCATTTCGGCCGCGCGCCTGAAGCGGACGGCGGCTTCTCTTGGGAGAAGACCGATCTGGCGGACCAGCTTCGGTCCGTGCTCGCGTAGGCGCCCTTGACGGAGACGACCAACGACCCGCGATTGCGCAGAGCGCTCTATGGGCGAAGCAAGGGTAAAACCTTGCGCTCCCATCATGCCCGCCTCGTCGCCGAGCGTCTGCCGGCGCTCGAACTCAGCGCTGCGACTCTTGCTTCGCGGGCGCCGTTGTTCGCCTTCGAGCCGCGCGAGCTCTGGCTTGAAATCGGCTTTGGCGGCGGCGAGCATCTGGTCGCCCAGGCCAGCGCCCACCCCGACATCGGCTTTATCGGCTGTGAGCCCTTCATCAACGGAGTCGCGAAGATCCTGGCGGCGATCGAGCTTCATCGGCTCGAGAACGTGCGGCTGCGGGCGGGCGACGCGCGCGCGCTGATCGAGGCGCTGCCGCCCGCCTCGCTTTCGCGAATCTTCATTCTCTATCCCGACCCGTGGCCCAAGCGGCGTCACCACAAGCGTCGGGTGATCTCGGCCGAGATGATCGGCCAGATCGCGCGGGCGGCTCGGCCGGGGGCGATTCTGCGTTTCGCCACCGACATCGACGATTACGCCGGCTGGGCGCTCAGCCGCTTTCTCGATTCGGCGCATTTCCGTTGGACGGCGCGCGCCGCCGACGACTGGCGGATTCCCTGGGACGACTGGTCGGCGACGCGCTACGAAGCCAAGGCGCGCGCCGCCGGCCGCGCATCGGCGTATTTGACGTTCATTCGCCAATGAAAGGTCGCGCCAAAGCCGGATTGTGGGCGATTCGGTAACAAAGCGCGCTTACTATCATGTGTTCAGTAACGCTATAGGATCGCCATGTCGGACAGTCTCGATCGCCGGACGCTCCTGAAGGGCGCCGCCGCCGCCGCGGTCGCAATCGGCTCGATCGGCGAAGGCCAGGCGGCCTTCCCCGACGGGCTGGGTTACAGCGAGCCGGCCCCGTTCTCCTACGACCTCCTGAAAGCGAGCGCGCGGGAGCGGGCTCACGCGCCTTACGTCGCCCCGCCGCATCCGGCGACGGAAATCGTGCAGAAGATCAATTACGAGGAGTGGGGGAAGATCCGTTATCGCGCCGATCACGCGCTCTTCGCCGACGGTCCCGGTCCCTTCCCGATAATGTTCTTCCACCTCGGGCTCTTCTTCCAGAAGGCGGTGGATTTTCATGTGATCGACGGCGATCACTCCAGGACGATCGTCTACGATCAGTCCTATTTCGACATGCCCGCCGATTCGGTGGCTCGGCAATTGCCGCAAGGCGCCGGTTTCGCGGGATTTCGCATTCAGGAATCACGCCTCGGTTCGCTCGACTGGCGCTCCAACGATTGGGTCGCCTTTCTCGGCGCCGCCTATTTTCGCGCGATCGGCGAATTGCGCCAGTACGGGCTGTCGTCGCGCGGCGTCGCGCTCGACGTCGCGGTCGCCGATCGACCCGAGGAATTCCCCGATTTCACCCAGTTTTATATCGACTCGAAAGAGGGCGCGGACACGGCCCTCATCTATGCGCTGATGGAGGGACCCTCGATCGTCGGCGTCTATCGCTTCAACATGCAGCGCGGCAAGGGCGTCGTCATGGATATCGAGGCGACGCTATTCACCCGCGCCGCGGTCTCCCGCTTCGGCATCGCGCCGTTGACTTCGATGTATTGGTTCTCGGAGACAAAGAAGGAGACAGCGATCGATTGGCGCCCCGAGGTCCATGATTCAGACGGCCTCTCCATGTGGTCGGGCAATGGCGAGCGGCTCTGGCGCCCGCTCAACAATCCGCCGCGAATCATGGTCTCCGCCTTCTCCGACAATAACCCCCACGGCTTCGGCCTTTGTCAGCGCGACCGCGTTTTCGACCACTACCTCGACGGCGTAAACTACGATCGCCGCCCCAGCCTTTGGGTCGAGCCGTTGCCGGGCCCTGACGGCGAGGGCTGGGGCAAGGGATCGATCCAGCTCTGCGAAATCCCGACCGACGACGAGATTCACGACAATGTCGTGGCGATGTGGGTGCCCGAGAAGCCTATTCCCCCCGGCGCCGAGCTGAAGCTGACGTACCGCCTGCACTGGCTCGCCGATGAGCCCTATCCGCCCAAGCTCGGGCGCTGCGTCGCCACGCGGCTGGGGCGGGGCGGCCAGCCCGGACTGCCGCGCCCGAAAGGCGTGCGCAAGTTTGTGGTCGAATTTCTCGGCGGACCGCTCGCCGCCCTGCCCTACGGGGTCGTGCCCGAAATGGTGGTGACCGCGTCGCGCGGCTCGCTGCAGGGCTATCGCATCGTCGAGGCGGTGCCCGATGGCGTGAACGGCCATTGGCGCGCCGAGTTCGACTACACGGTCGACGCAAGCACGGACCCTGTGGAGCTGCGCTGCTTTTTGCAGTCCAGCGGCGAGACGCTGACCGAAACCTGGATGTTCCAATACCATCCGTTCTGAGCTTCGCGCCTGCGCCCTTGCGCCCGCGCGCCGCCATTGCGATAAGGCCGCTCGCTTCATTCTGAGCCGAGCGGATCGAGATGGCCACGTTTCCTCAATTGGTTTTTTCCGGCGTCCAGCCCACGGGCAATCTGCACCTCGGCAATTACCTCGGCGCGCTCAAGCAATTCGTCGAGCTGCAAAAGACCGTTTCCTGCCTCTATTGCGTCGTCGACCTGCACGCCATGACCATGCCGCACGAGCCCGCGCAGTTGCGGCGCACGACGCGCGAGGTCACGGCGGCGTTTCTGGCTTGCGGCATCGACCCCACAAGGAACGTGGTGTTCAACCAGAGCCGCGTCGCCGAACACGCCGAGCTCGCCTGGGTTTTCGATTGCGTGGCGCGGCTCGGCTGGCTCAACCGCATGACCCAATTCAAGGAGAAGGCGGGCAAGGACCGGGAGAACGCCTCCATCGGACTCTACAACTATCCCGTGCTGATGGCGGCCGACATCCTGCTCTATCGCGCCACGCACGTGCCGGTCGGCGACGACCAGAAGCAGCATCTCGAATTGACGCGCGACATCGCGCAGAAGTTCAACAACGATTTTGCCTCTTCGATCGCCGCGCAAGGCTACGGCGACGCGTTCTTCCCGCTGCCCGAGCCGCTGATCCAAGGCCCGGCGACGCGGGTCATGAGCTTGCGCGACGGCACAAAGAAGATGTCGAAGTCCGACCCGTCTGAGTACGCCCACATCGCGCTGAGCGACGACGCCGACGCCATCGCACAGAAGATCCGCAAAGCCAAGACGGACGCCGGCGCGCTTCCCAGCGAGGTCGAGGGCCTCGCGGGACGGCCCGAGGCCGACAATCTCGTGGGCATTTTCGCGGCGCTGGCCGACGAGTCCAAGACCGACGTGTTGCGGCGCTTCGCCGGCAGTCAATTCTCGCAGTTCAAGAACGCGCTGGCCGAACTCGCGGTGACCAAGTTGACGCCGATCCGCTCCGAGATTCTCCGGCTCAACGGCGACCCCGGCTTTATCGACTCGGTGCTGGCGGAGGGGGCGCGCAAGGCGCGGCTCCAGGCGCAGCCCAACATGGAGGCGGTCAAGGACATCGTCGGCCTCGTTCGCTAGGGCGGGGCGGCGTCGACCCGGCGGGCTACAATTTTTTTTGCGCGCCGACATTCGGACATGCCGCGCGATGGCAAGATGTTGACCTGCGTCGTCGTCTCCCTACTAGATACCGGGCCGGCCGCCAGAATTTCCACGGACGCCGAAAAGTTGGGTTAACGACTTTCTCGTTTGGTTTGCGTAAGTCTGGGGACGCCGATTCGGGCCTTCTTGGCGGAAGGGGCCGACGGCGTCGGCGGCAGGGCACCGGTGGTCGGTTGAGGGCGCGCCGCGAGGTCTCAGGGGGCCGAGGCTTGCTAAGGATTTTGCCACCAGCGCACGCGCCAGACCAGCCGGCCGGCGAGCGCGCGAGCGCGTTGCGGCTGCGGCGCGCGGGCGCTTTCATTGTCGTGGCGGGCTTTGGCGCCGCCGTTCCGGCGACGCCAGGCGCTTGCGCCGATATCGGCGCGGCGCTGGCGTCGGGCGAGACGCCGCTGGCCACCGACATCACCGGCCTGGTCATCCTGCTGCTGCTGTTTTTCTCGGTTCTTACCGCCTCGTTGCATTTGATCGGACGGCGGCGATGGACGCAGCGCGAGAGCGAATTGGCGGCCGAACTGGCGCGTACGCGCGCCGGGCTGGACCGCGCCAATCTCTTCCTCGCCAGCGAGCCGCAGATTCTCGTCGCCTGGGATCGGCCCGACAGCGAACCTCGCATCGAGGGCGACTTCGCGCTGGTCGCCGACGCGCCGCTGCCGCGCCGCGTGCTGGCGTTTTCCTCTTGGCTCGAGCCCGCGCTCGCCGCCACGGTGCAGCAGGCGGTCGAACGCCTGCTCGGCCGAGGGGAGGCGTTTTCGATCGCCGCCGGGAGCCTGAAAGGACGCCATTTCGAGATCGAGGGACGCGCCGTCGCCGGCTACGCGGTCGTACGAATTCGCGACGTGTCGGGCGACCGCCTGCAATTGGCGCGTCTGCGAGACAGCCATACCGCCGCCGTCAACGCGCTCGCCGCGTTGCGCGCTCTGCTCGACGCGATCCCGCATCCGGCCTGGACCCGGGACGGCGAAGGGCGCCTCACCTGGTCGAATCTCGCTTATTCGCGCGCGGTCGAAGCCAAGGACGCCGCCGAGGTCGCCAACAGGAATCTCGAGCTTTTCGATCAAGACCTGTGCGCGGAGGCGCTTGTCGAGCGTCGGCAATCGGGCGCCTGGCGTCGTCGGGCGCCGGCGGTCGTGGCGGGCGAACGCAAGATGTTCGAGGTCGTCGAGATCGCCGCCGAGACCGGCGCGGCCGGCATCGCCAACGATCTTTCCCCGTTGGAATCGCTTCGCGCCGAAATGGACGGCCACGCCGCCGCCTATTCGCGCATGCTCGATCAATTGTCGACCGCGGTGGCGATATTCGATCGCGCCAAACGCCTGACTTTCTATAACGCCGCCTACCGGCAGATCTGGTCGCTCGACGCCGGCTTTCTCGATTCGCAGCCGACCGACGGCGAGGTTCTCGATCGTCTGCGCGCCAAGCGCCAGCTGCCCGAGCAAGCCGACTTTCGCAGTTGGAAGGCGCAGGCGCTGGCCGCCTATCAGGCGATCGAGCCGATCGAGACCGTCTGGCACCTGCCCGACGGGCGGGCGCTTGCGGGTCGTGGCGAGCCCCAATCCGCAAGGCGGCGTCACCTATCTCTTCGACGACGCGACGCAGAGCTACGCGCTCGCTTCGCAAGTCACCGCCTTGACGCGCGTGCAAGGCGAAACGCTCGACGCGCTGAAGGAAGGCGTGGCGGTGTTCGGCGCCGACGGGCGGATGAAGCTCATCAATCCCGCCTTCGCCGAACTGTGGCGCTTCGAGCTGTCAGCGCGCCGCCGATCGCCCGCACATCGACGAGGTCGCGCGCCATTGCGCGCCGCTGCTCGCCGACTCGCCGCTGTGGGACGGGTTGCGCGCGACGATCGTCGGCCTGCCGGACGATCGCCACGGACTCGAGATGCGCGTCGAGCGCAAGGACGGCCTGGTCCTCGATTGCGCCGCGCTGCCGCTGCCCGACGGCGCGACGCTGCTCACCTTCCTCGACGTGACCGCGAGCGCCAACGTCGAGCGCGCGCTGACCGAGCGCAATCAAGCCCTGATCAGCGCCGAAAAGCTGCGCAACGATTTCGTCAACCACGTCTCTTACGAACTGCGCACCCCGCTGACCAACATCATCGGCTTCACCCAATTGCTCGCCGACGGCGGCGTCGGCCCGCTCAATCCCAAGCAGCTCGAATACGCCGGCTTCATCACCACGTCGTCGGCCGCGCTGCTCGCCATCATCAACGACATTCTCGACCTCGCCTCGATCGACGCGGGCGCGCTGGAGCTTCAGTCCGGAGGACGTCGACGTCGTCGACGCGATGAAGGCGGCGGCCGAAGGCGTGCAGGATCGCCTCAGCGAATCGAAGATCGAGTTGCGCATCGTCGCCACCGACGACGTCGGCTCGCTGCGCGCCGACGGACGGCGCATCCGCCAGATTCTGTTCAATCTGCTCTCCAACGCGATCGGCTTTTCCGCGCCCGGCCAGACCGTGACCCTGGCGGCGATGCGCCGGCGCGACGAGATCGTCTTCAAGGTCAGCGACCGCGGCCGCGGCATACCGCCGGAGGTGCTGGACCGCGTCTTCGACCGCTTCGAGAGCCACACCAGCGGTTCGCGACATCGCGGCCCCGGCCTCGGCCTGTCGATCGTGCGGGCGCTGGTCGAATTGCACGGCGGTCGCGTCCAGATCGATTCGGCGCTCGGAGAGGGGACGACGGTGACGTGCGTTTTCCCTATTGACGGCGCGCCGAAGCTCGCGAGCGCGGCCGCCTGAAATGGAAATCGCACCCAAGGCGAACGGCGTCGAATCGATCGATCTGCCCGACGAGGAGGCGACGCTGGCGCTGGCCCGATGGGCGGCCGGCTTCGCGCGGCGGGGGGATTTCATCGCGCTCGCCGGCGATCTGGGCGCCGGCAAGACAACCTTCGCGCGCGGCTTCCTGCGCGCGCTGCTCGGCGAAGCGGATCTGGAGGCGCCGAGCCCCACCTTCACCTTGATGCAGGTCTATCAGGGACCGGAGTTTCCGGTCGTGCACGCCGACTTCTATCGCCTTCGCGGCGCCGAGGAACTGGCGCAGCTCGGTTGGGAGGAAATCGTCGACGGCGCCGTCACGTTGGTCGAATGGCCGAACCGCGCCGCCGAAGCGCTGCCGCCGGACCGGCTCGAAATCGCCTTCGATTTCGATTTTGCTCGCGGGGCGGACTTCCGTCGCGCCGAGGTGCGCGCGCTCGGCGCGCTTGCCCCCCGATACGCGCGCGCCCGCGCCATCGAGGCGTTGCTGCGGCGCGCCGGCTGGGCCGAGGCGCGGCGAACCTATCTGCAGGGCGACGCCTCGGTGCGCGCCTACGAGCGCTTGACCGCGGCCGACGGCGCCAGCGCGATCCTGATGATCGCGCCGCCGCGCCCCGACGGTCCGATCCTGCGCTACGGCAAGCCCTATGCGGCGATCGCCAAGCTTGCCCCCGACATCAGGGCGTTTCTGGCCATGGCGGAGGGCCTGCGAGGGCTCGGCTATTCGAGCCCGCGCGTATTCGCCCACAGCGTCGCCGACGGCCTCGCGCTGATCGAGGATTTCGGCCAGGAGACGATCGCCGACGCGCGCGGCCCGAATGCGGGGCGTTACGCCGAGGCGACGGCGCTGCTCGCCGATCTGCACGGGCGCGCGCCGCCGGGCGAACTCTCGGTCGACGGGGAGCGCTATGGGCTGCCCACCTATGATGCGGAGGCGATGCTGGTCGAGGTCGAACTGGCGCTCGAGTGGTATGCGCCGGCGGTCGCGCGCGTCAATCCGCCCTCCGGCGCGCGCATGCAATTCCTGGCGCTGTGGCGCGAGGTTCTCGCGCCGATCCTCGCCCAGCCGACGAGTTGGACGCTGCGCGACTACCATTCGCCCAACCTGCACTGGCTGGAGACTCGCACCGGCCTCCAGCGTCTCGGCCTGATCGATTTTCAGGACGCGGTCCTCGGCCCGCCCGCCTATGATCTGGCTTCGCTGCTGCAGGACGCCCGCCTCGAGGTTCCCGCCGATCTCGAACTGCGTCTGCCTGGCGCTCTACGCCCGTCGGCGCAGGAGCGCGGACCCCGCCTTCGACGCCGGGGCGTTCGCGGCCTCCTACGCCGTCATGGGCGCGCAGCGGGCGACGAAAATCCTCGGCCTCTTCGCCCGGCTCGACAAGCGCGACGGCAAGCCGCAGTACCTCGCCCACCTGCCGCGCATCGAACGACGCCTGGCGGGAAACCTCGCCCATCCCTTGCTTCAACCGCTCAAGCTCTGGTATCAGACGCATCTGCCGCGCGCGCTCGGCGGCGCCGCCAATCCCCCTCAGAGCCGTGACCCGAATGCTCTCGCCGACGCCCTCGACCGCCATGGTGTTCGCCGCGGGTCTGGGCACCCGCATGCGCCCGATCACCGACACGGTCCCCAAGCCGCTCATCAAGGTGAGCGGCCGGGCGCTCATCGACCATTGCCTCGACCGCTTCGCCGCCGACGGCGTCGCGCGCGCGGTCGTCAACGTGCATTGGCTCGCCGACCAGATCGAGGCGCATCTGGCGGGGCGCAAGGCGCCGAGGATCGTCATTTCCGACGAGCGCGCTTGCCTGCTCGACCAGGGCGGCGCCATCAAGCGCGCCTTGCCGCTCATCGGCGCCGAGCCGTTCTACCTCTGCAACACCGACGCCTTCTGGATCGAGGGCCCGCGCTCGAATCTCCGCCGTCTCGCCGAAGCCTTCGACCCCGATGCGATGGACGCCATCCTGATGGTGGCGGCCGCCGCCGGCGCCGTCGGCGTCGACTGGCCGGGCGATTTCGCCATGGACCCGGGCGGACGGCTCGCGGCGCGCGAGCCCCGCCACGTCGCGCCTTTCGTCTACACCGGCGTCGGCATCATCAAGCCGCAATTGTTCGCCGACGTCGCCGAGGACGTCTTCCGCCTCGCCCCGTTCTTCTTTCGCGCCGCCGAGCAAGGGCGCCTCTTCGGCCTGCGCCTCGACGGCCTATGGCTGCACATCGGACGCCCGGAATCGATCGCCGAGGCGGAGAAGGCGATCGACCGCTCGACGCTGTGAGGGGGGCGTCGCCGCCGTCATTGCGAGCGGAGCGACGCATTCCAGCGATCGAGGCGTTCGCAAAGAGAGTGCGAGGCGCCGGCAACGCCCGCGGGGACGCACGGGGCGCGAACGAGAAGACGTCGCGATCTCGGGATTGCTTCGCTCCGCGCGCAATGACGGCAAAGGGTCGGTTCCCTCCAGGGACAACAGGCTCTTGGCGCCATGCCGGTTTCCTTCCGCGTTTCGCCTTCTTTCAAGGGCTTGCGGGGCGGAAAATTTCCGCTTCGCCGTCCTCGGCCGCCGGCTTCGGCAGCCGAAGTTCGCCTGGCTCGGCGGCGATTTGCCGCAGCGGCGCGGCGGCGCGGGATTCCTTGCGGGTCTTCGCCATGGTGGGGGCCGTCAGAGGGGGGGGGATCGACGCGGCAAGGATAGCACGAATTGTGATTTTCGGAAAGACAAATTCGTATGCTTTTGAAATACTGCATGATTCGGGCGCCGCTGCGCCATCGTTCGCGCCCCGCGGCGCGCGCCGAATGACCGCGATGGGCGCGGGTAAATAGGGAAAGCGCGCGCCGCTGCAACGCATCGAAAAACCCTTCGACGCCGTCATGGCCGGGCTTGTCTCGGCCATGACGGCGTCAGGTTCCGAGACTCTTGCTCGACGAGTCGGCGTCAATGAGACTCGGAATGAGATTTTCGGCTAACCCGTCCGACCCCGCCCGGATTCCGTTTCCTGAACGGCCGTCGGGGGCGGGTTGAGAAAGGCGTCGAACCGCGCCTTGACGATCGCATAGCACTCGCAAGAGGCGCGCTCCAGCCCGGCGCGGTCATGGACCTGAATCAATCCCCTGCGGTAGCTGATGAGCCCGGCATTCTGCAGGGATTGCGCGGCGAAGGTGATCGACGTCCGATTGGCTCCCAACATTTGCGCCAGAAATTCGTGGGTGTACGTCAGCATCTCGCCCTCGGCCCGGTCGTGCATCATGAGAAGCCAGCGGCACATCCGTTCTTCGACGTTATGGAGAGCGTTGCAGGCGACCGACTGCATGACTTGCGACAGCAACGTCTCGGAGTAGCTGACAAACAGGTTTCGTATGTGCTCGCTATTCTGAAATTCGGATCGCAGCGGCTCGATCGGGCAGCGGAGCATCGGACCCTGGAGTTGGACGACGCAACGGTTGAAAGAGACCCGGCTGTACATAGCTGAAAAAAGGCCAAAGGCGCCCTCGCGGCCAATGTTGGCGCACTCGATCGCCGACCCGTTCTCCAAGACGGTGAGGAGCGAAAGAACGGCGCCCTGGGGAAAATAGGCGTGTTCGAGCGCGCCGCCGGCTTCGCAAACAACCGTGCCGAGTTTAAGCGTCACGGGGTGCAAATGGGCCTCAATTCTCGCGCGTTCGGCAGGCTCGAAAGCGCCGAGCAGCTGGTTTTTGTGCAAAATCGCGTCGGTCTGTGGCCTGTTCATTTGCGCCGTTTCCACTCGCGAGCCGCCTCTTAGAGCACGAATTCGCCTTTCGCTCCACGTTTCCGTTGCGCAGACAACAGACAGTGGGCGCGAATCAGTCATTGGTGATCGTTGAATTCGATGGGATCCCGATTTGTTTCCGGTCGGGGCCCTCATCGAATGCAATGTTTGAAGATACCGTCCAATAGCCGGCGACTCTTTCGGCAGCGCCGAGGTGGACGCAGTTCCGCAGTCGTAAACCAAACGCGCAAGCGTATCTGCAAAGACAATGACGCGGGGAGACAGTCATGGCGACGCTTCGGGAAGAAGACGTGTCGAGCCCGCCAAACCCGTTGCGCCGCGGCGCTCGCCCAAAGGCGCGGGCCGGACGGCCCCCTACCCCTCCGCATCTCTCGCCGGGAAGCAACGCCGCGGGCATCTTGTGCGAGGCAGGCGACGCCTTGCTGGAGTCCCAGCGGCTTGCGGCGATCGTCGAGGGATCGGACGACGCGATCATCAGCAAGACCTTGGCAGGGACGATCGACTACTGGAACCCATCGGCGACGCGAATATTCGGTTACACGGCGGCGGAGATGGTCGGGTCGCCCATCTCCCGTATCATCCCGGTTGAACTTCAGGCCGAGGAGACGGAGATGCTCGCCAAAGTGGCGCGCGGCGAGCGCATCGACCATTACGAAACGGTCCGCCTCGCCAAAGACGGGCGCCGGGTAATGGTGTCCCTGGCCATTTCTCCGCTTCGCGACGCGGCAGGCGAGATTGTCGGAGCCTCGAAGATCGCGCGCGACATCTCGAAACGCAAGGTGGTGATGGATGCGCTGCGCAACGCCAACGAGGCCTTGCGCAACGCCAACGACGTGGCGGACCGGCTGCGCGTCGAAGCCGAAAACGCCAACCGCGCCAAGACGGATTTCCTTGCGGCCATGAGCCACGAAATCCGCACGCCGCTGAACTGCGTGAAGGGCGTCGTCTATCTCCTGACAAAGTCAACCGAGCTGACGCCCGAACAGCGCCGATACGCCGATCTGGTGAAAAATGCGACCGCGGCGCTGCTGACAATCGTCGACGACATCTTGGATTTCTCCAAAGTCGAAGCCGGTCAGATCGGATTGGAGCGGCATGCATTTTCTCTGAGAACCTTAATCAACGATGCAGTCGTCATCGCAGAACCCTTGGCGAACGCCAATAACCTTGTGCTGACCTGCGCTATCGACGCCGGGGCGCCCAAATGGGTGTGGGGCGATCACGGGCGGCTGCGCCAGATCTTGCTCAACCTTCTCAACAATGCGGTCAAATTCACCAGGGCGGGCTCCATAACAGTCGACGCCCGTTCGCAGATTGCGGCGGACGGCCGCCAACAGATGTTCTTCTCGGTGACCGACACCGGCGTCGGCGTTGCCATCGAGCACCGGCATCGCCTGTTCCGGCAGTTTTCCCAGGCTGACGCTTCGGTGAGCCAGCGCTATGGCGGAACCGGCCTCGGCCTGGCGATTTGCAAACGGCTGGTCGAATTGATGGACGGGACGATTGGGATCGACAGCGAACCCGGCAAAGGTTCGACCGTATGGTTCACCGCGCATCTGCCGAGCGTGTCCGAACCCGCGCCGGCGCGCGAGAGGGCGCCGGATCGGTCGGGGACCAAGACGTTCCAAATCCTGGTCGTCGACGACATCGACACCAACCTGGAGATCGTCGAGGCCTACCTTCAGGACGCCGAATATCATGTCGATTGCGTCGACAGCGGGCTCGAGGCGATCCAAATGCTGGGCAGCGCCCATTACGATCTGGTGCTCATGGACGTGCAGATGCCGATGATGGACGGCTTAACCGCCACGCAGCGCATACGCGCGTTGCCGGCCCCTGTCGGGGATATTCCCATCATCGCGATGACCGGCCATGTGCTGCCTCAGGAGGTGAAGACGTTTCTCGCAGCGGGCATGAACGACCACATCGGAAAACCGATCGAGCGTGCGAAACTGCGCGCGAACATTCGACGCTGGCTGCCGAACGCCGACAGGGACGGAACTCGCTCCTCCAGCGACGCGACGCGCGTCATATCCTGATAGGGCCCCGCAGGGCTTGTCGGCCGTCTGGAGCCATCGGGCGTCGCCGCGATGAGGAAACCGCCGCCGCGGTCGGCGCGCGCGGCGCGAAGGCGCAAAGAAAAAGGGCGGACACTTGCTCTGTCCGCCCATTCACCCTGTGCGCTCGGCGCCGCAAACCATAGCAGAGGTCTCGGTCCCGAAGCTCGAGCAGCTTGTTGAGCGCGGCCGCCCGCGGACGCAATCATCCACACTTGGCGGCGCGGCGCCTTGCGCAAGATCAAGGGCGGCGGCTCTCTCGATTGACGAGGCGGGGCGGCGGCGGTCTATTGCTCGCGCTCGGGGTTGCAGAGGCGCGCACGGTGAATTCGCGGTTCCGCACTTTCTTTGCCGCCGGCCTCCTCGCGCCGGCCCTCGTCGGCGGCGCGGCGGCGGGGCCGCTCGAAGACGGCCGCGCCGCCTATCGGGGCGGCGACGACGCGACGGCGATGCGCCTCTTGCGTCCCTTGGCCGAGGCGGGCGACGCCGACGCGCAAGCCGACCTCGGATGGATGTTCGCCAATGGCCGCGGCGCGCCGCGGGACTTGGCGCAGGCCCTCGCCTGGCGCCGAAAGGCCGCCGACCAGGGCAACGCCATCGCCGAGTTCAGCCTCGGGCTCATGTACAGCGAAGGTCAAGGCGTGGGGCAGGACTTCGCCGAGGCCGCCAAGTGGACGCGCAAGGCCGCCGACCAAGGCCATGCCGGCGCGGCGCTCAGCCTCGGCCTCATGCTCCGCCAAGGGCGGGGCGCGCCGCGGGACGAGGTGCAGGCGTACATGTGGTTCAGCTTGGCCTCGCGCGCGGCGGAACCCGACATCCGCATACGGGGAACCGAGAACCGCGACGACGTCGCCGCCAAGATGACGCCGGCGGAGATCGCCGAGGCGCAGGCGATGGCGAGGGCCTGGCGGCCGAAGTGAGGGCCGCGAGCGCGGGAGGCATATTGGGGACAAAAGGATCGCCCGCGGCCTCCGCGCGGCGCCGGCTTGGGCGGAGCGAACTCGGCGGAATGCGCCGTCGACCTCATGAAAACCTCCTTTTCCGAGATTTTGACCCTGTCGATGGCGCGCGTTTCGCGCGCCGCCTTCGGCGGTCGAAGACCATTGACAGGGTCGAAATCTCGGAAGTTCATGCTTTCATGAGGTCGACGGCTCGGCGTGTGGCGGCGAGGAGCGAAGCGGCGCCGGTGGTAGAATCCCGACCCCGTACGCCATCCTTTTTTCCCTGCCCCCGCTTCAGCCTGCCCGGCTCGGCCCGGTGAACACGCGCCAATAGGCCGCGGCGAAGCCGAAGAAGGCCGCGGCCCAGGCGCAGGCCGCAACGCACAGCCCGACCCAGGCCCATTGCGGATAAATCGCCGCCCCGATCCGCGCGATCGCCGCAACCGCGATCAGCGCGTAGATCGCCTGCACCGCGGGGCTCGCCGCCAGCGCCCGGCCGATGTGGCCGAGGCTGGCGCGCGACATCACCGCCATCGTCATGCCGCCGAAGACGCCGATCCCCCAGGCGTGTTCGCCCGCCGACACGGAGACGAGGCCGAACGCCGACAACCCCGTGAGAACGAAGCCGACGGGAATGAAGAGGTAGGCTGCGTGCAACACCAGCACCAGCCGGTCGCGCCAGGCCCGCCATCCGCGCCAGCGCGCCAGGCGCGCCGCCTGGGCGACCCCGGCGACAAGCAAGGACGCCCCGACGAGAGGCGACTGCGGCGCGGCGATCCACCCCGCCAGCCCCAACGCCGCCACAAGGATCGCCGCGACGTCGTAACGGTCGAGCGGCGCGGGCAGCGGGCCGGGATTCAGGCGGGCCAGCCAATTGCGGGTGAAGCTCGGAATGATGCGCCCGCCGATCAGCATCACCAGAAGAAGCGTCGCCGCGATGCCGATCCGCACGCCATAGTCGGCCCCGTCCAAGTCGATCGCCTCGTAGTGGAAAACGAGGTCGCCGAGCCAGAGGACCGCGAGGACGACGAGCACGTTGCGGTTGTGCTTCTGCGACCCGTGGCGAAGCTCGCGCGCCACGAAGCCGATCACGGTGGCGAGGAAGGCGAGGTCGATCGCCGCGGCGACCCAGGGGCCGATGAAAAGCGAAGTCGCCATCGCCAAGCGTCCGGCGAGCCACAGCGCCGTCAACGCGACGAGCGGACGCCCTTGCAGGGGCAGATGGCCGGTCCAGTTGGGGATCGCCGTCAACAGAAACCCGGCGATGACCGCCGCGCCGTAGCCGTAGATCATCTCGTGAATGTGCCAGTCGCGCGCCGCGATGGCGGTCGGCAGCGACCATGCGCCGAGATAGGCGGGCAGCCACGCTACGATGGCGACAGCGGCGAAGAGCGCGCCGAAAAGGAAGAACGGCCGGAAACCGTATGAGAACAGGGCCGGACCGGAATAGGGCCTGAGGCGGGGAATCGGGGCCATCGGCGAACCTCGCGGGGGCGGGAGGAAGGAAACGGGCTGCATGGGCGCTCAACTTGCCCTAAGAAGCCCACAAGAGTCGCGCCGAGGCGCGCTCCCGATGACGAGAGATCGCATGGCGACGGCGGTTCGAACTTTGCTCATCCTCAAGCTTTGCGGCGATTGTCGCGGCGCGCGATCCTCCCCGGCGGGAAGGGCGGGATGAGCCGCCTCGACCGTTCCGCCATCGCCGGACTGAAGACGTTCGCCGGCTGGGCGCCCGCCGATCTCGACGCGTTGCTCGCCCCGGCGCGCTCGAGCCGGTTCGCCAAGGGCGCGATCGTCTTCGAACAGGGCGCGGCGGCGTCCTCGTTCTATCTGCTGCTCCACGGCCACGTTCAGGCGAGCAAACTGACGCCCGACGGCCAGCAGATCATCATCCGCTATATCGAGCCGGGCGAATTGTTCGGCATCGCCAAGCCGATCCATCAGACGACCTACCCCGCGTCGGCCAAGGCGGTGGCCGACAGCGTCGCGCTCGTCTGGCCTTCGACCGCCTGGCCGGAGCTGTCGGCGAAGTTTCCCGCGCTCTCGGCCAGCATGCTGCAGGCGCTCGGCAGCCGGCTCGCCGACGCCAATACGCGCATGCTGGAAATGTCGACCGAAGCGGTGGAGCGCCGCCTCGCGCACGCGCTGTTGCGCTTGGCTGACCAATCCGGCCGCAAGGTCGAGGGCGGCGTCGAAATCGACTTTCCCGTCACCCGTCAGGATCTGGCGGAAATGACCGGCACGACGCTCTTCACCGCGAGCCGGATTTTGCGCGCCTGGGAGGGCGAGGGGCTTGTCGCCAGCGCACGCCGGCGGATCGTCGTGCGCGACGCCGCACGGCTCGCCGCGATCGCCGATGGCGCCCACGAGGCTTGATCGCCGAGCCGCGGTCAAAGGCTGGCGAGAATGTCGCCGAGCGCGCCCAACGCCCGGCTGATTACGCTGCGGCGATGGCGCACGAGACGAATGCCGAGGTTGGTCGGCGGCGCCCGACCGAGCACCCGCCCGTGCGGCTGTCGCGGATGAAATCGCTGATATAGGCGCGGTGGCCGCCCTCGGCGATGCGGACCCGGCAATTGCGGGTCAGCGTTTGCGTCGGCGCGCCGGCCGCATCGAGCGATCGGCGCTCGTAGCAGGCGGTCGTCCAGTCCCAGACGTTGCCGGAGAGATCGACGACGCCGCGTTCGTTGGCGCCGAAGCTGCCGAACGGTTGCGGCGCTTTCGGCCCGGCCTTGCGCGCCGTCTCCTGATCGAACTTCGCCAGCCAGCGCTTGGCATAGTCGTCGCCGTCGCTCGCGGCGATGGCGTCGTCGTGAAAGCGGCTGCCGGCGGCATAGGCCCACTCCTCGTCGGTCGGCAGGCGCCACTCGTCGCCGGTCCGGCGCGACAGCCACTCGGCGTAGGCGCTCGCGTCCTGCCAGTTCACCCCGACGACCGGCAGGTTCGCCGCCGCCGCGTCAACCCCCTTGAGCCGCGCGCACGCGCCGTCGGCGACGCATCGGGCGTAGTCGCGCTGGCTGACCGGCTCGGTCATGATGGCGAAAGGCTCGGCGATCCTCGTCTGGCTGAGCGGAGCGTTGGCCGCCCGCCCGTCGCGCTGAAAGTCGCCCGAGAGCCGGTAGCCGAACGCGCCCGGCGCGATCGCGACGACGCCGACGCGGTCCCCCGAGCCGGCGTCCGGCGTCGCGCGCGGCAGAGCGGCGCCGGCGAGCCCGAAGGACGCGGCGGCCGCGCAAACGAGGGCCTTGCGAAAAGCGCGCATCGCCTTGCCTCCTATAGGCTGAGATATGCGGTCAGGCGATCGGCCCCGGCCGGCGAACTTGGGTCATCAGGTCGTCGTTCCACTTGCCTTCGACGCGGAAATGGGCGGTGGCGCCCAATTCGACCGCCTCGATCAGATTGTGATTGACGTAGGCGTAGACGCCCGGCTGGCGGAAGGCATAGAGCGCCGCGGTCGCCGAGCCGCCGGGAACGAACCAGGTTTCCAGGCCGGTCATCGGCGGGTTGTCGAACTTGCCGAGAAACCAGACGTAATCGCCGTGCCCGCCGATCAGATGCGGTCTTGTGTCCCGCATGGCCTGGCTGTGGACGATCAGCACGGTCTCGCCGACCTTGGCGGGCAACGCGTTCTCGCCGGTCAGGGCGCCGACGCGGCCGTTGAAGACGACGTGCGTCGGCGTCAGCGTCCGCATGACGGCCATCGTGTCGACATAGGAGTCCGCCGCCGAGGCATAAGTCTTGTAGGCGCCGCCGGCGTCGCGCGGAACGTAGAAGTCCTGTTCGCCGATATAGAACGCCGTGTCGTAGCGCAGCGGCTTGCCGGCGCCGTCGGTCAGGCCCTGACGCGGCAACACCATGATCGCGCCGTTCATGCCGGAGACGACGTGCCAGGGGATCATCGGCCCCTCCGGCGCGCAATGATAGATAAAGACGCCGGGGCGCGTCGCCTTGAATCGCAGCACGACGTCTTCGCCGGGATTGACGTGGGTCAGTTCGCCGCCGCCCAGGCCGCCGGTGGCGGCATGGAAGTCGATATTGTGGTCGAAGGCGTTGGCGGCGGGATTGACCAGCGTCAGTTCGACGTAGTCGCCCTCGTGGACGACCATCATCGGTCCGGGAATGGAGCCGTTGTAGGTGAAGGCGTGAATCTTCGTTCCGTCGTCGTCGAGGACGATCTCCTTTTCGATCACCGTCAGCTTGAATGCGACGATCTCGGGCCCGCGACGGGTCGCCTGCTCATGGGGGTGAACGAAAGGCGGCGCGACGAGATCGACCGAGCGGCGCGGCAAATTCACCGCGTCCTCGGCAAAGGCGGGCACGGCGGTGAGAACCGCGGCGGCCCCGGCGGCGGCTCCGGCGGCCAGGAACAGATCGCGACGATTGAGCAATGTCGTCTCCTTGGTTAGGTCTAGGTTGCGACAAGTCGTCGCACTTTTCCGACCGCCAGATCGTTGCGCTTCGTCAAGTTCGCGAGCGGTTTTCAATCGCGCCGGCGCCGGCCTCCCTCGGCCCGCCTCGGCCATGCTCGCTTCGCGCGCGCTCCGCCATTACAACGGCTGACGGATTGGGCGGGGGCGATGCGGGAAACGGACTTCACGAGCGCGCCGGCGACGCTCGCGCGCGTCGCGGCGATCGATGTGGCGCGCGGGGCTTCGCTCGTCGCGATGGCCCTCTACCACCTGACCTGGGACCTCGCCGATTTCGGCTTCATCTCGGCCGGCGCGCCCTTTTCGCCGGCGATGCGGCTCTTTTCGCACACCGTGGCGGGCGCGTTTCTGGCGCTGGCCGGCCTCTCGCTGGCGCTCGCCCATCCCGATGGTCTGCGCCGGCGCGCCTTTGCGCGCCGTCTGGCGACGATATCCGGCGCGGCGCTCCTGGTGACGGCGGCGACCTTTTTTCTCGACCCCGCCGAGCCGATCTTTTTCGGCATTCTCCATTGCATCGCCGCCGCCAGCCTCATCGCGGCGCCCCTCGTCGGCGCGCCGGCATGGGCGGCCTTGGCCGCCGGCGCCTTGGCGCTGGCCGCGCCGCCGATGATTGCGAGCCAGGCTTTCAACGTCCCGGCGCTGATCTGGCTGGGGCTCGGAACCGTCGCCCCGCCGACGTTGGATTGGCGCCCGCTCCTGCCCTGGGCGGGCGTGGTTCTGATCGGCCTCGCGCTCGGGCGCCTCGCGCTGCCGCGCCTGACGCATTGGCCATGGACGCGCTGGCGCCCCGCGGCGAGCCCCGGCCGCGCGCTCGAGTTCGCCGGCCGCCACAGCCTCGTCATCTATCTCGTCCACCAGCCGATCCTGTTCGCCTGCCTGTTTGCGCTGGCGAACCTCAGCGGCGTTGCGGCGCATCGCGATCGCGAGACCTATCTGGCGACCTGCCCGCCGGCCTGCGTCGCCAACGGCGGCGAAATCGCCACTTGCGCCAAGGCCTGCGCCTGCGTCGCCGATCGCGCCGAAGCCGCCGGCGCGCCGCTCAAGCCGGGCGGCGACGATGAGCGCAGGCGACTAAAGAGCATCGTCGAGGCCTGTGGCGCCGAGGCGCGGTGAGGGGCGCCGGCGGCGCCCCGCTCACGTCATCAGCCAGGCGTGCGCCGGGTCGTTGTGGAACCGCCAGGTCCGCTTCGGGCCCGCCATGGTGTTGAGATAGTAAAGCTCATAGCCGTGGGGCGCGCCGACCGGGTGGTAGCCGCGCGGCACCAGCACGACGTCGCGGTCGGCGACCGCCATCGTCTCGTCGAGGCTGCGATCGTCGGTGTAGACGCGTTGCAGCGCGAAGCCCTGCGGCGGCGACAGGCGGTGGTAATAGGTTTCCTCGAGATAGGATTCGTCGGGCAGAGCGTCGCGGTCGTGCTTATGGGGGGGATAGCTCGACCAATGACCGCCGGGGGTGATGACCTCGACCACCAGCAGGCTTTCGGCCTCGGCGTCCTCGGGCAGGATGTTGCGGATGTGGCGGGCGTTCGTTCCCTTGCCTCGCGTCATCGCCCCCACCGCGCTCGGGGGAATGACGCGCGCGGGGTAGCGCCCGACCGCCGGCGCCGAGCAAATCGCCAGCTCGCAGTCCTCGACCGCTTCGATCGTCACGCGCCCATGCGGGGGCGCATAGACCGACCACGGCAGGCCGGCGAACACGTCGGCGCGCTCGCCGATCGGCCCCGAATCGAAATCCCCCGATTTCACCAGCGCCTTGCCGGAGAGAACGACGAGGCAGATCTCCCGGTCCGCGGTGTCCATCGTCGTCCGCGCGCCGCGCTTCATCTCGCGCGTCTCGAAGCCGACGTACGTCCAGCCGGCGCTTTGGGGCGTGATCCGGTGCCGCACGCCGTCGGCGGAGGCGCTGGGATGGACGAGCAGGTTCGCCTCGGCCATTACGAGTTGCTCCTTGGCGGCCGTCCGATCCCAGCCCGCTCGCGCGCAGCGCCGCGCGCAAGTGCGCCACGCCCTTCTTCGCGTAAGGGAGGGCGGGCGCTTTCTTCGGATCCTGCTCGGCCTCGAGCACCACCCAGCCGGAATAGCCCTTGAGTTCGCCAAACACGCTGACGAAATCGACCATGCCGTCGCCCGGCACGGTATAGACGCCGAGCTCGGCGCCTTGGCCGAGAATGGAATCGAGGAAGCTCCAGTCGCCGGCTTTCGCCTCGGCCATCTTGTCGGCGCGCACGTCCTTGCAATGAACGTGGCCGATGCGCGCGCGATAGCGACGGGCGAGGGCGGCGGGGTCCGAGCCGCCCCAGGTCGCATGGCCGGTGTCGAGCAGCAGATGCACCGGCGCCTCGGTCGCGCCCATGAAGGCGTCGATGTCGGCCTCCGATTGGACGACCGTGCCCATGTGGTGGTGATAGCAGAGCCGCAGGCCTTCGTCGGCGACGCGGCGCGCGAACTCGGTCATCCCGGCGCCGAACGCCGCCCATTCGCCGGCGGCGAGCTTCGGGCGCTTCGACAGCGGCGCGGCGCGATCGCCATGGATCGTATTGGAGCATTCGGCCGCGATCATCACCTTGGCCCCGGCGCCCTTCGTCATCGCGATATGGGCTTTCGCGTTGTCGAACTCCTCGCGCGCCGAGCGGCGCAGCAATTGCGTCGAATACCAGCCGCCGACGAAGGCCAGGCCGAACTCAGCGAGCTTGGCCTTGAGCGCAGCGCCGTCGTTGGGCAGCTTGTTGCCCTTCTCCATGCCCTCGACGCCCGCCTCGCGGGCTTCGGCGAGGCAGGTTTCGAGCGGCGTGTCGCCACCGATTTCGGTGAGATCGTCGTTGGACCAGCCGATGGGGTTGGCGCCGATGCGGATCGTCATTTCAGTCTCCCACGCGCTGGGACGTCAGCGCTTTCTCATAATCCTCGCGCGCCTGCGCGACCTGCGTTCGCTCGGACGTGGCGGGCACCGCGACGTCCCACCAGAAACCGCCGGCGTCGGTGGAGGCGATCGGATCGGTCTCGACGACGATGACCTGCGTCGAGCGAGCCTCGCGGGCGAGCCCAAAGGCGCTTTCCAGTTCGGCGATCGAACGGACCTTCGCCGCTTGCGCGCCCAGCGCCCGGGCATGGCCGACGAAATCGATCTCGGGCAAAGTCTCATGGCGCGCGTCGCGCAGGAGATTGTTGAAGGACTCGCCGCCGGTCGCCATCTGCAGGCGGTTGATGCAGCCGAAGCCGCGGTTGTCGTTGACGACGATGATCAGCTTGAGGCCGAGCATCACCGACGTCGCGATTTCCGAATTCATCATGAGATAAGAGCCGTCGCCGACGACGACGACCACTTCGCGGTCTGGCAGCGCCATCTTGACGCCGATCGCGCCGGCGATCTCGTAGCCCATGCAGGAATAGCCGTATTCGACGTGATAGCCGAGCGGCGCGCCGGCCTGCCAGAGCTTGTGCAATTCGCCGGGCAAGCCGCCGGCGGCGCAGACCACGACGTCGCCGGGGGCGCCGGCGCGCTGCAAGGCGCCGAGCACTTGGGCGTCGGTCGGCGCGATCGCGTTGGTGGCGGCGCAGTATCGCTCCGCCACGGCCAGCCACTCCGCCTTGCCGCGCGCGGCCGCTTCGCGCCAGGCGGCGGGCGCTGTCCAGTCGCCGAGCGCCGCATCGAGCGCGGCGACGCCGAGCCGCGCGTCGCTGACCAGCGGCAGCGCCCGATGCTTGACCGCGTCGAACGGTTGCACGTTGAGGCCGATGAAGCGGCGCTCGGGATTCTTGAACAGGGCCCAGGAGCCGGTGGTGAAGTCGGCCAGGCGGGTGCCGACGCCGAGCACGACGTCGGCCTCCTCGGCGCGCGCGTTGGCGGCGCCGGTTCCGGTGACGCCGATCGCGCCGAGATGAAGGGGATGGTCGGCGGGCGTGGCGGACTTGCCCGCCTGGGTCTCAGCGACCGGAATGGCGTGCTTCTCGCAGAACGCCATCAGCTCTTTTTCCGCGCTCGAATAGAGCACGCCGCCGCCGCACACCACGAGCGGCTTCTTCGCCGCCCGCAACGCCGCGACCGCCTCGGCGAGCTCGCGCGCGTCCGGCCCTTGCCGTCGCAGGCGATGCACGCGCGGCGCGAAGAACGACAGCGGGTAGTCGTAGGCTTCGGTCTGCACGTCCTGGCAAAAGGCGAGCGTGACGGGGCCGCATTCGGCGGGGTCGGTCAGCGCCGCGATGGCGCGGTTGAGGGCGGGCACGAGCTGCTCGGGTCGCGCGATGCGGTCGAAATAGCGCGACACCGGGCGGAAGCAATCGTTGGCGCTGACCGCGCCGTCGCCGAAGTCCTCGATCTGCTGCAGCACCGGATCGGGCCGGCGATTGGCGAAGACGTCGCCCGGCAGCAGCAGCACCGGCAGGCGGTTGACGTGGGCGAGCGCGGCGGCGGTGACCATGTTGGTGGCGCCGGGGCCGATCGAAGTGGTGCAGACCATCATGCGCCGGCGGCGCGAGGCCTTGGCGAAGGCGATCGCGGCGTGCGCCATCGCCTGCTCGTTGTGGGCGCGGAACGTCGGCAGGACGTCGCGGGCGCCGTAAAGCGCCTCGCCGAGCCCGGCGACATTGCCGTGGCCAAAGATGGCGAACACGCCGGCGAACAAGGGAACGGTCTCGTCGTCGATTTCAGTCATCTGCGCCGCGAGGAAGCGGACGGTCGCCTGGGCGGCGGTGAGGCGGAGGGTTTTCATGGGGCGCGGTTCCGTTTCTTGACCTTATCAAGCCGCATCAAGCCGCGAGGGCGCGCGAGGGACGCAGAGCCCGCATCGCCGCCGGCGCGGAAGAGTCGAGGTACGCGCCGATCATGGCGCGCCTCCGGGCGCCGCATCCTGCCATAACGCGCACAACCGGGCGAAAGATTCGGCCATCCCGCGCATCGCCGCCGCATCGTCGATGCGGCCGGCGAACCAATTCAAGGCCGGATCGACGAAAATGGTGCGGCCGACCGCGAAGCCGCGAACCAGGCCGCAACCGCGCGCGATGCGGAACGCCGTCGCCAGATCCTCTTGCGGCGCCTCGAGCCCGAGCAGCATGATCCCCGCGGCACAACGGATCGCCGCGCCGCGATGACCGCGGCGACGTTGTCCCAGGCCTTGGCGCTCGCCTGGCCCTCGAGCTTCCACCAGTCCGGCTTGACGCCGATGGCGTAGAGGCGATCGAGCACGCGCGAAACGGTGTCGTCGGCGACCTCGCCGTTCTTGCTGGCGATGATCTCGATCAGCAGCTCGCGCCCGATGGTTCGCGCGGCGTCGGCAAGGCGCAGCAACTCGCGCTCCTGGCGCGCCTTCATTTCGGGCGCGTCGTCGGGATGATAGAAACACAAGCACTTGATGGTGTGGGCGATCGGCCATTCGATCAATTTGGCGCCCAGCGATCCGCCGAACTCGAAATCGAGCGGGCGCGACCCCGGCTCCTCGACCGGGCGGCCGATCCAGAAATTGTGGTCGGCGGCGCGAAACAGCGCCTCGCGGCCATATTTGCCGTCGAGCAGCATGCCGAAACCGGGGCGCCCCGCCGCGACCTCGGCCGCAGCGTCGACGGCGAGGCGCTTGAACCGGCTGATGCGCTCGCGCGGCGCGCCCGCCTCGTCGGCGATCTTCTCGAGCTGGGCGCGATGGTCGATCGCCAGCGCCATCAGACCGGGCGGTTGCGGGCGCCGGGTCGTCGCCCAATGGATGTGGTTCAGCGCCTCGTCGCGCCTGAGCGCGCGCTCGGGCGTGCCCCGAGCGAGGAAACGCTGCAACTCCGGCCAGGTCGGATACTCGGCCGAGCAAAGGAGGCGCGAAACGGCGAAGGCGCCGCCGGCGTTGGCGAAGGCGCAGCACCTCTCCAGCGGCTCGTCGCGCAGCCATCCCCGCAGGAAGCCCGACATGAACGCGTCGCCGGCGCCGAGCACGTTGTAGACCTCGACGGGAAAGCCAGGGCCTCTCACGCCGTCCTCGATCGCGTCGGGAATGGCGCCGGGGAAAACGGCGCAGCCCATAGGCCCGCGCTTGAGCACGATCGTCGCCGAGGTGAGCGCGCGCACCGCCTTGAGGGCGCCGAGCGGCTCCTCGACGCCCCCGGCGATCATGATCTCCTCTTCGGTGCCGACGATGAGATCGCAGGCGGGCAGGATTGTCTGCAGATGCGCGGTCACGGCGTCCGACTGGACGTAACGCTCCTCGCCGGCGCCGTGGCCGGCCAAGCCCCAAAGATTGGGGCGATAGTCGATGTCGAACGCCACCTTGCGATGGTGTTTCTTCGCCAAGGCCACCGCGAGGTTCTGCGCGGCGGCGGTGTTGGCGCGGGCGAAATGGGTGCCGGTGACGACGATCGCCTTGGCGCTGGCGACGTAGGCCTCCGACGATGTCGCCTTCGTCGAGCGCGCTGTCGGCGCAATTGTCGCGATAGAAGATCAGCGGAAACGTCTTGTCGTCGCGAATGCCGAGCAGGACGAGCGAGGTCAGGCGCTCAGGGTCGGTGCGCACGCCGGTCACGTCGACGCCCTCGCGCGCGCATTGCTCGCGGACGAAGCGGCCCATGTGCTCGTCGCCGACCCGCGTGATCAAGCCGCTCTTCAATCCCAGGCGCGCCGCGCCGATCGCGATGTTGGTCGGGCAGCCGCCGACCGCCTTGGAAAAGCTCGCCATGTCCTCGAGGCGCCCGCCGACCTGGGCGCCGTAGAGGTCGACCGACGACCGGCCGATAGTGATGACGTCGAGGGTCGGATCGGCCAAGCGAGTCAACTCCAGGAAAGGGCTGCGCGACGATCGCGCCTTGATTTGCAGGCCATCACGGCTCCAGCGGCGGATCGTCGGCCGGATCGGCCGCGACAAAGGGGGTCGGACATTCCGCAGCCGAGATTTCGGCCGCAACCCGTTCGCCGCGAGCCGCGTTGCGCCCACAGGCGACCGTCCCCGCTGCGCCGCGCTCGGCGAAGCGTCTGGCGATGGCCTCGCCCAGGCCTTGCAAGCCGACGGTTGCGACCGCGATTTTGCCGATCGGGTTGGCCGGGCCGTACGCGGCGTTGCGCGCGGCGGCGGGGTTCGTCGCCAAAATCGTTCCTCCGATTCGCGGAATCCACGCGGATTCTCTGGGCGTCCCTTCCTCTATGAAACAAAAATTCTATTCACAAGTCAATATGGAACGTGTATTCTTTTTTATGCGCGGCGGAGCCTTGTATCAGGCGAGACGGTCCGCCGATCGAGATCAGGAGGAAGGCATGAGGTTTGGCATTATCGGCGCCGGGCGCATCGGCAAGATTCACGCCGCCAACGTCGCGGCGCGCGCCGACTGCGAGGTCCGCTTCGTCGCCGACGTCGACGCGGCCGCCGCCGAGGCGCTGGCGCGCACGACGGGCGGCGCGGTCGCCGCGATCGACGAAATCCTCGCTTCCACGGCGGTCGACGCGGTCGCGATTTGCGCGCCGACCGACATGCACGCCGATCTGATCGAGAAGGCGGCGCGCGCCGGCAAGGCGATCTTCTGCGAAAAGCCGATCGACCTCGACGCCGATCGCATCCGCCGTTGCCTCGAGGTCGTCAAGGCGACCGGCGCGACGCTGATGGTCGGCTTCAACCGCCGCTTCGACCCCAACTTCGCCGCGCTGCAGGCGCGCATCGCCGGCGGCGCGATCGGCGAGGTCGAAATCGTCTCGATCGTCTCGCGCGATCCCGGCCCGCCGCCGATCTCCTATATCGCCCGCTCCGGCGGCCTGTTCCGCGACATGATGATCCACGACTTCGACATGGCGCGCTTCCTGCTCGGCGAGGAGCCGATCGCCATCAGCGCGGTGGGGTCGTCGCTCGTCGACAAAGCGATCGGCGAGGCCGGCGACGTCGACACCGCCGCGGTGGTCATGGAGACGAAATCGGGCAAGATCGCGCAAATCTCCAATTCGCGCCGCGCCACCTACGGCTATGATCAGCGCGTCGAAGCGCACGGCTCCAAGGGCATGATTCATGCCGGCAACATCCGCGAGACGACGGTCGAGTTCGCCGGCGCGCAAGGTTTCGTCGGCGACAAGATCCTCAACTTCTTTCTCGAGCGCTACGCCAGCGCCTATCGCAGCGAACTCGACGCCTTCGTCGGCGCGGTGAAATCGGGCGGCAGGCCGAGGCCCGACGGCGAGGACGGCCTCAAGGCCAATATTCTGGCCGACGCCGCCTACCAGTCCTGGCGGACCCGGCAGCGCGTCGCCATCGCTTGAGGCGCGCTTGCCCGGCGCGCGCGCGAGGCTTATAGGCGGTCGCGAGGCGAGGAGAAGCGGCCGCGGATGGCGCATCAGACCCAGAAACGCCCGCCCCGCGACGAGGACGCCTGCGACCGCCGGCCGGCCGATTCCGACGACCGGCTCACGCGATGGGCGGCGGCGATCGCGGCGCGCCGGCCGTTGTTGCGGCGACTGGGCTTGGCCTTCAGCCTGCTGATCATTTCGGTTTCGACGATCATCTTCGTCCGCACGCTCGTTCGCATCGATCCGCAGCAGTTCAAGGCCGCCTTCGCCGCCACCGGCGGCGACCAGATCGCCATGGCCTTCGGGCTCTCCGCGTTGAGCTATCTCGCCCTGACGGGCTACGACGGATTGGCCTTAAAGCATCTCAAGGTCCACGTGCCGTATCGGCTGACCGCGCTCGCCTCGTTCACGAGCTACGCGGTGTCGTTCACCCTCGGCTTTCCCCTGGTCACCGGCGGGGCGGTGCGCTTCTGGATCTACGGCCCGGCGGGGCTCTCGGCGGGCAAGGTGGCGAGCCTGACCGTCGTCGCCGGCGTCACCTTCTGGCTCGGCATGGGCCTCATCATCGGGGTCGGGTTCGTCGGCGACGCCGAGGCCATCGGCGGGATCAATCATTTCAACGTTCTGGCCAACCAGACGATCGGTTTCCTGGTGATCGGCGCGCTGCTGGCCTACCTCGTCTGGATTCAACGCATGGGGCGGCGGGGCAAGCCGATCTTCCTCAATTTCAGCGTGCCCGGTCCGGCCCTGACGCTGGCGCAGATGGCGCTCGGCGTCATCGACGTGTGCTCCGCCGCCGGCGCGCTCTATGTGCTGCTTCCCAAGGGCGACAACCTTGGCTTCCTGGCCTTCAGCGCGCTCTACTCCTTCGCCGCGATGCTCGGCATCGCCAGCCACGCCCCCGGCGGCCTCGGCGTCTTCGAGGCGACCATGATCGACGGCGTCGGCGGCTCGAGCGAGCAACTGCTGGCTTCGCTGCTGCTGTTTCGCGGGATATATTATGTCGTGCCCTTCATCCTCGCGATGGCGTTGCTCGGCGCCTACGAGGCCGTGCGCCGTTGGCGCTCGCTGCGCGAAGCCATGGCGGCCTCAAGCCCGGGGGACGAAGAGTAGAATGGCCGCGCCCGGCGGGCGCATGCGGCCGGAGTGAAAGCGTCGGAACCGAATCCATGGCGAAGGAAACGGGCGCGCGCGCGCTCGCCGAACATCTGCAATCGCCGTTCGCCGCCAAGCTCGTCGGCGCGATGCCCGAGCCGGCGGTGATCGTCGGCGCCGACGGGCGCCCGGTCGCCGCCAACAAGCCCGCCTTCGCGCTGCTGCCCGGCATGAGGCTCGGCGAGCCCTTCGTCCTCGCCTTGCGCACGCCCGACGTCATCGACGCGTTGCGGCGGGTCATGGCGAACGGCGAAGCGGAGACGGTGCTGTGGAGCGAGCGGGTGCCGATCGAGCGCCTCTTCGAAGTCTGCGTGGCGCCGCTGGCCGCCGGGTCGGGCCAAGTCGTGGCGACCTTGCTGACGCTGCGCGATTTGACCGAATCGC
>CAVWKL010000073.1:0-19598 GCA_963755075.1 uncultured Alphaproteobacteria bacterium
TGAGTTCGTCGCTGGAAATCTCTTCCAGTTTCGTCTTGCCGAGGAGGAACGGCGCGAGCCAGTCGGGCGAGGCGGCGAGCGCTTCGTCCGAGAGGTCGGGCCATGGCTCGCCCTCGGCCCGACGCAGGAACAGCACGCGGTCCCGCCATTGCTTCAGGCTCCGCGTCCACGGCAGGGAGGCGGGGCCGAGGCTCAAGGCGCCGCGCGCCAGCGCGAGCGCGCTCTCCGCGTTGGCGGGGACGCTGAGGTTGCCCTCGGCGAGGACCAGCGCGCCGAGCCGACGACGCCGGCGCGCGCGAAGCGAAGCGGAGGCGCGATCGAAGGTCATTTCGTCGGCGCTCACGATCGACGCGCCGGCGACCGCTTCGACTGCCTCTAGGCTCAGCGGCGCGGCGGTGAGGATGCGCGCCGCCGCCGCCCGGCCGACGATTTCGCCGATCGCCAGGAACGCCTCGCCCGCCAGCGCATCGTGCGGCTCGAGCGCCCCCGCGCGGCCGTTGGCCATCAGGAACTCGCCGCGCCGGCCGCGCGCCGCGGCGATGCGGTCGGGGAACGCGGCGGCGAGCCACGCGCCGACGTCGGAGAGAGGGGCCTGGCCGGCGCGCTCGTCCGGCCGGCCGCGCCGGGGCGAGGGCGATGCCGCGGCCGCCCGCCCGGCCAAGCCGCGCGCCAGCCGCCGCGCGTCCTCGGCGCGCGGCGAGCGATCGGCCCGGAAAGCGGCGAGCCGATGCGTCAGATTGACGGCGTCGCCGCCGAGCCCGCGCTCGGTCAGCGCGACGGCGATCTCGGACGCCAGGTCGGCGCGCCCCTGGCGCGCGGCGTCGACGACCATGCGGGCGAGGCGCGGCGGCAAGGCGAGCCGCGAGATCGCCCGACCCTCCTCAGTGATGCGCCCGTCGTCGTCGAGCGCCCTGAGCGACGTCAGCAGCGCGCGCGCCTCCTTGAGCGCGGCGCGCGGCGGGGGATCGAGAAACTTCAGGCTCGCCGGGTCGGCGACGCCCCATGCGGCAAGATCGAGCGCCAGCCCGGAGAGATCGGCCGAAAGGATTTCCGGCGGTGCATAGGCCAAGAGACCGCCATTGCCCGCTTCTTCCCACAGGCGGTAGCAGACGCCCGGCTCGACGCGCCCAGCGCGTCCGCGCCGCTGGTCGGCGTTGGCGCGCGAGACCCGCACCGTCTCCAGTCGCGTCAGCCCGATGTCGGGCTCGAAGCGCGGCACGCGCATCAGGCCGCTGTCGACGACGACGCGCACGCCTTCGATGGTCAGCGACGTCTCGGCGATCGAGGTCGCCAGCACGATCTTGCGCCGCCCCGGCGCGGCCGGCGCAACCGCCTTGTCCTGGGCGCGCGCGTCCATCGCCCCATAGAGCGGCGCGATGTCGACGTCGGGGTCTTTGACGCGTCCGGCGAGCTCGGCGGCGAGGCGCGCAATTTCGCCCTGACCGGGCAGGAAGACCAGGATCGACCCGCCCTCCTCGGCGAGCGCGCGGAGCGTCGCGCGCGCGACCTCGTCCTCGATGCGCGTCGCCGGATCGCGGCCGAGATAGCGCGTCTCGACGGGAAAGCTCCGCCCCTGGCTCTCGATCAGCGCGGCCTCGCCCATCAGTTTGACCACCCGCGCCCCGTCGAGCGTCGCCGACATCGCCATGAGACGCAGGTCCTCGCGCAAGCCCGCCTGCGCGTCGAGCGCCAGCGCCAGGCCGAGATCGGCGTCGAGCGAGCGCTCGTGGAATTCGTCGAACAGCACCGCCGCCACGCCTTCGAGCGCGGGGTCGTCGAGAATCATGCGCGCGAAGACGCCCTCGGTGACGACCTCGACGCGCGTGCGCGAGGACACTAGGCTTTGCAGGCGCACGCGCAGCCCGATGGTCTCGCCGACCTTCTCGTTCAAGGTCGCCGCCATGCGCGCCGCGGCGGCGCGCGCGGCGAGGCGGCGCGGCTCGAGCACGATGATCTTGCCCGCCCGCGCGAAGGGCTCGTCGATGAGCGCAAGCGGAACGCGCGTGGTCTTGCCCGCGCCGGGCGGGGCGACCAGAACCGCCTGCGCGCCCTCATTCAGCGCCGCACATAGCCGCGGCAACGCTTCGTCGATCGGCAAGCTCACGGGAAAGGCGCGCATCGCCGCTTGATCGCAGCCGAGCGGCGACCGCGCAAGCCCCGCCGCTTCACCTCGGCGCGAGGCCCAGCTTGGCGCGAGCTTCGGCGCACGTGGCCGGCCGCGCGCCGTATCGGGCCATCAGCGCGACGGCGACCTCGACCAGTTCGGCGTTGGAGCGCGCGAGCCGATCCTTGGCGAGGCGAATATTGTCCTCGAGGCCGGTGCGCACGCCGTCGGCCCCTCGCGCCAGCGCCCATTCCATGACGCGCGATTGATTGACGCCGATGCCTGCGGCGGTCCAGGTCGCCTTCGGCAGCACGCGGCGCGTCTCGCCGATGAGAATGTCGAGCAAGGGCACCTCGGCCGGTAGGGCGTTTTTCACTCCCATGACGAATTGCACGTGCGGCGCCTCGCCGATCAGCCCGGCTTCAAGAAGCCGGCGCGCGGCGTGGATATGGGAGAGATCGAAGATCTCGATCTCCGGCTTGACGCCGTTGTCGCGCATCTGGTTCGCCAAATCGTCGACCAGCGAAGGGGGGTTTTCGTAGATGATGGCGGGAAAGTTGACCGAGCCGGTCGCCAGCGAAGCCATGTCGGGCTTCAGCGGCAGCGCCGAGCCGCGCGCGGCCTGATCGCGGCCGCGCCCGCCGGTCGAAAACTGCACGATCATGCCGGGGCAGCCTTTGCGCACGCCCTCCATGACCTCAGCAAACAGCGCCGGATCGGACGAGGCGCTTTCGTCGGCGTTGCGCACGTGGATGTGCGCCAGGCTCGCGCCCGCCTCGTACGCCTGGCGGGTCGACGCGATCTGCTCGGCGGGCGTCGTCGGCAGCGCAGGATTGTCCTTCTTGCGCGGCGCCGAACCAGTGATCGCGACGGCGACGACGACGGGGCGCATGGGCGAGGCTCCGATCCGGCTCGAAGGGGGCGAGAGGGCGCCGGTCTAGCGGATCGCGCCGCGCTTGCCTAGCGGCGCGCCGGGATCCGACGGCGCGCTACGACTTGATCGCCAGTCGCGCCCGCGCGGCTTGCACGAACGCCGCGCGATCGGACGGCGCCTTCACGTGAGCGGCGAGCTGCTCGGCGAGTTCCTCGCGCGTGAGCGCCTTGGCGGCCGACTTCTCGATAAGGATCTTGGCGATCGGCCCGACGTGATGGGCGAGCAACGCCCTGATCGCTTCGAACTCCGGGCTGCCGGCCGCCAGGATCGGCGCCGGCGAGGCCCGGGCGGGCTCTTTTGCCTGCGAGGCGACCGGAGCCGTGCCGCGCCCGGGGGCGGGCGCCGGCGCGGTCGCGATGGCGCCCGCCTCAAGCGGATCGGCCTCGTGCGCCGCCTGAGAATTCAGGGTTTTGCGGATCGTCTCGGCGAGCTTGCGGAGCGCCTCGTCCCGATCGGGAAACATGTCGATCCACTGGCGGGTCGAGAGTTCGTAGCGCAAGGCGCCGCTGGGGGTGATCGGCGACAGTCGAAGCGGAAATACCGGCGCATTAACGCTTCCCGCCAGCGACAATTCCTTCTTGACCTCCCCGGAGCCGCCCGAGTTCGTCGAGAACAAGAAAACCATCCCGCTCGCCCCTTCGATGGCGTTGACGATGGTCTCCTGATAATTTTGGCCGCCCGAAACGTCGCGCGCCGAGAACCAGCATTTCAACCCCTCGGCTTCCAGGAACCGGGCGACCTCGCGCGCCACCGCCTCATCCCTGGAGGAAAAGCAAATGAAGATGTGGGACATCTCGTGCGCCACGATGGCTTTGCTCTCGCGCCTATGCCAATTTATCGGCGCAATCCAGCCATTTAGTCAATTCACGACGGCATGGCCAGCCGCGCCGACCGGCGCGGAGGCGCCGGCGCGCTCGGCTTGATGGATTCTGCCCATCGTGCCGTGCACGGGTACCGTCGCCTCAAGCTCGCATTTCGAGCGCGGTTCGGCGCGCGCTGGTCCAAGCGGTCCGCGGCCAGGCGTCTTTCCGTCAAAGGGGCCAATTCATGGGGCTTAGAGCAAAGTTCAATCTGGTGATCTTGGCGGCCTTCGCGGTCGGATTCCTGATCGCCGCCGTAATCCTCGACCGCGTCTTCATCGACAGCGCGCGCGAGCAGGTGCTGCAGAACGCCCGCATCATGATGACTGCCGTGAACGCCATTCGCAATTACACCGACCAGGAGCTCGATCCGCTTCTGCCCATTGAAGCCGGAGGGAAATTCGTCGCCGAAAACGTTCCGGCCTTTGCGGCGCAAACGACGTTCAAGACCGTGCAGGCGGCTTTCGCCGGCTACACCTACCGAGAACCCGCGCTCAATCCGACCAATCTGTCCGATCGGGCCCAGGATTGGGAGGCCGACGTCATCGGTTCGTTTCGCAACGAGCCGACCCGTCAGGAAATGGTGATCGACCGCGACACCGCCGTCGGGCCGACGCTCAATCTGGCGCGGCCGGTGACGATCAAGGATGAGGCCTGCCTAACCTGTCATGGCGCAGCGTCGGCGGCGCCGGCGGCCTTGACGCGGACCTATGGATCGGCGAACGGCTTTGGCTGGAAGCTCAACGAGACGATCGGGGCGCAATTCCTGTCAGTGCCGATGGCGGTGCCCCTCAAGCTCGCCCGCGACGCTTACTTCACCTTCATGGCCATCCTCGTGGCGGTATTTGCGATCGTCTTCGTCGTCTTGAACCTGTTGCTGCACTATCTGGTGATTGCGCCGGTCAAGCGGGTGTCGAAAGCGGCTGATGCGGTCAGCATGGGCGAGGAGAACGTCGAGGTCTACGTCAAGCCGGGCAAAGACGAAATCTCGTCGCTCTCCGTCGCCTTCAACCGTATGCAGGAGAGCCTCAAGCACGCGATGGAAATGATCAAATGATCGCGCCGGGCCGCAAGCGCTGCGTCAATTCGAGACACGGGCGCCGATCCGAGCGCCCTTGACAGTCCCTGCCGCCGCATTGTCATTCATCGGTGACGCGCCCCTCGGACTCGGCGCGGCGCGGGGCGGATGAGGAGGCGCGTCGACATGGCGTTCGCGAATGTCAACGGCGCGGTCGTTCACTACGCCGACGAGGGTCCGCGCGACGCGCGCGCGATCGTCTTCATCAACGCGCTGGGAACGGATTTTCGCATCTGGGACGACGTCGCGCGTCCCCTCTCCTCCACCTACCGGGTCGTCCGATACGACAAGCGGGGACACGGGCTTTCCGAATTGCCAGCCGGACCGGCGCTGATGGCGGACTACGCCGGCGATCTCGCGGGGCTGCTCGATCGCTTGAGCGTGAGCGGCGCGGTGATCGTCGGCCTGTCGATCGGCGGCGTGATCGCGCAAGAACTCTATCGCTTGCGCCCCGATCTCGTCGCCGCCCTCGCTTTGTGCGACACCGCCGCCAAGATCGGCACCGAGGAGAGCTGGCGCGAACGGATGGACGAGATCGCCCGCGGCGGCATCGAGGCCCTCGCCGACGGCGTGATGCAGCGCTGGTTCACCCAGGACTTTCGCGCCCGCCGGCTCGACGACCTCATGGGCTGGCGCCTGATGCTGACCCGCACGCCCAAAGACGGCTATCTTACCGCGTGCGGCGCGCTCATGTTGGCCGACCTCAGGCCCGATTGCCGCAACATCAAGATCCCGACGCTGTGCCTCGTCGGCGACGAGGACGGCTCGACCCCGGTCGCCATGGTGCGCGATCTTGCCGGTCTCATCGGCCAGGCGCGCTTCGAGATCATCGCCGGGGCCGGCCATTTGCCCAATATCGAGCAGGCCGACGCGCTTCGCGCCCTGATCGAGGCGCACGCCAAGGGAGCGGCCGCGTGAGCGCCGAGGCGGCGCGCGGGGCGATCCCCTCGAGGACCGGCCGATGAGCCCGCGCCCAAAGACAAAGCGGAGGCGCCCTTCCCGCGCAGACGACGAACCTGTATAGGACCGTCCATTCCGGCCGGGCCTCGAATGGCGCGGCGCCGTCAGCGGAAGATTCATGTCGCCGGATTCGTCGCACGCCCCCATCGCGTCCGCGGCCAACGGCCAGGACGCGGCAGGCGAGACGCACGCCTCCGGCAGTTTCTTCGTTCTCGCGCTCGGTTCGATCGGCGTCGTGTTCGGCGACATCGGCACCAGCCCGCTCTATGCGCTGCAAACCGCGCTCGGCCATTTCAAACTGTTCGGCCCCGGCGTCGGCGATGTCGTCGGCGTCGTTTCGCTGATCATCTGGGCGCTGCTGATCGTCGTGACGGCGAAATACGTGCTGTTCCTGATGCAGGCCGACAACAAGGGCGAAGGCGGCATTCTGTCGCTTATGGCGCTGGCCCAGATCGCGCTGGGCAAGCGCACACTCGCCGCTTTCCTGTTTGGCCTTGCTGGCGCGGCGTTGTTCTGCGGCGACGCGATGATCACCCCGGCGATATCGGTGCTTTCCGCGCTCGAAGGGCTCAAGCAGGTCGACACAGCGCTCGCGCCGTTCGTCTTGCCCGCGACGGTGATCATCCTGATTGTGCTGTTCACGGTCCAGAGTCGCGGGACAGCTGGCGTGGCGACGTTCTTCGGCCCGATCATGGCGCTGTTCTTCGTCGTCAACGCCGTGCTCGGCGCCATGCACATTCCCGACGCCTGGATCATCATGCATGCGCTCGGCCCGAAACCGGGGATCGCCTTCCTCTTCGCCCACGGCGCTTTCGGCTTCATCGTGCTGGGCAGCGTTTTCCTCGCCGTCACCGGCGCAGAAGCGCTTTACGCCGACATGGGCCATTTCGGCCGTCGGCCAATCCAGGCGGCATGGCTTTTCCTGGTGCTGCCCGCATTGATGCTCAACTATCTCGGCCAGGGCGCCTCGATCATCGCCAACGCCAAGGCCGTCGAGAACCCCTATTACCTCATGGCGCCGGGGTGGGCCCTTCTGCCGCTCATCCTGCTCTCGACCGCCGCGACCGTCATCGCCAGCCAGGCGGTGATCACCGGCGCCTTTTCGTTCGCTCGTCAGGCCATTCAGCTCGGCCTGCTGCCGCGCCTCGAGATCGTCCACACGTCCGACAAGCTCGAGGGGCAGATCTTCATTCCGCGCGTCAACCGCATCCTGTTGCTCGGCGTGCTCGCCCTGGTCCTGCTGTTCCGCACGTCCGACTCGCTCGCCAACGCCTACGGCATCGCGGTTTCCGGAACGATGGTCGCGACCACCGCCTTGTCGTTTTTCGTCGTCTGGCGCCTGTGGCGCTGGCCGCTATGGGGGGCCTTGGCGCTGGTCTGCGCGTTCCTGTCGATCGACTTGAGCTTCTTCGTCGCCAATCTCTACAAGGTGATCGACGGCGGCTGGGTCCCGCTCACCCTCGGGGGCGTGATGTTCGTGGTGATGTGGACCTGGTCGCGCGGCAGCGCGATCCTCACCGCCAAGACCCATCGCGATTCGATTCCGATGACCGAACTGATCAAGATGCTGGAGAAATCGAAGCCGGTGCGCGTTCCCGGCACGGCGATCTTCCTGACCAGCGACCCGATCGTCGCGCCCTCCTCGTTCCTGCACAATCTCAAGCACAACAAGGTCTTGCACGAACGCGTGGTGATGATGTGCGTCAAAACCGAGACGTCGCCGCGCGTGCCGCCCGCCAAGCGCTTCGAGGTTCACGCGCTCTCGGCCGACTTCCTGTCGCTGACGCTGCATTTCGGCTACATGGAATCGCCCCGCGTCCCCGTCGCCCTCGCCGCGTTGCGCAAAACGGGGCTGAAATTCGACATCATGACGACGTCGTTCTTCCTCGGCCGGCGCACCCTCAAGCCCGCGCCCAATTCCGGCATGCCGAATTGGCAGGACAAGCTCTTCATCGCGCTGGCCAAGCAGGCCGCCAGCGCGCCCGATTTCTTCAACATCCCCTCCGACCGCGTGGTCGAGCTCGGCGCGCAGATGAAGGTATGAGCCCGCGCCCGCTCACCCCCCGATATTGAAGCTCGCCAGCGTCGCCATGTTGACGATGTCGGAGTCCTTGGCGCCCAGCGAGACGATCTGCACCGGCTTTTCCAACCCGACGATCAACGGCCCGATCACCGTCGCGCCGCCGAGCTCCTGCACCATCCGGGTCGAGATCGCGGCCGAATGGAAGGCGGGCATCACCAGCACGTTGGCGGTGTCGGTGAGTCGGCAGAACGGGTAGGCGCTCATCAGCTCCTTGTTGAGCGCGACGTCGGCCCCCATTTCGCCGTCGTATTCGAAATCGACGCGCTGCGCGTCGAGCAGGCGCACGGCCTCCTGCACGCGCAACGTGCGCTCTCCCGGCGGATGGCCGAAGTTGGAAAAGGCGAGCATGGCCACGCGCGGCTCGTAGCCGAGGCGGCGCGCGACGCCGGCCGCCTCGACCGCGATCTGGGCGAGATCCTCGGAGGTCGGCATTTCGGTGATCGCCGTGTCGGCGACCAGGATCGGCCGGCCGCGCGCCAGGATCAGCGAAACGCCGATGACGCGATGGCCGGGCTTGCGGTCGATGACGCGGCGGACCTCCTCGAGCGCGATCGAGAAGTTGCGCGTCACGCCGGTCACCAGCGCGTCGGCGTCGCCCTGCGCCACCATCGCGGCGGCGAAAGTATTGCGGTCCTGATTGATCAGGCGCTGGCAGTCGCGCAAGCAGGAAGCCGCGCCGCTGCAGCCGCTCGTAGAGGAATTGGGCGTAGAGCGCGTTGCGGTGCGAAAGCCGCGCGTTGTGGATTTCGACGCCCTTTTCGGCGAGATCGAAGCCGGCTTGCTGGGCGACCGCGCGCACCCGGTCCTCGCGCCCAACCAGGATCGCCGTGCCGAGACCTTGGTTGACGAAGGAATAGGCGGCGCGGATGACCTGTTCCTCCTCGCCTTCGGCGAAGACGACGCGCTTGGGCATGCGGCGCACGCGCTCAATGATCCGCTGCATCGCGCCCGCGATCGGATCGCGGCGGGCGGAGAGCTGCGCCTTGTAGGCCGCGATGTCGACGATCGGGCGCTGCGCCACGCCCGAGGCCATCGCCGCCTTGGCGACCGCGATCGGCACGACTTGAATGAGGCGCGGATCGAAAGGCACGGGGATGATGTAGTCGCGCCCGAAGCGCGGGCGCGCGCCGCGATAGGCGACCGCGACTTCATCGGGCACGTCCTCGCGCGCGAGTTCGGCGAGCGCGTGGACCGCGGCGATCTTCATCTCCATGTTGATGGTCTTGGCGCGCACGTCGAGCGCGCCGCGGAAAATGTAGGGAAAACCCAGGACGTTGTTGACCTGGTTGGGATAGTCCGAGCGCCCGGTGGCCATGATGACGTCGTCGCGCACCTTTTGGGCGTCTTCGGGCGTGATCTCGGGATCGGGATTGGCCATGGCGAAGATGATCGGGCTTGGCGCCATGGACTTGACCATTTCGGGCGTCAGCGCGCCCTTGGCGGAAAGGCCGAAGAAGATGTCGGCGCCGACCATCGCCTCCGCCAACGTGCGCAGCGGCGTGTCGACGGCGTGCGCCGACTTCCATTGGTTCATGCCCTCCTTGCGGCCGCGGTAGACGACGCCCTTAGTGTCGCAGAGCATCACGTTCGACGGTTCGAAGCCGATCGCCTTGATGAGATCGAGACAGGCGATGCCCGCCGCGCCCGCGCCGTTGCACACCAGGCGCGTGGTTTTGATGTCGCGTCCGGTCAATTGAATGGCGTTGATCATGCCGGCCGCCGCAATGATCGCGGTGCCGTGCTGGTCGTCGTGGAAAACCGGAATGGTCATCACTTCGCGCAGGCGCTCCTCGATGATGAAGCACTCCGGCGCCTTGATGTCTTCGAGATTGATGCCGCCGAACGAGGGGCTGAGATAACGCACGCTATTGATGAATTCTTCGGGATCCTCGGTGTCGACCTCGAGATCGATCGAGTCGATGTCGGCGAAGCGCTTGAACAGGACCGCCTTGCCCTCCATGACCGGTTTGGCCGCCAAGGCGCCGAGATTGCCGAGGCCGAGAATGGCGGTGCCGTTGGTGATGACCGCAATCATGTTGCCGCGCACGGTGTAGTCGTAGGCGAGCGAGGGATCGGCGGCGATCGCCTTCACCGGAACCGCGACGCCGGGCGAATAGGCAAGCGAGAGATCGCGCTGCGTCGCCATCGGCTTGGTGGCGACAATCTCGAGCTTGCCCGGCCGCCCGCGCGAATGGAATTGCAGCGCCTCCTGATCGGTGATCGAGGGACGTTTGGGCGCGCCGTCGGGCTTGTCGGTCATGGGAAATCGTCCTCAAGGGTTCGCGGAACGGGACGGGAGAGGCGAAACGCGGCGCGGCGGGAGCCGCGACGTCAAATCTCGATTGCGAAGAATCCAGAACCTGCGCCGCGCGCGAGGCGGCGCGGCCCCTAGTGCGAGCGTTTCCATGTCGTCGCGCCTCCTCGAGCGCTTGCCGCTCACGCGGCTCCCTCTCGTCCTCGCCGTGGCGTTGCGCTTGGTTCTAAAGCATGGCGTGCGTTTGGCAACTCGACAAAAGCGTAAGGAGGTCAATTCCGGCGCTCCGCGCCAGCGACGCGTTGCGCTTGTAAAAACCGCCGATTTGGGGTCAAGTTGAAGCCCTTCTCTCAGCGGCGCGCGGTTCCCGGTAGGGGCTCGGCAATGATGTCATTCGGTCGCATGGGCGTCGTGGCGGTGATGGCGGCGGGCCTCACGGTCACTCGCGCCGCGGTCGTCGCGGATGGAACGATCCCCCTCGGGTCGGCGCTGTGCACTGCCTCGGCGCAGGCGCAAGAGGCCGAGCCGACAGGCATTTTTCACGGCGTCGGCGTCGTCAAGGCGATCGACCCGGCCACCGGCTGGCTGACGATCAACCATCAGGACATCAAAGGCTTCATGCCGGCGATGGAGATGGTGTTTCGCACGAGGCCGCCGACGCTCGTCGCCGGTCTCAACGTCGGCGACAAAGTCGCCTTCGACATCGTCGCCGAGAATTACACCATCGTCGGCGTCACGGTTATCGACCGCGCTAAGTGAAGGCGCAGCGCGCTCGGCGCCGGGCGGCCGGGCGCCTGCTTAGTTGGCGTCGATGAGAATCCCGACAAAGCCGCGCCCGATGGCGTTCGATACGGCGTGATGACAAGCCATGCAGCTCGCCGGAAGATCCTGCGCGTAAGTCTCCATCGTCACGTTGACGAGGTTTTCGTCCGCTTCGCCTTGCTTGTCCGCCTCGACCTGATAGGGCTCGGCCGGCGTCAGCGGATCGAGGCGCAGGCCGGGAAAGTATCGGCCGTCGTTGTCGGGCGTCGGCGGTTGGGTCACCGTCGGCCATTGGGTCGCGACAAGCATATAATTCGCCCAAACCGTGCCGCGGATTTCCGGCAGCGCCCAATAGGCCCGGTTCATCGCCATGATCTCGCGATGGATTGGGCGCTTGCGGATGACCTGCGTCGGCTCCGGATTGATCTTCGGCGGATTGTCCGGCCCGACCGGCTGCGCCAAAGGCGAGTCCGATGGCGGAGCGATCTCCCTCTGTTCCTTGGACGGATCGTTATAGGAATAGGGCGCATTCCAGTCTTTCGCGTCGGGTTCGCGCGTTTCGCCGACGCCGACGGGCGGCACGTTGTCGACGTGCTCGAAGGTGCTCCATAGCCACTGCGGCCGATACTTCGTCTTGACGGCGATGTGCAGGCCGACCAACGCGACGTCGTGTTTGGCGCAAGTCGGCCGTCCGGCCGCCAAACTCTTGGCGACGTCGACGACTTCGGCGTCGGCGACGACATAGTAACGGCGCCGGACGGCCGGCGGGTCGGCGTCGGTGAGGATGCGCCAGGCCGCCTTCACCGCGAGCGATCCGACGGCGAATTGAGCCGGCGCTTCCAGCGTCGGCGCCAAATCGCGGCGGAACCAGCCGTGATCGACAATCGAGTCGTACTCGGCCTCGTTGATCCGAACTTCGTAGCGCGTATAGGCGCCGTTCTGCGCCACGAGAGGCCCGAGGAATTTCCCCGGGGTAAAGCTCGCCTGATTGAAGTCGGCGAAGGGCGTGAACGTCGCGAGCGTCTTGGTTCGATTGTCGACGCCGTCGCCGCAAGGGTTCCGTCCCTCGTAGCTATCCCATTTCGCCGGGCTCAGAGCGCGCCCGTCCGGGCCGCGCTGAAAGACCTCGTAGCGCGACTTGAAGGTCTCCCACACCCGGGGGCCGGGGTCGCCGAGCGTTTTTGCGCGATCGGGCTGCCCACGATGGGCGGGGTCGGTCAGCGCCGGCCATGCGAGCGCGACGAACGCGCGCCAAGCGAAATTGTCGAAGGCGGGAAACGGGTCCGGCTTGGTCGAGGGGACATCCTCGATGCGGTCGGGCGAGACTTTGGGCTCCACGTCCTCGCCGGCCGCCGAACCCGGGGCAAGAACCCCGGCGGCGAGGCCGGCGGCCATCGCGGCGCGCCGAGCGCGACCGCCGATGCTTCCGCTTCGCGCCGCCTCGTGGCGGGGCATCGTACGCCTCCCCCGTTTTTCGCGCCCCTCGGCTCAAAGCGCATCGGCGCCCGCCGTTCGGCTCAATGGTCCCCCGTGATGAAGGCGATCACGTCGTCAATGTCCTTCGCGCTGCGCAGACCCGGAAACGTCATCGCCGTATCCGGTTTGTAGCGCCGGGGGTTGGCGAGGAACTTCGGCAGATTGGCGACGCCGATGCGGCCGGTGTAGGGCAGCGCCGCATGGCAGGTGTGGCAAATTCGCTCGAAGATCGCCTTTCCGGCAACCGGATCGCCGGCCCAACAGCCGCTCGCGCTCGCCAGCGCGGCGATCGGTCCGGCGAACATGATCGCGCCCCGGAAGCCTGCCCTCATTTTCGAACGACAGGCCCGCGAATCTCTCCGCCGGGAAATTTCGTCGAGTGAAGATTGAAATACCAGCGGCCGATCTTCAGATCTTGCGCCTGGGTGGCGTCGATGGTGGACTTTCCGCTGAACGGGCTCGCCAAATTGCCGGGCGTGCCCACCTGGATCGGCGCGTTCTCCTCCGACGTCGCGCCGATATAGGAGACGGGCCCGTGGAAATGCGCGCCGATCGGCCCGGAGGAGAGGCCCGAATACGTGCAACTCCAGGTCAGCGTGTTGGTGCCGGTGTCCAACGTCGCTTCGACGTGGCCGGTCGCCGTGCTGTCGTTGGGCGGCACCTCGCGGGCGCCGTTGAGATCGGCCTGGAAATTGAGCGTGTCGGCCAGAGCGGCCGATCCCGTCGCTGTCAACGCGAGGATCGCGAGGGCGGCCGGCGCCGAGAGAAGGACGCGGTGCGCCGCGGCGCCGCAAAGTCGCCCGCCGTGCCGGAAAGACGCGACGCACTCGCGGGCGATTCCATGCCGGTCGGCCGGATCCGCATCGTTCATGGCTGCCCTCAGCATCGCTTTCTCCCATCGATCGCGGCAAGGAGGTCGCAACGATCTTATCGTTGTTGGCCCGAACCGCTTCTCTGTCGGCCGCTCGACTCAAGCGGACGTTACGGCCCTAGTCGACGCGCCGGCGCGCCCCTAGAAGGCTAGCCAGGCGTAGAGGAACAGCGTGTTGTTGCCCGAGGCGTTGTGCGTGCCGCCCGCCCCCGGAACCGTCCCGATCGCCCCGTCGAAGTTGTTCGTTCCCCCGTAGAGCTTCAGATATTGCACGTACTGGATGCCGATGCGGGCGTTGTAGGTCGAATAGGGGCCCGGGCTGCCGTGACTGAACGGCAGATAGGCGGCGTCGAAGATCAGGCCGTCGCCGTTGGGGCTGTTGGCGAAGCTATTGTTGAAATCCCCGGGAGTTGCAATCATGCAAGACGGCGCATTGCCCGAACCGTAAAGCAGGCAATCTTTCGTGCCGGAAACGTTAAAGTATCCGCCGGTAAACGAGTACGTGTGGTCCCAGACGAACGAGGCGTTCGCTTTGAAACTATCCAACCTGTCGTTGAGGTTCGACGACCCGCCTTGCGCAAACGTGGCGTTGAATTTCTGGAATTCCATAATATTCGACAGTTTCAGCGTGACGCTATATTTGTCGCCGTCATACTGGTATTGCGAATCGAAGCCGATGTCGGTGTACTGGTCGGCCCCGAAACCGAACACGCCGCCGGGGACGGTCTGCCCGTACATGCCGAACGTGCCGATCATCAGGTAGTGGTCACCCCAGTGCGGCTCCAGAGCGAGCCGCCAGTAGGGCGAGACGCCTTCCTGCACGTCCGGCGCCGGCCCGGGTCGTTCGCCCAGCGCCTCGAGAGCGGTCTTATTGAGTCCGCCATAGGCCGTCAGCTCGGCGTAGAGCATGTCGTTCCAGAAGAGATAGGCGCCGGCGCCGCCGACCTGTTGGGCCAACGCGTCGATGTGCGTGCCCGGCGGCGCGAAGGCCGGAGCGATCGAGGAGGCGATTTCGGGGAAGCTCCACGCATTGACCGTGTTCCAGACATCCTGCACCGTCGGCGTGTTGTTGGCGGTAATGCCGATGAAGGTATCGGCGCCGAACAACTTGACCGAGTCGACGTAGCGAACATCCGTCGCGTCGAGCGCGACCTGCCCGGTAACCGGATTGCCGGTCACCTGAACGAATGAGCCCAGATTTCCATAGATCTGTCCGGCCAGGAAGCCGGTCACCTGCTGCGTGACGAAGTTGTCGTTGGTCTTCAATCCCGAGGGCTGACTGCCGGAATCGTACGGCGCCTGCATATGGGTGAACGACGGCATGATCATCGCCGCGATCGGCGGCAGCGTCGGCGCGCCGCCTTGCAGCGTGTAGCCGCTGAGTTTGAAGCGGCGGCCGAACGGCGTCAGTTCGGGAAAGGCGGTGTGGCAGGCGGCGCAGGGCTGACCGGTCTGGCGCGCAAAGCTCGGCACGGCCGAGGCGGGCTGAACGGCGAGCAACGACGCCAGCAGGAGAACGGCGAAAAACCCCAGCACAGCGGCCGCTCCCGCGAGGCCGCGAGGCGAATGCTTGACGGCGCGCCCTACCCGCGAACCGGTCGAACGTTCGATCTGCCGCATTTCCCGCCCCCGCTTCGCGCCCGGCGCCCACTCCGTCGCGGCGTCCGTATTCGGGTCGCCGCGCCGCGGGAAAGCTCCACGAACTCGGAACCTAATTCGAAAACTTGCGCTCATGCAAGCAGGACATGGTTAGCAAAGCGTTAATTTGCGCCTTACGCCTTCTTGACCCACAGCTTGCACCAGCCGGTCGGCGCGATCACGCCCGACACCGACTTGCAGGCATTCGGCGCGACGAAGAAATTGCATCCGTCGCACTGGTGGCCGTCCTTCGGCGTGGCCTGATAGGCGACCGCGGTCGGGGGAAGGCCGGCGGCCCTGGCCGCGGTCGCGCCCAGCGCCAGCAAGGGCGCCGCGCCGGCGGCGGCGAGCAGCACGGTGCGGCGGTTCACGTTTAGCGAATTCCGATCAGGCATGTGATTGACCTTTCCAAGAGGTTTCCACCCGGCGGCGAACCCGAGCCGACGCGTATCGACGGGGTCGATCAACGCGCCGCCCATTGCCCGTGGGCGACGCTTGCACGGCAATATGGCGCCTCCGCGGCGTCGGCACGATTGATTTGCATCAACCGCCGCGCTTCGTCAACGCCCAGCACATTCGGCGCGGCGCCTCGTCACGGAGGCCGTCGCGCCAATCCTTGCCGACCGCAGCCGCGCTTCGTCACGCGGTCTTCGGCAACCAGATCTTGCAGCTGCAATTGTCCGCGATCACGCCGGCGACGTCGAGGCAGGACGACGGCGCGCGGAACAGCCGGCAATTGCCGCATTTGCGCCCGTCGCGGGGCGAATCGCTGAAACCGACGCAAGCCTGCGAAACCTTCGGCGTCGCCGCTTGGCCGGTCGCCGCCAACGTCGCGCCGGCGCCCAACGCGACGCCGCCGACCAGCAGGGTGCGGCGCGAAAGCAGCCGCGCCGCGGCGAGATCAATTTTGGCCATGATAGCCTCTTGAGGTTCCCGTTTGCGAGCATGCAATTCAATGCTTGCCCATTGGCAAGGTAGGCTTCTGCCGACGCGATGGCGAGGCGACCGCTTGTCGCAGGCGATCGAGGGCGTTTCCTTCGCCTAACCTCCAGCCTGCGTGGCCGCCTTGGCCGAGGCGATCGACTTCGTCGCCTCGATTCCCGGCTCGAAGTCCGAATATTCGGGGACGCGGCGCGCGAGCCGGGCTCGCTTGACGCCGGCCTTAACGAATTCCTCGATATGCGCCGGCACGAGGTGCAGCCGGCCGAGATCCTTGGCGAGGGCCATTTGCAAATGCCGACGGGTCAATTCGTCCGCCACGCCGAACCGATCGAGATAAAGTTCGAGGATGCGCTGCTTCGTCTCGTCGTTCGGGTAGCCCATGCGGACGTGCGCATCGAAGCGGCCGGCGCGCTTGGCCAGCGCGTCGTCGATCGCCTCGGGATGATTGGTGGTGGCGATGGTGACGATGTCGGCGTAAGCCGAGCCGCCCGAAAGCACCTGCAACAATTCGCCGGTCACGTCGTCCTTGCCCGTCATGCCGTAGAGGCTCTGGCGCGACTTGGTCATCAAATCGAGGTCCTCGAGGATGACCACCGACGGCGCCAGCATCTGCGCGAGATGGTAGATGGCCCTGATGTGGTCGACCGCTTCGACAATGATGATCGTCGCCTCGCCGGCGACGCTGTTGACGAAGCATTCGATGGCGGTCGATTTGCCGTCGCCGGGCGGCCCGGAAAGCAACAGGCCGCGCTTGATCGTCAAGCCCTCGGCCTTGAGCATTTCGCGATCGCGGATGGAGGCGGCGATGAAGTCGAGCTCCTCGCGCGCCCGCTCGTGCGGGATCACGTCGGCCCAGGAGCGGTCGGACATGCGCGAACGCACCGTGCGCAGATCGCGATTGACCAGCACGATCCGATTTTTGAAGACGTTCGTCTCCCGCAACAGGTCTCGCACCAGCGCGACCACCTCCGCCTCGTCGGCTTCGTGGTAGACGAGGCCGACGCTGTCGAGGCCGTTCTGATAGGAGGTCGTGGTGCGGCCGGCGACCTGCAGGATCAGCATGAACTGGCGGCCGCTGCCTGGCGCAACGCCGCGGAACACGGTGCGCGGCTGCAACACCTGCATCTCCCCGTCGATGTTCAGGACGACTTTGCGCGGCGTGAAATGCGGGTTGACGGCTTGAAGTTCGGCGACGCCCAGTCCGGTGAGTTCGCTGAGCCACACCCAGCCGGGCATGCCGACGAGCCGGCGGCTGAGCAACGCCAGCGACGCGTCGTCGGCGTTCAGGCTCAGGACGCCAGGATCGCCGCCGCCGCAGAAGATGCGGAACAGGGTCGAATAGCGGATCTCCGGCGTCGCCGACCGTTTCACCTGCTTGTGCTGGGCGACGAGGTAGCCGAGAGACGCGGCGAGCGCGGCGAAGCCGCGGATCGCATCCTCGGGAATTTGCGCCAGCAATTGATCCTTCAACGACAGCGAGGCGGCGGCCGATTCCGCGTAGAGGCGCATGATGATCGGGCTGCTCGCCTCGCCCGCGCCGTCGGAGACTTCATGCACGCCGTAGACGAACTCGCCCTCGGCGTCGGCGCCGTAGACGGTCGCGGTCATGTTCAGACTGGAGGCGAGCACCTCCGCCGCCCGGCGCGCGGCCGCCGCGCCCTGCGCCGGACGCTCCTCCATCACCGGCTTGCCGGCGATCTCGGAGGCGCAGCGGACGACGAATTTCTGCCCCTTGGACGTGCGCTTTTGCTCGACCTTGAACCACATGCCGACCTTCCCCATGGCGTTCGTCGACAGCATTGCGATATGCTTCCTATTACGGGAATATAGACATCGATGCAACCATCCCGATGTTCTCGTCGAACCTCGGCGCGGTTTTCGGCGACAACGGGGAAAGCATCGCGGCTTGATCTAATATAAAGATATGTTTATGTAGTTATGTCTATATGAGACCGACCAAGGCGACCTGATGAGCGCGAAGCCCCTTGACCTGTTCGAGCCTGCCTCGGCCGCGCGGAGCGACGTCGCGCACGCCCTTGTCGAGGCGGCGCGCGAGCGCATCCTCATTCTTGACGGCGCGATGGGGACGCAGATTCAGGGCCTTGCCCTCGACGAAAGCCATTTCCGCGGCGAGCGTTTCGTCGGCTGCGAATGCCTGCTCAAGGGGGACAACGATCTTCTCACCCTCACTCAGCCGCAGGCGATCGAGGACATCCACTTCGCCTATGCGATGGCCGGCGCGGACATCCTGGAGACCAATACCTTCTCTTCAACAGCGATCGCCCAGGCCGATTACGGCATGCAGGAGGCGGTCTACGACCTCAATCGCGACGGCGCCCGGCTGGCGCGTCGCGCGGCGCTGAAGGCCGAGCGCCTCGACGGCAAGCGCCGCTTCGTCGCCGGGGCGCTGGGGCCGACCAACCGCACCGCCTCGATCTCGCCCGACGTCAACAATCCCGGCTTCCGCGCGACAACCTTCGACGCGCTGCGCCAAGCCTACGCCGAGCAGATCGTCGGCCTGATCGACGGCGGCGCCGACCTCATCCTGATCGAAACGATTTTCGACACGCTCAACGCCAAAGCGGCGGTCTTCGCCTGCGAGGCGGTTTTCGCCGCGCGCGGGACGCGCCTGCCGCTGATGATCTCCGGCACGATCACCGACCGTTCCGGGCGCACCTTGTCGGGGCAGACGCCGACAGCGCCGGATGCGCGGGATCATCAAGATGGTCCCGAATAGCATGAACAGACCCCGCCTGCTTGGCAATTTGGCCAAACGTCCGGCGGGGTTGCAGCGGATTGCTCCTTTGAGTTGTTGACGGCCATATGCTAAGAATCTGCCACAACCCTCGCTTGCAGGCAAATTCTTCCAAACGATGAAGGATGAGACAGCCGGATTGCGCCGGGCGAGCAAAAACCTTCATGCTCCTAACCTGTGCCGCGCCCCGTGTGGCTTGTTGGAGGGCGGCAAATGGAATCATCCAGGAAATCTCAATTGGCAAGCAGGGCCAAGGGTGGGTAGTGGTACAGCTCATTGATGTAGAGGCGGCTTTATGCCGCCACCTGGGGCGAGGTAAACTCGCTGCTACAACATCAAACTGTACCCCTACCCAAGTGTGAGGTAGACTTTGCAGCTTGCGGTGCCGTGCTTCCCGGCCCATAGGCGCCCGGAGTATGATGGATTGTCCCGCGCGCGAGGGCGAAAGGTCTGCTGGCGGGCCGAGCGAAAGGTTCCCAAGGTCTCTTCCTATGCCCACCCCTCCGATCATGACATCACTTCGGTCATCGGCAAAATCCCTTATCGCATGGCTTTCGCCGGCGGGTGGATTGACCAGCCGTTTGTTTCCATGCACAACCCCACTCCGCCGGGATCGATGGTGGTGGTGGGGATTGAGCCCACCTTTCGCTGCATGGATCGCAGCGGCATGGCCACCAGCACGCGCGAGGTCGCACGCAAATTGTGGAACGACGCGTTGCCGGATCGAGACCCGCGGGAATTGGTGCGCATCCTCTATGATGCCGAGAATCAAGGCAAGGCTGCGCCCTCGGGATCACAGGATATGGCGGGACTGATTATTCCGGGCATCAGCCGGCTGGATTACGATTTCACCTGCGAGGGCGGCTATTTCCCTGCGCACA
>CAVWKL010000074.1:0-4248 GCA_963755075.1 uncultured Alphaproteobacteria bacterium
GTCAAGCGCGGCGGATTTTACGATCAGGCGCTGATGACGATCTCGCTGTTCGGCTATTCCATGCCAATTTTCTGGTGGGGCCTGCTGCTGATCATGTTCGTTTCGCTCAACCTCGGTCTGACGCCGGTCTCCGGCCGCGTCGATTTGATCAATTATTATTACGATCAGCCTACGGGTTTCATGACGATCGACTCGCTGCTTTCCGATCAGCCCGGCGCTTTCCTTGATGCGCTGCGCCATCTCATTTTGCCCGCGATCGTGCTCGGGACCGTGCCGCTCGGCGTGGTCGCGCGCATGACGCGCTCATCGATGCTCGAGGTGCTGAGCGAGGACTATGTGCGAACCGCGCGCGCCAAAGGGCTTTCGCCGCTGCGCGTCATCGGCGTGCACGCCCTGCGCAACGCCCTGCTTCCGGTCGTCACGGTGATCGGCCTGTCGGTGTCGAGCTTGCTGGCCGGCGCCGTCCTCACCGAGACGATCTTCTCCTGGCCCGGGGTCGGTCATTGGCTGATCGATTCGATCAGCCGGCGCGATTACCCCGCGCTCCAGGGGGGGGTGTTGCTGGTCTCCGCGGTCGTCGTCTCGGTCAACCTTGTCGTCGATCTCGTCTATGGCGTTATTAACCCGAGAATCCGCCATGGCCGCTGACATGGCGTTTTCCGCCTCGGGCGCCGACGAGGGCGCGCGCGTCCTCGCGCAACCCTCGCCGTTCGCCGCCTTCTGGGCGGCGTTTCGCGAGAACCGAGGCGCGGTATTCGGACTTACCGTCTTCCTTTCGATCGTCGCCATCGCGCTCGCCGCCGACATCCTTGCCCCGCACTCGCCGATCGAGCAGTTCCGCGAGGCGGTGCGCGCGCCGCCGGTCTGGCAGCTCGGCGGCTCGTGGCGTTTCCCCCTCGGCACCGACGGCGACGGCCACGACACGCTTTCGCGGCTGATCTACGGCGCGCGCGTTTCGCTGTTCATCGGACTTTCCGTGATGAGCGTCTCCTTCGTCATCGGGGTCGTGCTCGGCTTGATCAGCGCGATGGCGGGATCGATCGCCGACGTCTTGATCACGCGAGTGATGGACCTGATCATGGCGGTGCCGAGCCTGGTGCTCGCCATCCTCGTCGTCGCCATTCTCGGGCCGAGCCTCGCCAACACGATCGTCGCCGTCACGATCGTCTATCTCCCGCGCTACGTGCGCCTGGTGCGCGCCTCGGCGATGGGCGAGCTCAACAAGGACTACGTGATGGCCGCGCGCGTCGCCGGCGTCGGGCCGCTGCGGCTGATGCTCTCGACGGTGCTGCCCAATTGCCTCGCCCCGCTCATCGTGCAGGCCGCGCTCGGCGTCTCCGACGCGATCCTCGAGGCCGCCGGCCTCGGCTTCCTCGGTCTCGGCGCGCAGCCGCCGACGCCGGAGTGGGGCACGATGCTCGCCGATTCGCGCGAGTTCATCCGCTCCGATCCGTGGATCGTTACGCTTCCGGGCCTTGCCATCCTCATCACCGTCGTGGCGATCAACCTGACCGGCGACGGGTTGCGCGACGCGCTCGATCCCAAGATGCGGCGGAGCTAGGCGCGCCATGCCCCTGCTCGACGTTCGCAACCTCAGCGTCGCCTTCGCCACCCGGCACGGCGCCTTCATGGCCGTCGATGGCATCGATGTCACGGTCGACCGCGACGAAGTGCTTGCGATCGTCGGCGAGTCCGGCTCGGGCAAGTCGGTGGCGATGCTGGCGGTGATGGGCCTGCTGCCTTTCACGGCGCGCGTCGGCGCCGACCGCATGGCGTTCGACGGCGCGGACCTGTTGACGATGACGCCCAAGGAGCGTCGCCGCATCGCCGGCAAGGATCTGGCGATGATCTTCCAGGAGCCGATGTCCTCGCTCAATCCGTGCTTCACCGTCGGCTTTCAGATCGACGAGGCGCTGAAAACCCATCTCCGCCTCGATCGGCGCGCCCGGGCGCGGCGCGTCGTCGAATTGTTGGAAGAGGTGGGCATTCCCGATCCGGCGCGCCGCACGGGATCCTTTCCTCACCAGCTCTCCGGCGGCATGAGCCAGCGGGTGATGATCGCAATGGCGTTGGCGTGCCGACCCAAGCTCTTGATCGCCGACGAGCCGACGACGGCGCTCGACGTGACGATCCAGGCGCAGATCCTCGATCTCCTGGTGTCCTTGCGCAAGCACAACGGCATGGGCCTCGTGCTCATCACCCACGACATGGGCGTCGTCGCCGAGACCGCCGATCGCGTCATCGTGCAATACGCCGGTCAGCAGGTGGAGACGAACACGACGCGCGGCCTCTTCGCCGATCCGCACCATCCCTATACCGCGGCCCTGCTCGCCGCGCTGCCGGAGCGGGCAAAGCAGCGCCGATTGCCGGCCATTCCCGGCGTCGTCCCCGGCCAGTTCGACCGGCCTCAGGGATGCTTGTTCGCCCCGCGTTGCGCCTATGCTTTCGAAGCCTGCCGCGCCAGCGCGCCCCACCCCGCCGCAGCGGACCTGGGGCGCGCCCTCTGCTACACGCCGCTGCGCCGCGGCGCGCCGACGACGGCCGATGCCGAGGCGGGGGCGCCCGCATGAGTCCGGTTCTCGAAGCGCGCGCGCTGTCGCGCGACTATTTGGTTTCGCGCGGCGCGTTCCGGTCCGCCGCCACCCTCCACGCCCTGGTGGGGGTTTCGTTCTCGCTTTTTCCCGGGCGCACGCTCGCGGTCGTCGGCGAATCCGGCTCCGGCAAATCGACCCTGGCGCGCTTGTTGACGCTGATCGAAAAGCCGAGCGCCGGCGCGCTGATGATCGAGGGCGAGGACGTGGCGGGCGCCGACGCCTCCCGACGCAAGCGCCTGCGCCAGGAAATCCAGATGGTGTTCCAGAATCCCTATGGATCTCTCAATCCGCGCCAGAAGATCGGCAAGGCGCTGGAGGAGCCTCTGCTCGTCAACACCAACCTGCGGGCGGCGGAGCGCGAGGCGGCGGCGCAGGCCATGATGGCCAAGGTCGGATTGCGGCCCGAATACTACCATCGCTACCCCCATATGTTCTCCGGCGGCCAGCGTCAGCGCATCGCCATCGCGCGCGCGCTGGTGCTGCGGCCGAAGATCCTCGTGCTCGACGAGCCGGTCTCGGCGCTCGACGTCTCCATCCGCGCGCAAGTGCTGAATCTGCTCGCGCAGTTGCAGGAGGACTTCACGCTCGCCTATGTCTTCGTCTCGCACGATCTCTCCGTCGTGCGCCACATCGCCGACGAGGTTCTGGTGATCTACCTCGGCCACGCGGTCGAAATCGGCTCACGCGATTCGATCTTTTCCCGTCCGCAGCATCCCTACACGCGCGCGCTGCTGTCGGCGACGCCGATTGCCGACCCCGGCGCCAAACGCGAGCGGATCATTTTGACGGGCGAGCCGCCCTCGCCGATCGCGCCGCCGCCCGGCTGTCCCTTCAGTCCGCGCTGCCCGCTCGCCTTCGACCGCTGCCGCAGCGAAAAGCCGGAACTCGAGGCCAAACAGGGGCGCGAGGTCGCCTGCTGGGCGATAGAGCGGTGACCGCGAGCAAAACTTGCCCCCAGCCATACAGCGTGGCGACCGCCTCGCGGCCGGGACGGTTGGTCACGACTTGGGCGACATTTCCCGCCAGGAGCCGCGGCGTGCGCAACTTATGGACGGCAAGTTGTGGACGGAGCGAGGCGACGAGCGGCGGCGATCGCGCGGCGGCGTTCAAAAAACCACATGTAACCGTTTTACGTCAAGCGATTAGCCTCGCTGTTGGATCGCGCGCTTTGGCGCGTTTTGCGGTTGGCGCGCTCGCCATTTTCCACAATCAGAGGCACGGACTACAATCAGAACGCGACCCGCGATACAACTTGGATCGCACGGCAATGGGAACGCGCGCCGCCGACGCGGGAGGGCGCTGAGATGCGCGAACCCCCGCCTCCCGCGCTCGCCGACGGCCGCCAATCCGAGACGGCCTCGGGCATTGCGCGCGGGGTTCGGAGGTTGCTCCGCGCGCGGGGTTTTTCCACGGTCACCGAGTTGCCGCTGCTCGACGGCCGCCGCGCCGACCTGGTCGCGCTCAACGGCGAGGGCGCGCTGTTGATCGTCGAGATCAAGTCTTCGATCGCCGATTTTCGCGCCGATCACAAATGGCGCGACTACGCCGCCCATTGCGACCGACTTTATTTCGCCATTTCCGCTGAGTTTCCAATCGAAATCATGCCTGAGGACGCGGGCCTGATCGTCGCCGACCCCTACGGCGCGGAAATCCT